>CALHRC010000022.1 GCA_938038265.1 uncultured bacterium
AAGGGGTTAAAAACCAGGTCCCGCATGGGCACCTATATGCTGCTTAAAAACTTAAATTTCAGACTTACCGATGAAATTGACATGAAGGTGTATAGTTTGGTGGGCGAAGCTATTCCTTTTAAGCCTTATACCATAGTAAATTTTGATGACGTAAACCAGTTTGCCATCGATATTTTACAAGCCGATGTATTTCTAGAAACCCGAATTCTGGAACATATCTTCAACCACATTGTTTTCAATTATGAAGGCGCACCGCTGAAAAATTTGAAAATGCAGTTTATTCAGGTGGATGGCCAACCGGAGCGCCGGCTATTGCTCTCTGGCGATATGAAACTCGTCATGTGGTTGGGTTTCGAAATGACCGGAAAAATGTCTCTCGATAAAGACAATGTGCTCATGGTAATTGAAGCAGAGAAGATTAAATCGCTTGGTAACCCCATGACCAAACCCCTACTCGATGTGGTGGGACTTGACCTCGAGACTTTGCTGCCCGTACCCAAAGGGCGCGGCATTACCATGCGCGGCAATAAAATTATCGTGGAGCCTTTCATGCTGTTCCCGCCACCCAAAATCGGCGGCTATATCACAGATATGAAAATCGAGGAAAATGGTCTCAGGCTTAAGTTTGACAATGAGTTTAAAGTCAAGTTCCCCCCGTTGCCGGAACCTAAGGTACGCAACTACCTGTTCCTCTACCAAGGGGATGTCAAATTTGGCAAACTACGCATGGTGGACACCCGCCTGCAGATGATTGACATGGACCAGAAAGACGACTTCGATTTCTATCTTAAAAAATACTTCAAACCGCTCACTTACGGTTTTTCAAAAATTAAAGCGGATGGCGCTGTGGTTGCCAATATCCCCGATTACAATGACGTTGTACGCTAACTTGACAAACTGTCTCTTAAACCTGCAACTTCAATTCAGTAGCGGGTCTTTGACATAAGACGCATACCAGGCGAATAAACCGCCCTTCCGTTTCACGGCGTCGCGCCAAACATTTTCGGTAAATTTGCCTTCGGGTTGATCTTCAGGCGAACAGAAAACAATAGCATCATCGCCCTTGAGGATATACCACGAACCCGACTCAATTTCTGCTTCAAGTTGGCCCGGCCCCCAGCCAGAATAACCCTTAAAAATCTTCATGGATTCACGGGCGACCAGTACATCCTCAAAGACTTCTTCGGCATCAGTGACAAAATAACCAGGTAATACCTCACGACCAGCTAACGGAGATTCTTCGCAGGTATGCAATACATAGGTTTCTTTAACACCCACCGGGCCGCCTTCAAAAGGAGTCATCCCATTACGGGTAGAGACATTGTGAACGAGTCGGTTAACGATAAACCCGAAAGCGCCGCGCACATCATGCTCGAGAATAAAGACTACCCCGCGCCGGAAATTTGGATCATACAGCGCGGGACTAGCCAATAACAGTTTTCCTCTGCAAGAAAAAGCCACTTTCTTTAAATAAATCCCAGCCGGTTCAAGTCAGACTTTAAGCCTTCCACTGCCTTAGCGCTGTGATCTAAGGCAGCTTTTTCTTCAGGCAACAGCTCAATTTCAATAATTTTTTCAACCCCTCCGGCGCCGAGGATGGCCGGCAGACCAATATGCAGGTCTTTATAGCCATATTCGCCTTCACAATATACAGCGCAGGGATAGATCCGCTTCTCATCGCGCAAGATGCTTTGAGCCATCGCGATGGCGCTTGCCGCTGGGGCAAAAAATGCCGAGCCGGTTTTTAGCAACGCTACAATTTCACCACCGCCATTGCGGGTACGCTCTACCATCGCATCGATTTTCTCTTTAGTCATTCCCGGATAGTTGGGTAGCGGAATACCACCTACCGTACTGTAGCGGGGTAGCGGAACCATAGTATCGCCGTGGCCGCCAAGTACAAAGGCGCTGATATCGGCAACGGATACCCCGGTTTCCATGGATATAAACGTGCGGAAACGGGCAGCATCAAGTACACCAGCCATCCCCATTACCCTGTTTTTGGGGAAACCGGAAATCTTTTGGAAAAGATAGACCATGGCATCGAGAGGGTTCGACACTACAATGACAAAAGCATCGGGCGCATATTTTTTGACATTTTCAGCTACCGATTTCATAATGCCGGCATTGGTATTGAGCAGGTCATCTCGGCTCATACCGGGCTTACGGGGGATTCCTGCCGTAATAATGACTATATCCGCGCCGGCAATATCGGCATAATCGTTGGTGCCGGTAATTTTGCAGTTCAGGCCATCCACCGGGGTGGTTTCATAGATATCCAAAGCCTTGCCCAGCGGCATGCTTTCGACGACGTCGAATAAGACAACATCGCCAAGTCCTTTTTGCGCGGCCATCATCGCCAGATTACCGCCGATCTGTCCGGCGCCAATCATCGCGAGTTTTGCGCGTTTAAATTTACTCATAATTTTCTCCCATACTCTACTTTGAAGTTCACTTAAGCTGCCTTCTCTGACAGCAGCCACCCTTGCAATCCGGAGGGTTGAAACAGAGTGTCAAGGTCGATTTTCTGAAATAACCTTTTCAAAAACAGGGCATATTCAGAGCTCCCTTTCTATTCCAGAGAGACAACTGCAGCGAAAGGCATTCTTGTTTCAGCGAACTGCGCTATCTTTCTTGTACACGCATACCCGGTTTTTCCCGCCGTTCTTGGCCTGGTAGAGGGCTTCATCGGCTAGACGCACCAGCTCTTCCCGTGAACTGGCATGTTCCGGAAAAGCTGCCAGCCCCAGGCTAATAGTCAGCGATCCCCCTGGCTGGTGCTCTTCGTATTTAAACGGATGCTCTTCAATGGTTCGCCGCAAACGCTCGGCAACCAGCGCCCCTCGTTTGCCATCGGTGTAAGGCAGTAACACGACAAATTCTTCACCACCATAACGCGCAACAATATCTGATTTCCGCAGTTTGGCTGAAATATGTATCTCCATGCTAAATGTGTGCAGAATTCTGCCAATTGTTTTAAGCACCTGGTCGCCCTCGATATGGCCATTGCGATCATTATATTTCTTAAAATGATCTACGTCAATAAAGATCAAACTCAAAGGATAATGATAACGGCGGGCCCTGATAATTTCTTCTTCTAATCTCTCCTGAAAATACCGGTGGTTGTATAAGCCTGTGAGTTCATCGGTAAGAGCTAACTTTTTCAGTTTTTCATTTTGTTCGAGTAATTCTCTCAACCGAGTAGAACCATCCGCCTGTAACAGATTTTTTAATTCAGCCAGCTCGCGTCTGCTTTCTACTAAACTTTGCTCCATTAGATTATAGCGGTGTCGCATCATATCTCTAACTGAGAGCAGCCCCACCAGCCGCCCTGAGCTGACAATGGGTACATGACGGATATTCCGCCGCAGCATCAACATGAAAGCGTCATCAAGAGAATCGCTTTCATCTAGAACAATAATATCTTTGGTCATGTGATCGCAGACTTTTTCTTCAAGAGGATTGAGGCCTGCTCCAACCACACGCATCAACAGATCGCGCTCGGTAAAAATACCAACAACACGATCCCCCTCGGTAACCATGATGGCGCCAATGGATCTATCACGCATCTTTTGGGCCACTTCGCCAATCGATTCTTCGGGAGCGACACAATGCACCGTCCTGGACAGCCACGGCGAGAGTGCTAATTCACCTTCCATAAAAAACAGTTGTCCAATATTGTGTAACATAGAAAAGTATTTTTTCATGATTTTTTTATTCCAAAAAATTTTTGAGAAACTATAAACAGTTTTTTGTTCGGCAAACCTGACCTCTTAAGCTGCTCCCGATGAGACATAATTTGAAGCCCCTTTCGCTGGCTGGCCAAAACCGGAATCTTATTGAATTAGTAAAATTTCATCTTAAAAGTAAGTTGCAGCTTTAGATTCCTTTACAGCGACACTGGACTGTAAGATACTGTTCGTATGGCGAAAACAGCAAAGGCGTTGGTAGTCGATGGACACGCGATGGCCTTCAGGGCACACTATGCGCTCATTAGCCAACGCATGATGAACACGGAGGGCCAGCCAACCGAGACAATCTTTGGTTTTTTCCGGATGCTGGCCAAATTATTATTTGATCTCAAACCCGATTACCTACTGGTTGTCTTTGATCCCCCCAAGGAAACATTTCGTCATGCCATGTACCCGGCTTATAAAGCCAACCGCAAAGAGACGCCTGAAGAATTAAAACTGCAGTTAGATGAAGTAATCCAGCTCTGTCATTCTCTGGGCTTTCCAGTCTATATCCCTGAGAACGAAGAAGCCGATGATTATATCGCTTCTTTTGCAGAACAGGCGCGGCAGATGCCTCTCGAAATTGAAATCGCCAGCTCGGATAAAGATCTCTTTAATATACTGCGCCCCGGAGTCACCCTGCTGCGGGCCAAAAAAGGCGTAACTGAATTTATAAAAATAGATGAAAATTTTGTACAAAAGGAATTAGGAGTCTCATGCCAATCCATCCCCGATTACATGGCTTTAACTGGCGACGCATCAGACAACATTCCCGGCGTCAAAGGCGTCGGCGAAAAAACAGCGGCAAAATTAATAGCTGAATTTGGTTCGCTCGAAGGTATATACAACAACTTGCAGAAAGTAAAACCAGATTCCCTGCGCAGTAAACTGCAAATCGATAAAGACAACGCTTTTCTCTCCAGAGAATTAGTCTCCCTGCGCAAGAATATCCAACTGCCCTTCCAGTTAGAAAATCTGGAATGGCGGCACAAAAGCCGGGACATCAGTATTTTGCTAAAAAAAGGTTTTCGCGTGTTGTACCAGGAATTCAGCAAGTTATTTTCTCAAGATAGCCCAACGGCAGTTGCCAACAGTAACACCACAGTACACGAAACCAAGAAAAAACCGGTTACCGATATCAATGCCAACCGCCGCACCATCACCGAGCTTGCAGAATTGCAGACCTTCGCAGAAAAACTAAACAGGTTGGATATATTTGCCTTTGATACAGAAACGACATCCGTCAAGCCATTAGCTGCCGATCTGCTTGGTCTTTCCTTTGCCTGGCGGGAGCAAGAAACATACCACAGCGTTTACATCCCCGCTTTGTTTGACCAAGAAAATGTGCCACACACCGACTATATGAACCTGCCGGATGGCGAACAGGTTATAGCAACGCTTCGACCAGCTCTGGAAAATGCGCGCAGCCGAAAAATTGCCCAGAATGCCAAATACGACATTCTGGTCTTAAAGCGGCACGGAATCGAAGTTCAGAATGTCAGCGATGATACTATGATCATGGCCTATGTCCTCGATCCCAACCGGCGGCGCTTCAACATGGATGACTTAGCCGCCGATCTGCTTGGTTACAAAACAATTTCCTACGACGAGCTTACCGGCACTGGTCGCAAGCGCCAGGCTCTGGTTTCTCTGCCGCTTGACCGCCTCGCGGAATACGCCGCCGAAGATGCCGAAGTAACCCTGCGGTTGTATGAAATTTTGCGTGAACAGCTGGTAACAGCGGGATTGGAAAAATTATACCGCGAAATTGATATGCCACTGGTACATATTCTAGTAGAAATGGAAACCCACGGCGTCAGTATCGACACCAAAAAACTGGCCGAGTTCTGCAGAGAGCTTGAAAAAAGACTTAAAAATATTGAAAATTCAATTTACGAAAAAGCCGGCGAAAAGTTTAATATCAACTCGACCAAGGAATTACAGCGCATTCTTTTCGAGAAGCTGGCCGTGCGCACCGTAAAAAAAACCACTACAGGAGCCCAATCAACCGAAGCTGCCGTATTAGAAGAGCTGCGCAAAGAGCATCCCATTGTGGCAGACATTCTGGATTACCGCGCGATCACTAAACTGCTCAATACCTATGTCACCCCACTGCCTGAAAGTATTCTGCCAACCACCGGGCGCATCCATACCACGTTTTCCCAAATCACCGCCGCTACCGGCCGTCTGGCATCACACGATCCTAACTTGCAGAATATCCCCATCAAAGGCGAGGATGGGCGCGCCCTGCGCAGAATTTTTGTCGCCGCCCCCGGTTTCAGATTATTGACGCTTGATTACAGCCAGATTGAATTGCGTATTTTAGCACATTACAGTGAAGACCCCAATCTAATTCAGGCCTATGCCAATGATGAGGATATTCATGACCGGGCAGCTTACCTTCTCTTCCGCAACAGGTTTGATCTTGATACAAAATCTTGGAAAGCAGCTTCGGATATAGGAGACATTAATTTTGAAATAGATCAAAGTATTCTCACCGCGATGAAAGAGACCCGCGAATTTTCTGATCTTAGATCACAGGCCAAAGTTCTGAATTTCTCAATTGTCTATGGCGTCACCGATTTCGGGCTGTCGCGGAATTTGGGAATAACACGCAAAGAAGCAGCAGAACTAATCCAGCTTTATTTTGCGGCATTTCCCGGCATCCGGCATTATATGGAGCAGGCTAAAGAGAAAGCCCGGCGCCAAGGCTACGCCGAAAACCTTTTTGGTCGCCGCAGGGCACTGCCCGATATAAATGCCAAAAACCGCTTTACCCGGGAAGGTGCTGAACGTCTGGCCATCAACACGCCAATACAATCTACTGCAGCGGATATCATCAAAGTGGCCATGATCCGCATTCAGAGACAATTAGAAAAACTGAAATTGAAAAGCCGCATGATTTTGCAGATTCATGATGAATTATTATTTGAAGTGACTGCCCCAGAAGAAACTCAAGTTTACAACATGGCAAAAGACATTATGGAAAACGTAATTCCGCTAAAAGTGCCCCTCAAGGTCAGCGGCGGCTTCGGCGCCAACTGGGATGAAGCTAAATAAATGACAGTGTGCCCCCTGTCTTGATTCAGAGAAGTGGCTGCTATGCGCAAAACTGCGATACCCGACTTTAAAAAACATTACAAGAAAATACTGCACCAGGTCGGCAGGGCTATTGAAGAATACAACCTGATCGAAGCCAAAGATCGCATCCTGGTTGCTGTTTCTGGCGGTAAAGATTCTCTTGCCATGCTATATATCTTAAAAGATCTGCAACAGAAAGCACCGGTTGATTTTGAGATTATCGCCTATACCCTTGACCAAGGCCAGCCAGGATTTGACCCAAATATTCTAAAAAAATTTTTTGAAGAGCTTAAGGTAGAATACCATATCGGCTACCGAGATACCTACTCCATCGTCATTGAAAAAATTCCGGCGGGTAAGACTTTCTGTTCCCTCTGTTCCAGACTGCGGCGCGGCATTTTATACACTGAAGCTGACAGACTCGGCGCCAATAAAATTGCTTTAGGTCACCACGCCGACGACGCGGCAGAAACCCTTCTGCTGAACTTGTTGTATAACGGCCGGCTTGCCGCTATCCCCCCTAAATTGATTAGCAACGACGGCAGACACACCGTCATTCGTCCTTTAATTCAGGTGGATGAACAGGACATAGCCACACTGGCCTCCATGCTGCAGTTTCCGATTTTGCCATGCAACCTGTGCAACAACCAGGAGAACCTCGAGCGCCAGCGTATTAAAGCTCTGCTAACCGCCGAGAAACAGCGCAATCCAATTGTCGCTGGCTCAATGAAAAGAGCTCTGGCAAATGTCAAAGTTTCGCACCTTTGGGATAAGCGATTGCAAAAAACAGATGATGAAATTTTTCAAGAAGCAAGCGAGGCTTTACTGTGAAGAATAATACTACCTATGCAAGCAAATATTTAAAACTATCTTCTGCTGATTATGAACTACAGCTAAAACTTGCTTTTGAAGAAGACGGTTACGAGCAGGATGTCTCAACTCTGTCGATCTTCGAGCAACCTGCGAGAGCCTGCGCGCATATTATCGCCAGAGAAAGTGGCATTATCGCTGGCTTACCTGTGGTCCAAGCTGCCTTTACCTTCATAGATAAGCAAGTACAAATTGAATTTCTTAAGCAGGATGGCGAGACCTGTTCTTCAGGCGATTTAATACTATCTGCCCGGGGGGATATCCGCTCACTGCTGCGGGCTGAACGAGTGGCACTTAACTTTTTAGGATTTCTCAGTGGCATTGCTACAGCCACGCGCAGGGTCTGCGACGCCCTGCAACCGATGAACATCCGCCCATTAGACACCCGCAAGACCATTCCCGGTTTGCGCCGGCTGAGTAAGTATGCCGTAGCATTAGGCGGTGGTTACAACCACCGCATGTCACTTGCCGACATGGGACTTATAAAAGATAACCATATTGCGCAGGCTGGTTCAGTTACCAAAGCAATAAAAAAATTCCGGGAGAAATATCCCAATATGCCCCTCGAAGTAGAAGTTGACACAATAGAACAGTTACGCGAAGCTCTGCCACTGCAACCGGATATGATATTGCTCGATAATATGAATCCAGGGCAGCTTAAAGAATGCGTGAATTTAATTCGTGATTTTAATATTAAATATGGTACGAATATTACGAGCGAAGCCTCCGGTGGCTTCAGGCTTGATAACCTCGACATGCTCACGGGCACTGGCGTTGATTATGTCAGTTTGGGATCCCTCACCTCACATGTAATACCAATTGACTTCAGTCTGGAAATCCAAAATAAAATTCATAACTCATAACAAATAAGCTGCTCTATAAGTTTTGTCTGACAACTTGTGAAAAAATTTTGAGCGAAGAGCGTTTATTTAGCGATCGGTGGGATTTTCCCGATAGAGTTCGGTGCGCGGAATACCAAAGCCGCCTAAATCTTTTAAGGTAAGTGAAAAGAAAAAAGTGTGCTCATAAAACGCCAAGCGGTTCCTTAATTGCGGGCCAAAATAAACGGTGCGCTGGCGGGTCAGATAGGAAAGCCGCAGCAGCCAGCGGTGCAGGTCATGTTCGAGATCGGCATAGAAATTTTCTATATTTAACGAAGTTTCCTGTCGATCCCGGCTGCTAAAGGGATTGATCGATTGAAAAAAATCACGGGTAAAGGTAGTTGACTGGGGATGGCCTGGCGCATAACGATCAAACTGCTCTGAACGGGAATTGCCCCCCATCAATAAACGCCAATCTCGGTGTACCTGCAGATCGGTATCCCAACTAAAGAGCAGATTGCTTCCCCTGTCGTTTAGAAAATTCTGGTGCAGTGTCACACCTGTTCGCACAAGTAGCAATTCCTTGATAAGGGGCAATTTATATCCCCCCATGCGCCAATTTAAATTAAAATCATTATACGCCGGCCGCTCAAACCGCGTCAAATACGAGTAGGTATTGTTCACACTGACACCCATAAAATGACGGTAGTTGCGTTTGTTCAGTCCGTAAACGCTGCCGGCAAAACCGTGAATGAAATCGTATTCGCTGCCGGCTCTGGCAATAATATCCGACCAGCGAAACGCTTCGGGAATATAATAAGGATAGAGGCGCAGATCTCTGGCTGTAGTAATATTAAATGTCGCAACAGAAAAAACGTCTGAAGTAAGCGAACTCTGCCAGTAATGTTCGCGGATTTGACCGAACGTGGGATCGCGGATGCCTTCATTAAAGGCAAATACCAGATGATGAATACTCTGGTGATTGAGCAGCGGATAACCGGCGCGCAAGGTATTGCGGGTAAACAGGTACTGGTAAGACCGTCTTGCGGCTTCCCTCTGCAGAGGTTCAATATCTTGGGTGCTATGTGTACTGAAAAAGCCCAGTCCCCCGCCTGGATTCAGGTGCAGCCACGGCAACAGATTGTAATAGAGATTGGCGGTTGCCATACCATCGCCAGTATAGATTGTTTTTATTTCCCGACCGTCGGCATAATACCGATGGATCGTTCCATTTAGTCTGACATCGCCAATGAGCCCACCAAACCAGAAAGATTCCGGACGCAGCAATTCCATCCTTCTAGAATAAGAGACCTTAGGCATCATATCATACACGGGCAGATAAGTCGAATCGGCATTCTTGGCAAATTCATACCAACGCAGGCTGCGCAGTACCTGCAAAGAAAATGAATTCTCGCCCCAGTTTTCGCTATAAGCTGCTTCCCAGTTAATATTTTCATACCCTGCTTTAGCCTGAAAAAACCTGTTGCGGTAGAGCGCATCAAAGGTATTGGTTGGCTGGTAGCGATAACCAAATTCCTGCATGAAATTTTTATGCCGGTACTTTTCAAACCGCAATGACAGCGAGGATTGTCGGTCATCCTGCCTGGATCGGTTCCAGGTCGCAGCAATATCGGTTTTCGCCTTCCACCAGAATTCATGCACCTCTCTGCGGCTACCATCTGTCTGGCGAACTTGGTTGGTAAAAATCAACTCGCCGCCGATATCGTTTACCGTGTCAAGTTGCCGGTAATCGGCCACCCCCAAATCAATATCATACTTCAGACGATTGTTAGTTTTCAGCAAACGCGCGCCAGTAAACATCCCGCCTTTTTGGTACCAGTCAAACATAAGCGAGCCGCGGTTAGGCACATAAAAACGCTCCTGGTCGGATGTAATGCCGAAATGGTAAGTATTCTGCAGAAAATGTCCCTTGGTCAGGTTATTGCCGTATTGGGTGACAATACCAGTACCAAAATCAGTCTGAAAGACGACCGGCCAATAAAACACCGGTGTCTGACCGGTCTGGTAAATCACATTTACTGCCACCATCTGGTTGTCTTTGTAAAACCAGATTTTACTGGCTTTGAACATAAAATGGGGATGCACTAGTTCGCAACTCGTAAAGAAAGCATTGCGCGCAATATAAGATTCTTTATCGGAAACTTTGATTGCCTCGCCACTAAAATATCGCGCGTCAAAAGAGGCGGCGGCGTTGTAAATAATACCAATGCCGGTTTTGTTGTTAAAAATAAAGCGTTCGCCACGCATGGTCTGCTCGCCATCAACTAACGTCACGCCGCCTTCGCCGAAAAATTCTCCCGTAGCTGGGTTTATTTTGACAGTTTCAGCTTTTAAAAGTCTGTTCTGCATCCGCAGCAGAATACCACCGCGTAAAATTAAAATACCGTCAGTACCTTCTTCAAGGGTGATATATTCCGCTTCTGAAGCTCTGACCAGCTCAATGCGAGAGCCAGTTTCCTGCGCAGACAGTACCGTGGTAACCAAGGCCGATATCAGGCCGAAAATCCAGAAATATCGCTGTTTCACAAAGTCGGCCCGCCGGGAAAAAAACTTGAGTACCAACTGTCACGTCAAATCTTTTCACGGCCAAATTGACTGGCGGTTGAAATAGTTTACATCCTGTCTTTGTATCATGTCGTACCATCGATGGAATATCCGACACCCCCCAAAGAAATCTATAAATCCGTGTTAGAAGTATGGGAAGATAAATTTCTCTCCGTAATGCCGGAGGTTATCTATTCCGTCGGCATTCTGCTATTATTTTTTACCATCCGACTTCTGGCAATTAGAATCGCCTGGAAACATATAGACGATGAATTTCATCGCAACCGGTTTCGCCGCGGCACAACCATCATTACCTCGCTGCTCGCCTTCTTTATTCTGTTTCCGGTATGGCTGCCGTCCATTCGCTCAGTTGCTACACTACTCGGCATTTTTGGCACCGGCGTTCTACTCGTATCGCGGGATATTCTCGTCAGTATTGCCGGCTGGGTTTACATACTCATACGCCAACCTTTTAATCTGGGCAACCGAATTGAATTTGGCCAGCATATGGGGGATGTATTTGACATCCGGCTGCTTGATACCACGCTGATCGAGGTACAGAAAACAGAAAGCGGGCAGATAAGCACCGGGAGGATGGTTCATATACCCAACAACAAAATCTTTACCGAAGCGGTAGCCAACGCCAGTAAAAATATCAACTATTTCTGGAACGAAATTATCGTCCCAGTTACTGCCAAATCTAACTGGCAAAAAGCCCAGCAGATTTTAGAACAAGCGGCCATCGACGTACTCCGGGACATACCATTGACAGAACAAAGCCCCGGCTCTGGCCTTAAACCTATGGTGTTTCTTGAGTACCGAGAAAAAAATATTCTGTTGACCCTGCGCCACCAAACTGACCCCAGACGTTCACGCCTGATCAGTGACAGAATCTGGCGGGAAGTGCTTGCCAAATTCAGCGAATGCTCCGATATTGAATTAGGCTGATATGTCCCTGCAAAAACTCAAAAAGACCCTGCTGGCTTTAGACCTCGAAAGCAATGTAGATGAAGATTATTCGTCGCGCGAGGTTGAAGTTCTTGCCGACTCTCTACAACAGGCGCTGGAAATCGGTGCGGCGGAGCTTGGGGTCTCGCTGGCCGACATTGACTATGAGATAAAAGAAAAAGGCAGCAGCGGATATTTTGGTCTAGGTAGGCTGCCTTATCGGGTGCATATTAAAATTGCTGAAAATTTTGAGCAGAAGTACGCGGACATCCCCGATTTGAACATATCTCTGGAATCAGGCGAAGCTCGGCTATCCGCTGATGAAACCCAAGTGGTTTCAGCGGACGCGCGTGTTATGGTTCGTATTTACCGTAGCGGAGTTTTTATTAAAATTACCCCGCAACGCGGTACCGGGCGGCCTGCTGAAGTCGAAAGCGTCATCGACCGTCTCAAGCGAGCTGGGGTCCTTAAATTTGATCGCAGCGTAATTGAAAAAGAAGTTAAAAAACCTACCGGGGAATTAGTTAAGGTCGCCGAATACATCCCCCGCCCCGATGCCGACAGTACCCTGGCCATTGAAATATCCCCTGACGAGATGAAAGCCATTGTAACCATTTCTGCCCCCCGCCCCGGAGGACGCCACCTGCAACTACAGGATGTTTTGAATGCTCTGAAGGCAGCAGGTGTCGTCGTCGGCTATAAAGAAGACGAAATTACCAGGGTTCTCGAAGAAGACCGTTATGGCAGCGCCTTTATTGCAGCCGAAGGCAAACCGCCGAAAAATGGCGCCGATGCCTATATCGACTACAAGGTTCGTATTGAGAAAAAAGTAGAATTTAAAGAAGATGAACATGGCCGGGTTGACTTTCTCTCGCGGGATATGGTGGAAAACGTTGTCCAGGGACAAATTCTCGCGGAACTAATCCCCGCGCAAAAAGGTGAACAGGGCTATACCATATTTAACCGCATATTGCCTGCCAAAAACGGCAAGAGCATTGAGCTGCGGCCCGGCAAAGGAACCATTCTTTCGGAAGATGGCCGTCGCCTGATCGCCGAACGTAATGGACAGGTTGTGTTTACGCAAGGTAAAATAAATGTCGAAGAAGTCTATCTCGTACCTGGAGACGTAGGTCTTGATACCGGTAATATCATGTTCTTGGGGTCGGTAACGGTACGCGGTTCGGTAACCGATAATATGCAGGTGAAAGCAGCCGGTAATATTGAAATCGGCGGCAACGTCCAAAAGGCACAGGTTGAAGCGGAAGGTAATATCATAGTCCGTTCGGGTATCCAGGGGCGGGATGGCGCTGTAATTCAATCGACCACCGGCAGTCTGTTTGCAAAATTTGTCCAAAGTGCACGGATTGACGTCGAAAAAGACCTGATTGTTCAGGAAGGTATCCTGCACTCTCGTGTAAACGCAGGCGGGCGGGTTATCTGTAATGGAAAGAGGGCACAAATCGTTGGCGGAGAAATTATTGCAGGACAAGAAGTGCGGGTAAAACAATTAGGCGCGCAGGCGTCAACCCCGACCCGCGTGGTAGTCGGCATCAATCCGAAAATCCTACAGCAAATCAAGCAGCTTGAACAGATCCAGCAGGAAGCTCAAGAAAAGCTGGAAAAACTAGAACAGAACATCCGTACATTAACACTGCAGAAGACCTCCCAGAAAGAAGCCTTCCCCCAAGAAAAAGAAGAGATGCTTGTAAGGATGCACGGTATTCAGGACAAGCTGAAAGAACGTTTTCAGGAAGCGGAAAATGAAAAACAACAACTACAAGAATATATGAACATGCTCTCTGCCAAAGGTGCCGTCCATGTGGAGAAAACGCTGTTCCCTGGGGTAACGATTGAAATCAATGGAGCCGTTTTTCACGTCAAAGACGAATATAATCGCGTCACTATTATAGAAGAGAAAGGGAATATCCGCTTTGTACCCTTCCAGCAGAGTGAAGAAGATGCCCGAGACTGGAGAAAGAGACGCCGCTGATGTCTGTACGACCTTTGGATTTACAGGTAAATATAAATTCCCTTAATGAAGTGTCACGGGTTGAGGGAGAGAAATTAGCTCACGATGCTTCGTTAAAAAGACATACCGACGAAAAAATAATTAAAGATAATATCTTGCGGGAAAGCAGGGTAGAACAAGTCGGCGAGACAGAAATTAAATCTAACGTCAAGGAACATGCCGAACATTTTGGTAATCTTACTGGCGAAGAAATAGACGCCTATGAATTGTCACACCGCCAGCGCCATTCGGAACAGCAGCCACAGGAACAAGCTACCAGTAATTCAGAAACGGAAGAAAAACCGACCGAGAGTAACATCCAGCATCATATTGATATCTTGGCCTGAGCGGCTGCAAGGGCTAGCAATTCTGTTTTGGTATTTTTGTCAGGGCACGCGTGAACTTGGTCAAGCAAATAGCGTAATATTTCTCCAATCTGGGTGCCTGTAACCCCTATTTCTTTGAGGTCATTACCGT
Organism: uncultured bacterium; assembly: GCA_938038265.1. Classification (GTDB taxonomy): domain Bacteria; phylum Spirochaetota; class Leptospiria; order Turneriellales; family Turneriellaceae; genus CALHRC01. The sequence continues at coordinate 14,505 of CALHRC010000022.1, forward strand.
TAACCGCCAGATCGCCTATCGTCAATGGTTCTCTTCGTCTGCGGATGTTGCGTAGGTAAGCGGCAATTTCTTTTTCCATTTGCTTTACAGCGACTTCGTTTTCGCGGTACAGATGGCGCAACATTTCGGCAGCAAACCTGCGGTGAAAACGCAGGTGATCTATACGTACAGCAGCAAGCGCTTTCTTAACCGCAACAGAAGTTGGCTTTTGTTCCGGCGTAAAACCCAGAAAGGGCGACCCAACGAGCTCTAAAGCCAGTTTGGCTTCGGCGACGGGAAAGCGGCATTCACGGAAAAAGTCTTTACCCAGATCATGTATATTTTCTTTTTTGCCACCAAATGTCTTAATGGAAAAAAGAAAATAGGCAGCATACATTGCCATATTTGCGGGATTGCTATTTTTCAATATCTGCTGCAGATTTTCCCAAACAGAAGTTTGCTCAACCGCAGCGGCCAGCCGTCTTAAGAAAACCGGCAATATACCGGCATCGCGTATTAGTTGCCAGAACCGCGCCCGATCGCTGTGCTTGAGAGTCTTGCGCCATTCGTCATAAAATCTCTCTGCGGCGACTTTTTCCACAGTTGGCAGACAGGCTGTCATGGCAGCGGCAGTAGCCGCTTCAATGGTAAAACCAAGCGAAGCCGCAAAACGGCACCCACGGATCGGGCGCAAACCATCCTCCGAAAACCGCACCATCGGATCGCCAATCGTTCGGATAATTTTATTGCGCAGATCAGCAAGACCGTTTACATGATCGATGACCACACCTTCAGAAAAATCACAGGCTAATCCGTTAATGGTAAAATCCCGCCGTAAGAGATCTTCCTGCAGGCAATCGCCAAATTCAATTTTTTTGGGACGGCGGCCGTCTTCATAAAGGGTCTCTAACCGGTACGTCGTGACTTCAATTGCCGTTTTTTTATGCAGTACAATTACGGTACCAAATTCTGCTCCGACAGGGATTGTTCGCGGAAACAGTTTCAGAAGCTGTTGCGGTCGGGCATTAGTAGTAAAATCAAGATCTGCCAGCGTTCTGCCAATGAGTAGATCGCGCACCGAACCGCCTACTAAATAACACTCAAAGCCCGCTTTTTTAAGAGTGCTGTCAATATATAATCCAGCTGCCAAAAGATCAGGCGGTATCTTATTTTTAAAATTAACCTGGACCATGTTACCTCAGAACGACTGGTGAAAAAAATAATCGTACAGATCAAAACCCTGTATTACCAAAGCATAGCGCAGCAGCTTTCCGGCTGTCATGATAAAGAGAAATTTAGCGAAAGAATACCGCAACATTCCGGCGACAGCGGTAATCGGATCGCCAATAACCGGTAGAAACGAGAGAAAGATAGCATATCCTCCCCACTTGTCAAAAAAGCCTCGCGCCTGAACTAATGTTTTTTTCTTGAAACCAAGCCAGCGGTGCGTCAGCCATTTCCCGCCCCAGACTCCCAGAAAATAATTCAGTACTGCCCCACTGGCATTGCCGACAGTTGATAGCAGCAGAAGCAGAATTTTAGGATACCCTTGCTGCAAAAAATAGACAAGCATCGTTTCAGACCCGCCGGGCACCAGCGTAGCGCTCAACAGGGCGGCCCAGAACAAAACCAGTGCATCCCCCAACGGCATAGGATGTTTTGGCGTTTGGTTTTAGGTTGACAAGAACATCGGATCAGTTGGAAAAGTTTCAGAATTAAATGAATCTTTTTGTGTTCTCTCATCGCCCTGAAGCAAGTATTTTTCTGCAAGAGCACGCTTACCGTACAGCGCCGATAATGACAGAACGTTTTTATCTTGCGGATGACCGCGCCTTACTAATTACCGGCGAGCACCCGATAGAAATCGCAGCCCGCGTATCGCGCGCGCTTGCTTTTCTTGGCGACAATTGCTCTCAGGTTTATCATTTCGGACTCGCATTAATTTTAGAAAAATTTTTTGTTAGCAATCAGCCCATAGCAGAGATCCGAATTTGTTACGGTGCCGATGGAAAAAATCTCTGGCAAAAATCTTTTTCTCTTGGTACTGCAAACGGCACCGACCTGATCAGCTCCTCTCAGCGAATACGCTCTTTAGAAGATTTTATTTTTTTCAGACGTTTGGCCGCTCTCGCCGATCGCGAAACTTACGCCATTGCGATGGCCTGCGACGAATTTGGTCTTCGGCTGCGCTCAGCCAAATACCTCATTGAAAACTCTGATGCCATAGAAAGCTGCCGGCAGATAAAAAACCAAGCCGAACAAATTGCCTATGAACTTTTTCAGTATGCCCAAAATTTTACCCAAAGTGCCGATGCGCGGGAAGAAAATCTTTCAGTGCCCGACGGCTTCTATTTCACCCACAGTATGCGCCTGAAATACCGCGAGCTGCTGCATATTCTGCAGAAAAAATATAACCTCAATACCGACGAAGTATTAGCAAGGGGGGGGATGGCAGAAATTAAAAAACAAAAACTAACTCCTAAAGAGAAAGGACTACACCTGCTTGATGCCCTCCAGCGGCTGCTTAATCCGGAACTGTATGAAATCCGCCGGAAGTATGAAGAGAGTTTGGCACCATTGCGCAATGCTGGCTGGAAAATAGACGCAGCTCAATCTCTCGAACAGGGCGTCTTAATTCTCAGCGGCAAAATCGCCAACCGCCACGAACAAATATCAATGGCACAAGCGTTGCTTGAATATCAGGACAAAAGCAATGATGTTTAAAAAAATATTTATTGAAGAGAGGGTACTTGAACATGAAGTAACCCGCCGTATTCGAAACAAGTACCCGCAAGCAGCAACCGAAATCATTGAAAATTACAGCGATTGGTTTGGCAGAGTGCGCAAACCTTACCTTGAAAAACGTGATAACCTTTTTCTCTATCTCGCCACCAAACAAGGCGAGCTGGTTAAACCGGCCCCCGACGCTTATGGTACCCCCGGAGAGCCTCACTACTATTTTCTTCATTCTTATAACTGTATCTATGAATGTGAATACTGTTACCTACAGGGCTATTTTCAATCCCCAGATATTGTCTTGTTCTTAAATTATGACGACATTTTCGCAGCCATCGCAGACACCGGCAAGAAGCATAACGGTAAAGTTTGGTTTCACGCGGGAGAGTTTAGCGATTCGCTGGCATTAAATCATCTAACGGGTGAGCTTCCCCGTATGCTTGCTTTTTTCAGAGCACACCCACAGTTCCAACTGGAGCTGCGCACTAAGTCAGCCAACATTGCCGCACTCTTGCGGGAACAGCCGGCAGAAAATCTCTTTGTCAGCTTCTCTATCTCGCCGGATAAATATACCCGCACCATCGACAGAAAAACCGCGCCGTTAAACGCCAGATTGCGCGCCGCTGCCCAACTGGCACAAACCGGTTATTCGATAGGTTTTCACTGTGATCCAATTATTTATTCACCCGATGCAAAAAAAAATTATCATGAACTGGCTTTACTTATAAAAGAAATGATTGGCATCAATGCTGTTGCTTATATTTCTCTTGGGGCGCTGCGCTTTGCTGAAGAATCATATAGAGCCGCACGGGCCAATTATCCCGAAAGTATCATGTTTCTTGATGAATTTACCCGCGGCAGCGACGGCAAGATCCGCTACCCGCGACCTTTAAGACAGATGTTACTGAAAGAAACAGAGAGTGCTTTCCTTGAAGTTGGCTTCCAAAAAGAGCAACTGTACTATTGCATGGAAGTCTGAGGCTTTAGTTGCCGTAACACCTGTTCTCCCCTTTCATCAACTAACAGTACCAGGGGGAAGTTAAGATTATTTTTTGAGTGTTCCCGCAGCAGACGCAGATTTTTTTTCAGGGCAAACACAGGGTGCGCCCGACTTACCGCTACTTCATAAGTGCCTGAAGGTATCTTGCGCAAAAATTCTCCATCAGCAGGATGGATACCCTTAGGAACAATACATCCCCCCTGGCCTGCCAGATGCGCTTTGATTATTTTTTTGTCATCCTCCAGTAAAACCAATACCGGTCGGCAGACTATACCAAGATCCTTGAGGCGCAGCTTAACATTGCGAACCGCTAGAGAACCGCTGTTGTAATCACCATTATAATTACGCACAAGAGCCGTCTGTTCTTCAAATACTCTTATTTCGAGACGGGCGGCAGCGAAAAGACCAACATACCAAGCAACTGCTACCATGAACACAGGCACCATCCCAAAAGCAGCGAAAACCAAACCAACCTGCCACTTACGTTTCATCCGCCAGCTTTGGCTCCTAATTTTCTGATAATGGAAAATTCCCTCTCGCTGACCGGCTGAACAGAAAGCCGACTGCCGGTTTTCAGCAACTCCATACCGGCCAATTCGGGAATTTCTTTAAGCTGCTCACGGGTAACTGGCGTGACAAATTCTTCAGCCAACTGTACATCCACGGCAAACCACCGCGGGTTCTGCGGATCGGATTTCCCATCATAATACTTACTCCGTGAGTCAAAAGCAAAGGGATCAGGATAGGCTTCCCTGACAACTTTCACAATGCCGGGAATTATGTTAGGCGTCACGTTGCTGTGGTAAAAAAGGCATAAATCTCCTTTTTTCATCGCCCGCAGAAAATTGCGCGCCTGGTAATTTCTGACCCCCTCCCAAATCGTCGTCTGCGCCGGCATTTCTTTCAAGGTCTGCCAAGAAAAGGTCTGTGGCTCAGTCTTAAGCAGGTAATACTTCATGATTGTGTTGAGCCGGCGGCAGTCTCCCACAGGTACTCAAATTCTTCGCGTGAAGCCTCGGCAAGCAGTTCAGGTCGGAAAAGCGTCTTAACCCGGGGTTGGGGATAAAGTTTTATTTCACCCACTTCAGGTATATGGGTGAGCATTCGGACAATCGTATCGTTGCCTTCCACTTCATAGAGCATCCAGGCCGTACCTTTACCCGGAACAACTTGTGCAGATTTAAGATATTTCATATCACCTTAATATTAGTCAAAGATCGCCTGAAAAACTAAATTTTTCATATCTTGTGGCAGTGCTTCATGCATATCTGGCATAGTGCTTTTATGCAAATAAACGTCCGAAGTTTGGTCAGCGCAATGCGGCATCTGCGAATTATCTAAGCCTTTCATTAAGGAAACAAAATATTGTTGCATTTTGGTTTGCCTGAATGATACTTTCCCCTAAGCGATAAAACTTTGGCACCCCAAAGTTATTATCACAGAGCAAAATAGAAGTCTCAAAATCACAAGGAGGATCCCATGAAACTTAGAGATCTTTTTAAACTAACACAGACTCACGACAGAAAACAGAGCGAAAGCCTTATTAGAGAAGCTCTAAAGCATATCACTGCAAGCCCCATCGGGCGGGAACTATCCCGGCGGGCGTCAAAAGAAGGCAAATCGCTGGAATCGCTTGTGCAAACTATCTTACCCACCGCCGTACTTTCTCCCAACTCACTACTTGCAACTATCGTCATCGACCCTTCAGTAACCGGCTTTGCTGCCATCCTTGATGGAAAAATCCGCTTTGCCTGGCTCTATCTCTTCGCGCAGCAAGGACGTATTAGCGCCGAACTCGACCTGCCTGTCGTCGAGCTCAGCTGTAGCACCGACACAACCCCACCCGCGGGAGTAGAGACCGGCTTTATCCAGCCTGCAGCCATCCGCCATTACCTGAAAGAGAACTGGCAGCAAATAGACAATAGCAAAGGGATAGTGCCGCGCGAAGAAATCATTTCTCATTTCACGCGCCGCCTGGTGCGCCACCTCGCTTCGCAAAGCGGTAATTCCCGCCATGCCGTCGAAAGCGCACTTCTCGCACTTGAGCTTAGCCGCTATTTGCCACAGGTCAAAGTGGCTGAAGTTATGTGGCGTTCGGAAGCGTGGGTTTCGTCTATCCTGCGGCTGAAAAATATCGAGGAACAATATCTCGAGGCACTGCAGGCCGGGGATCTCTCGCTTTCCAATGCCCTAATTATCGCAGAGAGTTCTGACAGCCAGGAACGGGCTCTACTCTTTGAACTTTCGAGTGTACAAAAACTCAGCAGTCGCTCTCTGCGGGTGGCCCTGCAGTTTCTCAGACACAATGAGGGATTTGCCCGTCACCGTGACGCTATCTTCAGGCTGATGAAACTTCTCGAAGAGCGGCTAATAAGTATCCGAGAACAGACCTTTGCCCGCCTCAAGCTGATGTTTCGTAACCGCCAGCCCCTGTGGCAGGTACGTTTTTTTCACCGAAAAGATCGTAAAAAGAAAGGCGAAACACTTCAGACAGTGACCCAGGTAAGTTACCGGGCACTGTTAGCCAAATTACGCTCAGTAGAAGAAGCTCTATCCACTTTTCCGGTGTAGAGCTGCCCCAAGAGAGCTTACTGAACAAAAAAAACTCACTGCTTTCGCTATTTTACACCGATATCATAATCGATGTCATGCGAAGTATGCCTGTCCCAACTCAGGCCTAAATTTTCCATTGCTTCTCCATCAGGAAAAAGTTACTCTCTTTATAAATGTTCCTCTTGCGGTCTGTGGCAGCTACACCCCCTGCCGGAGCACAACCTAACGGAACTGTACCAGGGGAGTTATTTTGAAAAACGCAGCGATCGGGGCTATGACGGCTATGCCAGTGAAGCCGTCGCCCGAAGTGTCAGAACCACCCTGCAAAAGAACCTGCAAGATCTCAATTTTTTTGAATATGAACAGTACTGCGAAAAAAACCTGCTAGAGATTGGCTGCGCCGCTGGTCATTCCTTAGCTTATTTCACCGAGCGGGGATGGCAGGCCACCGGCATCGATATCGCTTTCTCGATGACAGAAATTGCTCGCCAGCGCGGACTTGACGTTATCACTGGTGATTTTCTCACCCATGATTTTGCCGGGCGTACCTTTGACCTCATCACTATGTGGGCAACAATCGAACACTTGCCGCATCCCGGGCAATTTATTGAACGAGCCGCTGCTTTACTCAAGCCAGGGGGACATTTCTACCTGTCAACCTGCCACACCGGTTTGTTTGCCCGCATTTATGGAAAGAACTGGCGTTATCTAAACGTACCAGAACATCTCTACTATTTTTCAGAGAAATCCTTATGTCAGCTCTTTGCTGCCAGCGGTTTTGCGAAAGTCAAAAGTTTTACTTATGGCTCAGGATTTACCTCAAAACCAAACGCCGGTATTCTCTGGAGAGCAGCAAAATATGCAGCGGATCGCCTGGCAAAATTAGGCCTGGGTGATATGATTGTCATGGATTTTCAATTAAAAAAACCCTGAAGAACAAAAGATAACGTACTTTTGTTTTATTTCCAGGCGCCGATCAGCGTGTCAAGATGATTGAAAAAAATATCAAATTGAGCGAACATCGTCTCAATGATAACGGGAGAAACCCAGAGCAGAACCATAAAGCCAATCAGAATTTTCATCGGATAGCCCATCATCAGCAAGTTCATCTGCGGGGCTGCCTTGGATAACATACCGATGGTCACCGATACCAGGAGCAATGTACCCATCACAGGCAGAGCGATTTTGAGCCCCACAACGAACATTGCCGATCCCATGAGCGCCAGAAATTTCAGCAATACCGAATGAATGCCACCTTCCGTCATGAAATTCATCGGCAGGTAGGGGATTTTCTCAAAGCTGTAGGCAATCGCCCGTATCAAGTGCAGGTGGGCGCCTGATACAAAAAAGACAAATAATGCCATCAAGTTTTTCAATGTTCCCAGCAGCGGCAGTGATATTTGCGCCATAGGATCAAAGACTTCGCTGACGCCAAAACCCATCTGCACAGAAAAAAATTCCCCGGCCATCTGGTAAGCCGTAAAAATCAGTTGCAGGCTGAAGCCAATAAAAAGTCCTATTGCTGCCTGCTCGAGCATCACCGTAACATAGCGTTCGCTCACGATTTTATTAAATTCAGGCGGCAGGTTTACTACTGGAGTCATAACAGCTGCGATCATGAAAGAAAGCGCCATACGATGAAAAAAAGTCAGAGTCTCCCCACCATAACCGGGAGCTAAAGAAAACATGGCCAGCATCCGGCTTAATAAAACGCTGAACACCTGAAATTGAGTGGCAAATATTTCCATTTAAGTGCCAAAAGCGCTAATGTCTCACAATTAGGCGAAATAACTCGCGGGTATATTCGCTCATGTTCTGCACCATCCACGAAGCCAGCACAATAATGGAAAGAAGCGTTGCGATCAGCTTGGGCACAAAAGTTAACGTCTGCTCCTGGATACTTGTAGTCGTCTGGATGATGCTAATCACCAAACCTACCACCATCCCAATGATTAAAATTGGCGCCGATAATTTAATAGTAAGCCAGATCGCATCGCGCAACAGAGTAACTACATCCGCTTCAGACATTACCCGCTCCCATAACTGCGCACTATTTCGTAAGTCAACAGTGACCAACCATCTACCAAAACAAAAAGAATTATCTTGAAAGGCAGCGATATCATTACCGGCGGCAGCATAATCATGCCCATCGACATCAGGGTGGATGCCACAACCATATCGATAATTAAAAATGGAATAAAAAGATAAATACCAATAATAAAGGCCTTTTTAAGCTCGGACAGCATGAACGCCGGAACCAGCACATGAAAAGGAACATCGTCAAAATTTTTCGGTTTTTCGGACTTGCTTAACTTAACGAAAAGGGCAACTTCTTTGATGCCGTCTTTACCAAGCTGGCGGATCATGAATTTTCGCAGTGGCTTACCCGCTTCACTAAAAAACTTATCTGTCTGAATTTTGCCGTCCAGGTAGGGCTGCAGGGAATTTTTGTTGATCTCGTTGAAAGTCGGCGCCATGATAAAGAAGGTAACAAACAGAGCCAGCGAGACCATAACCTGGTTTGGCGGCATATTCTGCAGCGACAGAGCGCGTTTGATAAAATCAAAGACAATGATGATCTTAGTAAAAGAGGTCAGCATCAAAATAATGGCTGGAGCCATGCTCAGCAGGGTGACTAACAGCAAAATTTGCAGCGACAGAGCCACTTCCTGCGGGCCGCGGGCCGGCGTAATATTGAAGTCAATTTTGGGTATCGGTATCTGCTGCGCGGACAACGCCACCGGCAGAAAGATCGCGCCGGCCACAAGCAATAGTTTCACGACGCCTTTCATTCTTTTTCCCTTAGTCGGTCTCTTTCTGACTTCAGCTTTTCGAGCCGCGACATAGTTGCTGAACGCCATGTATCCCAGGTCTCGGGAGTTTGTGTTTGAACAAATTGCGATCCCCCCCCCTTGAATAGATCTGCTGTCTTACGCGACAGTGCCCGGCTAAGTTCCATGAAGAAATCGGGTTTTTCCTGGGAATTATCTTTCTCGCAATCAAGAATAATCTTTTCTATCTGCGCGCGATCGGTGATTTCCGTCAACAGATTGACACCCGATTCAGACAATCCCAGCACTAACAGCCGATTACCCAACTCAACAATCTGCAATGATTTTCCCTGAGCCAGCGGGAATTCATAGTGCAATTTCAGAGCAGTCGCACGGATGCCTGGCAGCTTCTGCTTAAAGACATAAATTCGGTAAAGAAAATAAAAGACGGCAATCAGCAGCCCTAACACAAAAGTAGTCTTGAATACCTGCCAGGCCCACGACGGCTGCTCTTGTTGTGTTGTATCAACCCCGTCAAGTTCGCGCTGCAACAGCTTTTCAAACGAATCCGTTGCCTCTTTACTTTCTTTAGTAGCCGTGGGGGGATTTATCTGCTCTGCAGCAGTCTTTTCTGTTATAGTAGCAGAGTTGGTCTCTTGGGACATAAGCCCGACCATCCCCCCTAAATTGTATAATACAACAATCGCCAGTATTTTTTTCATTGGGCTGCAGCCTGTAAGATGTGACATAATCTTTTCACTCAAGCTGTCAAGTGATTTCAGGGATGACAGATTATGTCACATTGCTGTATTGTCTCCATCTGCCCATGGATGTATCGAGCTTAAACCCGCCGCAATTAAAAGCTGTCTTTCACTCAACCGGCCCCCTGCTAGTACTCGCCGGCGCCGGCAGCGGCAAGACACGGGTGATTACTACCCGTATCGCTTGGCTCATCAAACAGGGCGTGCCCCCAACACAAATTTGCGCTGTCACCTTTACCAACAAAGCGGCTCGCGAAATGAAAGAGAGATTGCGCCAGCTTACCGGCAGCAAACTTAGAGGCCTCTTCATAGGAACTTTTCACTCCCTTGGCCTGAAAATTCTCAAAGAGCACCATGAAGCTGCCGGCCTGCCGGAAAACTTTATTATCCTCGGTAGCGATGACCAGCTGGCCCTTGCGGTTGATCTGCAGCGGGAATTTACTCTTGATGCCAATATAGTACCGGATAAGATCATTACCCGGGTTTTCTCGCAGGCTAAAAATTCCGGACTGCCCGCCAAGAAACTAAGTGGCATGCTTGATGAAAAACTCGGCCCACCATGGGGGGATCTCTTTCAACGCTACAATGAAATGCTGCACTTTCATAACGCGGTAGATTTCGATGATTTGATCTTGCGCACTCGCGATCTGTTAACAACGCATTTAGACATTCGCGCCGTCTATCATGCTAAATGGTCGCAGTTTCTCGCCGACGAATTTCAAGACACAAACCCACTCCAGTTTGACCTGCTGCGACAACTCATCCGCGAACCTTACCATCTCTGCGCAGTTGGCGACGATGACCAATCGATATATGGTTGGCGCGGCGCGGATATCCGCATTATCCTCGACTATAAAAAACATTTTCCACAGGCTGAAGTAATTTATCTCGAACAGAACTACCGTTCAACGCAAACAGTACTCGATCTCGCCAACCACACGATCCGGCATAATCCCGATCGACATCCCAAGAAATTATGGTCTGCAAGAGGCTATGGAGACAAAGCAGTTATTCATGAAGCCCCCGATACTGAATCCGAGGCCGCTTATATCGCCGATATGATTTTATATCTCAACCAGGCGGAGAAAATCCCCTTTCATGAAATAGCGGTTTTGTTCCGCACCAATTTTCAATCGCGCCCCTTTGAAGAGGAGTTCCGCCGTAAATCCCTGCCCTACCACCTTTCTGGCAGCTATCAGTTCTTTGACCGCAAAGAAATTAAAGATGTTATATCGTACCTAAGGTTGTGTGCCAATCACCATGACGATAAATCGCTGGTGAGAATCATAAATTTTCCCAAACGTAATATTGGCGAAGGTACTCTGCAGAAGATCCAGCAGTACGCGCAGCTTGAAAAAAAACACTTGTGGGATATCA
>CALHRC010000023.1 GCA_938038265.1 uncultured bacterium
TTGCTCAATGACCTACTCATGCAATATGCTAAGATGACCATCGGCAATGGAGCTTACCAATCGGCTGATTATTTTTCTGTCTCCTGAAATGACAAGTGGCACTGCCAGTTTAGCCGATTACTTTTTTCATGGTAACGCCAATATCCGCCGGGGATTCACAGACATGAATGCCTGCCTCGCGCATGGCCTTCATTTTACTGCCAGCCGAACCACTGCCACCGGAGATGATGGCTCCCGCATGCCCCATCCTGCGCCCCGGAGGAGCGGTTTGCCCGGCAATAAATCCCACCACGGGTTTTTTTACATGCGCTTTAATGTAAGCGGCAGCCTCTTCTTCATTGGTGCCGCCAATTTCACCAATCATGACAATCCCTTTGGTATCAGGATCGCCAGCGAGAATCTTAATGGCATCAATATGCGGCATGCCAATGATTGGATCCCCCCCAATACCAATACAGGTACTCTGTCCCAGGCCCACAGCAGAGAGCTGGGCAACCGCTTCATAGGTCAAGGTCCCTGAACGTGAAACAACGCCAATAGTGCCCGGATTATGGATAAAACCGGGCATAATGCCCATTTTGCCAATACCGGGGGATATAACGCCCGGACAGTTGGGCCCCACTAGTTTCGCGCCAGATGCTTTTACAAAAGGAATGATCTGCTGCATGTCGCGGGTAGGAATTCCTTCGGTAATACAGACCACCAACTCAATCCCGGCGGATACAGCTTCCATGATGGCATCTGCAGCAAACGGAGGTGGTACAAAAATAAGCGATGCATTGGCGCCGACATCTTTCACGGCATCTTTTACGCTATTGAAAATTGGCAGGCCATGCTCAGACTTCTGACCGCCTTTACCCGGAGTTACGCCGCCGACAACTTTAGCGCTGGTATTATATTCCAGCATTTGGGCCGTATGAAACGAACCTTCTTTGCCGGTAATGCCCTGGACAATAATCCTAGATTTTTCAGTAATTAAAACAGCCATACTATCCTCACTTTTTAATGGCGGCGACGATTTTCTCGGCGCCTTCTTTAAGTGTCTCGGCCACTTCAAGTTTCAGGCCGCTTGTTAGCAGTAATTTGCGCGCTTCTTCGGCATTGGTGCCCGCCAATCGCACCACTAATGGCACATGGATTGTCACGTTTTTTGCTGCCTCGATAATGCCATTGGCAATGCGGTCACAACGTACGATACCGCCGAAGATATTTACGAAGATCCCTTTTACATTGGGGTCAGAGAGAATAATCTTAAAGCCATTGGTCACAGTCTCGACATTGGCCCCCCCACCCACATCCAGAAAGTTAGCGGGTTCGGCACCAGCGTGCTTAATGATATCCATCGTAGCCATGGCCAGACCAGCCCCGTTGACCATACAACCCACGCTGCCGTCAAGGCGTACATAATTCAGATTATATTTTGATGCTTCTACTTCCAGCGGATCTTCTTCCGTTAAGTCGCGCAATTCGGCATGATCGGGATGGCGGTAAGCCGCATTATCATCAAAGTTTATCTTACAATCCAAGGCCAACACCCGGCCATCGGCAGTGGTCACCAGAGGGTTAATCTCGATGAGAGAACAATCTTCGTTATCATAGACCTGCCAAAGGCCCAGGAACATTTTAATTGCCTGTTTGGCATAGTCGCCTTCAAGCCCCAGAGCAAACGCCAGCCGAGAAGCCTGCCAGCGTTGTAACCCAAGAGCAGGTTCAATGGCTTCTTTAATAATTTTCTCGGGAGTTTTTTCGGCTACTTCTTCGATATCCATCCCCCCCTCAGTAGAAACCATAAAGACAGGTTTTCCCTGGCGGCGGTCGAGAGTAATACCGATATAGTATTCCTTCGTGATTTGCATTCCCTCTTCAATTAAAATACGTAACACTTTCTGGCCTTCAGGACCTGTCTGGTGGGTTTTCAGCTGCATTCCGAGGATGGCTGAGGCATGGCTGGCGGCTTCTTCGGCCGACTTGGCCAATTTCACGCCACCGCCCTTGCCACGCCCCCCCGCATGAATTTGCGCTTTGACTACTGTAACAGAGGTACCCAGTTTATTGTGGATGTCTTTAGCTTCAGCCGCTTTGTCGGTCACAAAGCCTTTGGGTACCGGCAAACCGTATTTTTTGAGAATCTCTTTTGCCTGAAACTCATGGATTTTCATGCGTCAAGGCGACAGATTACGTCAGTCGGTCAATTGGAATCTTTAGACCCTTACCTAATCCGGGGGATCGGTTACCGTTGGGTGGCTGAAGCCTCACCCTCATAAGCGGCAGTGTGAGAGAGCATCCCTGGTAACAGTTCAGGAATTCCTGAACTTAAGGTGGGGAATTCCCCACCCCAAAAACATCCCCCTAAGTGACATAATCTCGCTTTTTAGTAACAAAATACCCGCAAGGGGGTAAGGATAGGTTCCCTAGGTGACATAATGCAACTTTTTAGTAACTAAAAAACTTTGATAGGCCAAAAGTTCTTTTGAAATTAAAATAGGTATTTAGTAGGTGCTAAGCAAAACAGCTTTTTGTGTTCACACCGGGGGTACCTAAATTTGGTTTTCGGCAACAGCGCAAGAACTATCTAGTACCCCCTGAATAGATGTTGACTGCGCATTGGCCGCAGCACCTGTGAGGGTCATGAAGCTGTCGCGCAAACGTGGGTTTGTGGTGTTGATGCTGGTCTTTTTGATCTTAAGTCTCACCCTGTCATCAGTATTAGTGCTGTTCTCCCGCTCGATGGGCGAGTACCGCGGTGCTTCGTTCCAGGCTGGTCATGTGCGCGCTAAAATGCTGGCGCAGAGCGGGCTAGAAACAGCGATTCTGGTATTAACCCGGGTTCCGGCAGACCAGTTGGCTGCTTTTGGGATTTTTGCTGCTCCCATTGCTATGCCCTTAGGCGATGGCATAATTTCGCTAGCCATAACCGAAGAAAGCGGGCGCATTAATGTCAACCGGCTGGTGCATTTTTTTGATGACGAGATGGATTTGCGTACCCGTGAAATGCTCGATCGGTTAGCGACCAGTTTCAGTTTGCCTCACGAAATGTGGGATGCGGTTGTCGATTACATCGATGAAAACAGCAATCCTATGCCACGCGGGTTTGAAAAACAAGATTACGCCTTGCTTACGCCGCCGCGCAAAATAAAGAATAGCCGCCTGCATTCCCTTGAAGAGCTGCTTTTAATTCCCGGTTTTGATAAACGCATTTTGTATGACGACTTGCGCAGCGAAGATCAGAAAAAGAATACCTCAACGGATTTTCTCTCAGATGAAGAGCGCATGGCCATTTCAGATAGTGATTTTGTGCTTGCCAATAACCTAACCGTGGCCCTGCCTTATGACCCCCAGGAGTCTTCAAGTGACAAAATCAATCTCAATACAGCGCCATATCATGTGGTGCTTGCCCTGTCAGAATTTATGACACCAGTAATTGCCCGCAAAATAGTTGCTGGTCGCTTCAAGCGCGGAGGCCGCTACAAGAATATGGGCGAGTTGATGCAGACCGTTCCTGAGTTGTCTGGCAGAACTACGGGAAATGTGACATTAGCCCAAGAGCTGGAACAGCGCATTGTGTTCAATGATCGTCTCTATAAGATTGTTGCCGAAGCATCTATAGGATCACAAACTGCCCATGTAATGGCCTACTTTGATCCGGTCGCCCGCAAAATAACTTCTTATCTGGAATAAGTTGCGTAATCTAATGTCGAACCTGCCCGTAAATCTTGAGATTAGCCGCCTGGAAATTCGCGGTGTTTTTTGTCGCAGTGGTCTTGCAGGAAAATCTTTTGCCGGTGCAGCGCAGGTATCTATTAAGGGGGATGTACCTGTCGAGCAGCAGGCTGTTGCCTTTGTGCAGGAAAAATTTCCCGGCTGTTCGGGAATTTACTTGAATGCGCCTTATGAGTCGGTTTTTCTGCGCGAGTTACTACTGCCGTTTACCGAAAAAGCGAAGATCCGCGATGTACTACCCTTTGAGCTTGAGTCGCAGTTGCCTTTTGGTCTCGATGAAATTGTCTATGATTCACAGTTCTATGTTAGTGAGGGCTCTACTAAAGTGATTGTTGCCGGCACCCGGCGTGAAGTACTTATTCCTTTGATTCAGGCCTTTCGCACCGCGGGTATTGCCATTCTCGGTATTTACATCCCCGCTGATGCTTTTTATCAATTTTTTCTGGCAACCGGCAGCCCCCCAGGACTGCTGTTACATCTCGGGCGCAGTTTTTCTTTGCTGATCGACGCCGATGTTTCGCTCTGGCGTACGGCGCGTGTCTTACCTTTCGGTCATGAGAAGATAGTGCATGAATTATCTCGCCTGTTGAAAAAACCATATGCCGAGGCGCGGGAGCTCTTTGACCGTTTGTCGGCTTTTAATCTGGCAGAGCTTGACGATGATACTTTGAAAAAACATGTCAACCTCAATCGCAACCAAATAAAAATCGTCAATCAGGTCATGGCTAATTTCGGCAGCCAACTCGGGCGCGATCTTGTTTTACAGCACGCTGCCCAAAGTGATGATGATAAGAATCGTCCTCTTTACTTTAGTTGTGATCGTTCAGAGTCGTTATTACTGCAATCGATGGTGGCTACCCATGCTGGCCAGCCGGTTCAGTTATTCCCTTATGAACGAACTGCGCTTGCGATGTTTGATCGTGATATGGTGATTCCGGTGGCAGCCGCATACTCAGTGGGTTCTAAAAAGGGGTTCAATCTTTTGCAGGGCAGCCTAAAAAAAGA
The DNA here is from genome assembly GCA_938038265.1 of uncultured bacterium. GTDB lineage: Bacteria > Spirochaetota > Leptospiria > Turneriellales > Turneriellaceae > CALHRC01. The sequence continues at coordinate 4,726 of CALHRC010000023.1, forward strand.
CGCTAAGGTAACAAGTGTGCCCGGCAGAAAGCGCTGGTGGGCTCTCGCCGCTTTAGCTGGCATTCTGTTTGCTATTTCGTTTGTGTTGGATTTTCGTTACCGGGGGCGTTTTTTGCAGGAGCGCGAAAAGGAGCGGGAAATTATTTTTCAAAAATACTTTAACCGCAAACCGGCCACCGATAATCCTTTGTCTGAGGCGATGGATATTTTGGCCCGGGAGCGCAAGAAAACCGAAATTTTCAGAAAGTTTTTCAGCTCTGAAAAGTTCAGCCAGACCCTGGTTTCATTGCACCAGTCGTTGCCTATGGGGCTGGGTCTTGAAATTGAGAGCATCAGCTATGACGCCAAAGCCATTGATTTGGCGGCATCGGCACCATCTTTTGCCGCGTTAAATGAGATTAAAGATAGTCTCAAAAAATCAGGTAAATTTGCCGGAGTCGAAAGTACCCGTGAAAAATCAATGCCTTCAGGTCAGGGCAACCGCATAAAATTCAATTTAATCATAAAACCTCTCGACGATAAGGCAGGCTGAACTGTCATGAAGCAGTTAACCCAAAGGGAAAAAATTTTTTTACTGATCGGCTCCATGTTGATTCTGCTAATGCTGGTCTTTGTTATGGGTCGCAAGTTACGCCGGCATTTTCTCAGTCTCGATGAGAGAATGGCTGAAATAGAATCGGATATCCGCCGCATAGAAGAAGCTGGTCGCGAATATTTGGTATTGCAGGCCTATAAATCCGGAGGTGATGCCACTTCTCTCGATGGCATGGTCCCTTTTATTGAGGGAGTTTTGAATTCCATCAACCTGCGCGATAAGATTACTTCGATGACACCCAGGGATACCGTTATCGACGGTAATTATACCAAAAGACAGGTAAGTATTGCACTGCGTGAAGTCTCAGCAGCGCAGTTTCTCGATTTTATAAAACAAATTGAGCAGCATACTGGTTCGTTATACAAGATTGAAAGTTTTTCTTCCCGCCCGGTTCTTAAGAAAAACGGACTCTATAATGTCAGTATCACCGTGGTGGGTTTTCAGAAAAAAGGATAAGCTAATGACAGAACTTGAGAGCCCGGAAGAAATAACCGGTACAGGCGAAACAACGGTAGAGCGGATATCCCTCTGGCAGCGTCTCTTACCTTGGATCTCTGGCACCCTGGCTTTTATCTTTGGGTTGATTTGGTTTCTGCCGCTCAACCAATTAGCTCGCGAAGCCCTGACCCGTATGTCCCCAGAGAGTTTGAATGTTGAGCTTGGGGATATTAGACTGGGGGTATTGGGTGGTTATGATATTACCAACCTCAGGCTTGCGTCAGAAAGCGGTGACACGTCTTTTGTTCTTTCCATCCCTTCTGCAACAGGTCGTCTGTCCCTTTGGGGACTGCTGCTGGGTAACTTTAATTTCAAAAGTGAACTTCAGGGATTGCAGATAAAAAAAGGCGTTATGAAAATCAGTGGTGGGGTCTGGAGCCTCCAGAGTTCCATTTCTGGTATTCGCAAGAGTGCCAGTGCTTTCAAGGGGGATGCCGAGATATCCGCCTCATCTTTTCTGTTTGTCTATGACGAGCCGCTACCCATGCTAGACGAAACTTTGGAGATTCCGGTTGCGGCGCTTAAACTACAAGGTAAAGTTGACCAGGGCGTATTTAAGATACAGTCGGGAGCTTTGGACAGCCGCCTGGCAAAAGTTAGTATTAGCGGCAGTGCCGGGCTATCACCGTCAGCACCTTTGGATATAGGTATTGTGATTACGCCGACGGAAGAATTATTCCAGAAATACCAAGACAAGGGACTGCGCGAAATTTTAAAGAGTTTCAAACTGCTTCAGGCTGATGGACGAATACAGTTTCAGCTTTCCGGTACCGTCTCGCGGCCAGTGTTTCGCTCGCTGTCAGCGTCAGAAAATCCTTAATTTCAAGAAAGTAACAGTCGGCTGTTGGTAGCCAGTGCCAGCGCTAGGGCAGTAATAAAGAGTGCAAATAATAACAAAAAACGCAGGAATTTTCCCAGTGTTCCGACTGCCTGTATGGCCACTCTGCCAGTAGCCTTGAGGGCTGCGGTAATCGTTGAGTGGGCGTCTGGTCTTTCCTGCCTGAACTGCAGTATGATCCTGAGAATAAACCAAAATAGGGTTAGCGCGAGCAACAGGTAATTAAAGACTTGGGGATGTTTTAACTGCAAGCGGATAAGTGGCAGTAAGGTCAGGTCAGATAGAGCTAAGCTGGCGACGGTAATCAGCAGAAAGGCAGTGCCGTAAACAGAGTAGTTTTTCAGGTTCATGGCTGTCAGAGGGATGATATCATATAGGCTAAAGCAGAAAGCAGCAGCAACGCGGCCGCACCTGAGAGAACCAGAGGTAGGTTTGATTTGCCGTTGCTGTCTTTCTCTCGGATAGTAGCTGTCTGTGGGTTTTTCCTGCGGGGCGCTGCCACATCGGTGTTTTCTTTCTTGTCTTTATCGATAGCAGGACCTTCATAGAGCTGCACCAGAACTTTTTCTGACTCTGTGACAATGCCGTAAAGGTTGTCATCTAATCGGCCTCTGATTAGCAGACCAGCATCGGTTGGATTGAGTGATTCCAGTACCATGGGGCAGGGTTTTATACTTTTTTCGCCCCGCAATTTCATAGTATCGATGAAAAAATTGGCCCGCTCATTCATCGGCACAATGCGTACCATAATAATGTCGCCGGATTTGAGCTCGGTGACGGGTTTGCCGCCGACAGGTGCTAACACCAGTGTGACATTCAAGGTCACCCCTGTGTCAATTGGCGCGCTTCCGGAAGTGGTCGAGGGTTTAATTTCAGGGGCTACTTCAGGTGGGGCGTTGAGCTCTGCCGGATCAACAGTTTCAATGGCGGTTTCGATGGTCATCTCGTTGTCGCGCACGGCTCGCTGGAAGATCAACAGTAGCATTTTTTCCAATTGGGCCGTTGCGTTAGCTCTGACGCATTTCATAACCTCACTAAAAAAATCCTCATTCATTGTCAGGCTTTTCAGCCTATCCTGTAGATCGGCAGTAATGACCGGCGAATACTGGTTGTGGTATTTCAGCTCATTGATCTTATTTTCAAATTCCCGCCAGCTATGTCTGGGTTCGAGGCGGTACAGATCGGAGTAAACCGAAACGACTATGGTGGCTGTCTCAACGTAACCTGCTTCCGGGTTGAGTATGAACAGAAACAGCGCATAATACCTTTCTTGGGGAGCATGAAATCTGCCCTTGATGGCAATTAAGGGCGCCGTCATGTTTTCTGTCACAGGGATTTATATTGATTTGGGCTTGCCATGTCAAGTCAATACCCTCATATATGAACAAGGTACCAGGCTACCTGAACTGTATTTTTTGCTGGTCTCTTATGCCGTATTTAAGGTATCTTATTTAGAGTGCAGACACCCCCGCCGAATATATTTGATTACAATCTTAAGGAGTGGGAATACTGGGTACAGAAGGCCGGGCACCCCCGCTATCGGGCTGGCCAGATATTTGCCTGGCTGCACCGCCTCAATGCTACCGATGTTGTTGAGATGGGAAATCTGCCGCAGGCGCTGCGTGCTCGTCTGGCAACTGAATTTGTCTGGCCGCGCGAGGCGCAGGAAAGTCGCGCTTTAGGAGCGGATGGAACTGCCAAGCTACTCTACCTCTTCCCCCGGGAGAAAGTCGTCGAAACCGTCTGGTTGCCTTACGAAAAGCGCCAATCGATTTGTATTTCGGTACAATCAGGCTGTAGTCTTAACTGTTCCTTTTGTGCAACCGGCAAAATCGATTTTAAGGGAAATTTGTCCGCAGGCGAGATTGTCGCGCAGGTATATTTAACCCAGAAAGCCATGGGCCGTCGTGTGACGAATGTCGTTTTCATGGGGATGGGCGAGCCCTTCTATAACTATGACAATGTAATGAAAGCTGCTGACCTGCTTAACGACCCCAACGGTATGAATATAGGTGCTCGCCATATCACCATCAGCACTTCTGGTATCCTGCCCGGCATTGAGCGTTTTATTCAGGAAAAGCGCCCCTATGGTCTGGCGCTGTCTCTGCATGCCGTCTTTCCCGATAAGCGGGCGCAGTTGATGAATATCGAGGAGAAATATCCGTTCCAGCAGGTGGTTGGTTACCTTGAGCGCAACCGTGCGTCAATGCGCAAGAGTCGCCTAACGTTTGAGTATATCATGATCCGGGAAAAAAACATGGGATATGAAGACGCCAGAGAATTAGCCCGTCTCGCCCGCAGGTTGCGGGCTAAGGTGAATTTGATACCTCTTAATACTTCGTTTGGGGGGATGGTAAGGCCATCTGAAGAAGAAATCCAACAGTTTCACGGGATGCTATCCGAGTTTGGAATCACCGCGATGAACCGCCGCTCACCGGGCAAAGATATTGACGCTGCTTGTGGTATGTTGGCAGGTGGCCAGTTAGCTTTGAAGTAACCGGCGGTAAACTTGTAAGGTAGTGGCGCCCGTCTTCTCATAATGAAAATTCTCAACATGTTTTTTGTTGAACGCTCCCATTTTGCGGCGTAAGGTCGGTTCTTTGATGAGTCGCGCCAGGTTCCCTGCCAGAGCGGTGGGCTCCTGCACCGGAGAGAGCAATCCCCCCTTGTGATGCACTACAATTTCAGGAATACCACCCCCGCGGGTAGCTACTATCGGTAACCCAGCGGCCATAGCATCGAGAAGAGAAGTACCAAGGCCTTCTTCTTTAGAGCTCATCACAAAGATATCCAGAAAACGCAGCAGGTCGGGGATATCTTGTCGAAAGCCGGTAAAGATAACCTGTTGCTGCAGCTTCAGCTTGCCAGCAAGGGTTTCTAATTCACCTCGCAGCTCGCCATCCCCAATGATGAATAATTTCCAGGGCGGTAATTTTTGTTCTAAAAGTAGGGCTGCTGCTTTAAGTAGTGTGGCCTGGTCTTTATGGTCGCTAAGGGCAGCTACATTGCCAATGGTAATATGTTTGGTCACTTTGAATTCCCGGCGCAAATCTTTTTTTCGTGTTGCACTTAGGGGGGCTGAAAACCGGGCAATATCAATTCCGGAATAAGCAATGCTAATCTTGTTTTCAGGAATACCGTCGGCCAGTAGAATCTGTTTTACTTTATTAGAGATAGCGATATAGGCATCTACCAAGGGGGTTAGGTATTTGCGGCGCGAGAGAAAGTTCTTGTTGGCGTGGAAGTCAACCCGACGTGAGACCACCAGACGCACCTCATGGCCGCGCAGCCGGCACAGCCGTTTGACCAGCAGCGCTATGGCATGCGCTTGGGCACTATGCGCGTGCACTAGCTGGATTTTATCTCTAATAATCAAGCGAGCAATGCGGATGGCTGAGAACAGGCTAAGCTCATGACGCGCTGCAATGCTGAAAACGGGAAGCTCCTCTTGTTGGCAGCGTTTTTCTAATTCAGAGCCGGGGTAAACTATCACTATTTGCTGGACATTTTGTTGCTGCAAGAATCGGGCCAGGTAGAGGGTCTGTTGTTCGCCGCCCCGCCAACTGCGGGCAAAATTAAGGTGGGCTATTCGCATTGGACTCGGCCGTAACCGGGGCATAAGGGCAACCGCAGGCAATGCAGAGCAGAGCGTAAACCGTTTTCTGTAACAACGTTGTCACCTTCGGGAAGAAAACACACATTTAAGCAGTTTTAGCTAGTCTTAAAGTTCATAGAACTTTTCATGGATGTCAAACTGTTCAGCGAGCAGTGAAGCACGACGGACGTGCTACTCGAGCAGAAGGTCATTGACCAGACGCTGGCAATCCTCAATGCCATCGCATTATACCTTGGCCCCTTGCCTTCAAGTTAGTTTTTGACTTAAAACCACTTAAGAGGCTTCACACTTATTTTAAGCAACCCCACTATAACATATCTGCCTGGACTCAAGGTTACCTAATAATTTTTGCTTGCCGGGATTACCTTAGGACAATGAGGCATGACACCATGCAGCAAGAAATTCCTTTTCAACATACCCGCCAATTAAACTTACAGCGCCCCTTAGCGCTCTTTGATCTTGAGACCACCGGCACGGACAAAAAGAGTGACCGCATTATTGAAATTGCCATCCTCAAAATTTTTCCCGATGGTCATGAAGAACAATTTTATTCGTTAGTAAATCCCCAACGCCTAATTCCCCCCGAGGCAAGTGCGGTGCATGGCATTACCGATGAGCAAGTAGCCCATGCCCCTAGCTTTTTGCAGCTGGCACCATCTATTCAGGAATTCCTGAACAATTGTGACCTGGGGGGATTTAACTGCTACAAATTTGACATCCCCCTTTTAATGATAGAATTTGAGCGCGCTGGTATTCTTTTTACAATGACTGATAGACACGTGGTGGATGTTATGGCCATCTACCACCGCCTGCGTCCCCGGGATCTTTCAAACGCCTACCGTGAATTCTGCGGCAAAGAACTTAAAGATGCCCACAGTGCTATGGCCGATATCCGCGCCACACTTGAGGTGTTACAAGCACAAGTACAACAAACCCCGGAGTTGCCCCCAACAGTGCAAGGCTTGCAGGATTTCTGTGGTCTGCCAGTTATTTTTGATCCCACAGGTAAATTACTGTTAAATAAAGATGGATACATTTTAATTAATTTTGGCAAATACAGAGGAAGAACCATAATCGAACTTTTGAACAGCGATCCTGAATACCTGCGCTGGTTGGCTGCCAAAATCCTTTCTGAAAACCTGCGCCAAAAAATTATCCAGAGGCATCCTGAGCTTTGCGAAATTTTCTGCGGTTGAGGATGGCTGATACCCAGGCTGCAGCCACCAACAAAAGCACTGGAAAAGCAAAATAATGGTGCACTTGGATAAGCCCGGCAATAATGCCAAGAATACCACCAATAAGCTGGATGACCACCAGATTACCGCCAGTATTGTTTAAGATCATCTGTTCTAATTCATCGGTATCAAGTTTCATCACCTGATTTTCGACCATCTCGGTAACATTAATTTTTTGCACTACTTTATTGATCTGCTCACGCAAAATCTCCCGCCCTTTCTGAGAGCCCATAAATTCATTCATGCGTTTACGCGTTGCCAATAAAATATCGCTTAAATATTTTTCAATTTTATCCCAATTCTCTTCATTGTCGAGATATTCTTGTAACATTGCCACAGCGCTTTCCAGAACAGTTACTCTCGTAAACCCGGCAGCGGCATCCACCCAGCGCTTAATGCGCCTCATGATAATGGCCTGCGTCGCCGGTTCGTTAATGCTGCGCTCGAACTCTTCAACCAAAATATCAAATGTACCGAGAATCTGTTCGGTTGTCTCGGGATCGTTGATGAAGCGCTGCAGTACATCCTCCATACTTTCATGATTTAGCGAAAACATATTTTTAATACTAAGCCCGATCTTACCAATGGCATTGCGGCGTAACAAAAATTCATTTAAGGCATCGTTCATCGCCCGAGCCATAGAAGGAATTTCTTTACTCGCCGCCTTACGAATAAAACTGGCAATCTCAGAGCGGTTTTGTTGTGAGGAAAGGTAGCGCACTAATTTTTCGCGCATGAAATCCCAAGTCTTTTGTACCTGCTCGGGACTTTTAGCCCAACGTTGCAGACTCTCTTCAGTCAATTCAAAAGAGCGCTCTAATATATCCGGCCCGTTCTGCTGCAACCAGTTGATAATTTTGGCAGTCAGTTCACCCCGCCGCGCACGATCTTGCAGGTGCTCGTCAATCCATTCGCCAATTTTGGCAGTCGCTTTGCCAATTAAATCTTTTTCGTCGATATATCCAATGATAATGTCGGGAGCCAGCAATTGCGTCTGGATGCTGTTACCGAGAGAATGAGCAATCTTAGCCTTATTGCGCGGCACCAGACCTTCCCAGCCTAGTACCTTACCTTGCTTGGGCTGAAATAACATGCGGATGGCTAAGTAATTGGTAAAATAACCGACAATCCCCCCCATAGAAACCACAAAGGCCGCATTGACCCAAAGATTTTGGGGCCAAACAGTCATCTGCAATAGCCACAACAAAGCCGCAGTAATCAAAATCAAATAGCGAAACCAGAGATCTGCGAGAATCAAACTCATCAGCTCAAACGTGACATTGGCTTACTTTACGTCAAACCTTATTAGGAGACATAATCCTGCTAACCACTTCCCGGGGTAGGGATAAGTGCTGCTTAGTCCAGGCTTAAATTGTCTATGGTATGCAAGAACCGCTTGACCCCTGCGGGTTTTTAGTTACTAAAAAATTACATTATGTCACATGGGGGATGGTTTTCTTGCTGGGGAATTCCTTATCTGTTCTTAAGAATTCCTGAACAAAGTAGCTGCCTTAGGGGGCCAAAACCACCCGCTATTATGTGCTCATCACCATAAGATGGCTCATTTTGCTGATACAAAAACAAGAATATCCATTGAAAAATTTTTATTAAAAGAAGTTAAATCAAGATTATGAAAAAAGTATCTATAACTTATTTTACTAAAAAACAAGATATGCTAAAAAAATATAGATCACTATTTTAAAAAGCACATCCAGAAATCAAACAAAATATATATCCAGATAAGTTAATCATCATTTTTGAGAAATATCTTGAGGTTTGTGCCCATGCTTATTGTATGGAGATAAATAAAGGAAAGAAAAAAGACCGCAAGGATTTTGTACAACCTTTTATGTGAATTAAAAAAATAAAATAGCTAAAAAATATCAGCAGGTAGCTGGTTCGGTTGATGAAAAGTTACAGACCTGTGATTTCAAGAGAAAACAGTATTTAAAGTTAGTTACTCCTTTAGGTTTAAGAGTGGAATATGTTTATATTTTAAGTGACTGGTTTAAAAAGCCTGAATATAAAGATGTACTTGATTATATCCAGAGTGTGAATTGTCATTATAAATTTAACGAATTACCGTTAACATGGTTAGGATTGCCTTTAAAAATCCACCAATAACCCTAACTTGCAAAATTAGACAGCCCTTTATGTGGCCTCTGGAATATAGAAAACGCAATGAGCAGAATAAGGTACTCAGAAGAATTCAAAAAACAGCCATTGATCTCATGGTCAAAGGCAGCGGCAAATCGTTGGGCGTGAGCGTCTGGAGCCTGAAGCAATGGCGAAAGGCCTACCTGCGGGAAAACCAGGATGATCTGCGCAGACGCGGCAAAATGTCCGCCGAAGAGCAACTCAGAATTCTGCGCGGCGAAAAGGCAGAGCTGCGCATGGACAATAAAATCCTAAAAAAGTTTGCGGCCTTCTGTCAAAAGAGAACAAATAAAGGCATGGTTACAAAAGCCAATTTCAACAGGAAAAGGCCGCCTAAAACGTAAATCGGGTTAAGGGGCACCTGCTACAGCTGGCAAATCGGGCTTATGATTGTTGTTGAGCTCTGAAATAGAAGAACAAAGAAAACTATTACTTCAGAGCCCCACCCTATGAAAGTAAAATAGTCAGATATACCTTGCTACAACCTTTTGACACTATCTTGAATTGCGCGGATAGTCAAATTTGCTCCCAGAGCAGGACTCGAACCTGCGACCCGGTGGTTAACAGCCACCTGCTCTACCGGCTGAGCTATCTGGGAGTCTTGCCGTTTGAGACAGGCAACAATTTAGCTAATAAACAGTATGTCAATCACAAAATTGCAATTAAAACCGCAGGTCATCGAGAGACGCTGGTCGGTAAGAAACCATCCACCCCAGCACACAGGTTTCAGGTAAGCGGATCGCTCTCGGGTTATCGCTGTCTTCTTTGATAGCCAATGCCTGCTCAAGCGAAAGGTGCGGCGCGGGAAAACCAACTCGCTGCGCTTCATATCTGAAAATCACTTCGTATTGGTGCCCGGGGTGTAACTCTTTGAGAAAATGATTGTTGCTATAATCCCAACGGTGCCGGCGGAAAGCCAATAAAACCACAATGCCACGCTCATCGTAAAAGCGCAGGTAGTTGCCGTAAGCCCCGTCATAGCGCAGGCGTACGGCGACCTGGTTGCCGGCACTTATATCTTTAATCGCTGCTTTTACTGGCGGTAACGCAGTCTCATACGGCTCATTATTGATGGTTTGTGCAGCCAACACTGAAAATAAAAAAAACAGGGGGATGGCATAACGTAGCAAACTCACTCTGCCCCCTCAATAGTTTCCGTTTCGCTGTTTTTTGTGCCTGCTTTAAGCGCTTCAAGTGCTTTCTTCGCCTCACGCTGCACCCGCAGGCTGGTGTCAAATTTTGCTTTGAACTCCAGTAACTCTAGTATTTCTGGTCGGTTAAATTGCCCCAACTGGCGAACCGCACGCAAGCGCACCGTTTCATCGTCATCGCGCGCCATATCAAACAAAATCTGCTCAACGTTTTCGGCTTCTAACTTTAATAACGAAGTAATAACCTGTAGGCGCAGGCGCGAATATTTTTTCTTTTCATCCGGATCGGTAATGCCGTCAATTTTCTCAAGCAGCGCCGTTAACTCGTCTTTGAGAGCAAAAATTTTTAATTCGCCGGCGGCATAAACCGCATAGCTGCGTACCGAAATCCCCGCACCCTCATCTTTGATCAACTCTGCGATATATTCATGCAAAGCACTGTTCTCAATTTTTACCACCGAAAAATAACGCAATATTTGGTTTTTAAAATCAGGTGTGGTGGATGGATCTTTAAGTTTATCCAATAGAAACTGCGACATCTGCTCATCGCGGTAAGCTGACATCGCCCGCACCAGATCAGGAGTCTTATTGTTTGGCGTCGAGAAATCTGACTGACGCAATTTTTCGGCAACTTTGTCCCGAGCGGTTTGTGGCTTTTTCTTTTCAATCGCACCACAAGCCGCAAAAAAAACATCGTCATTGGGGTGATCTAAGGCCTCGCTCAGGTGATCGTCTAGATCGGAAAAAGCAGCCATGCCGATAGCTTCGATGAGGCGTCGCTGGATCATGGCATCTTTTGATTTGGTTAACGCCTTAAGTTCAGGCAACAGATCGCGTTGTTCATCCTCCGTCAATTTAGGTACTCTCAACAGAATCTCCCGCACCTGCTGTGAATTGCCAAAACGTAAAACCTGACGCATTCGCCCCAAAGCCTCCGGAGTTACAGAAGTTTTTTTCTGCGCCGTTGCTTCAGATTGCGTTTTTTCGCTTTGATTTTCCACTGGCGTCTGCTTTTCCGTCTCAGCCTTTATGGACTGGGCAGATAAGCTAACCCCAAAAATAATAACCAAAATTAAAATAAAAAAGATTAACTTTATAGCGCACACTTTCGCTCGGTTATGAGCTTTCATAACGCCGCCAGAATAGCCTTTATTTCTTCCCTTCGGGAATTATCCGGCTGCAATTCAAGTAACCTGCGAAAAAGTCTGGCCGCAGCTTCATTATCTTTCAAATGGCGATAGGTCAGAAATGCCAGCCTTTCTAGCACACCAACGTTTTTCGGCTCCGCTTTCAAAACTTTTCGATACTCAATGGCCGCTTTTTCAAATTGACCGTTTTCTTCCAGTGAGCGCGCATAGCCAGTGCGCGCCTCAACAGAAGTCGGGTATTGTTTCAGTAAATCAAAAAATTCTTTTTCAGCGTCCTGGTATTTTTTTTGTCTTAAGTGCAAGTTCGCTAAATTGAGCATCACCGCAAAAGAATTACTTTCTAGAGATTTTGCCTTGCGCAAATATAACTCAGCCATCGCATAATCTTCTTGCTGCGCCAATAATACCCCGCCGTTAAGCCATGCCTGCGTCAAACGAGGATTTTTTTCTGTGGCCCGGGCATACAATTGAACAGCACGATCATTTTTCCCTTCCGCCTGTTCGATTCTGCCTAATGTATAAAGCGCTTCAGCATCATCGGGATTTTTATCTAATACCGGCTGGATTATTTGCCTGGCCTTACTATGATTGCCGGTTTTACTCAACAACAAAGCTAAATTAAACCTGGCTTCATAAAAATCATTTTTCGCCGCAATTGCTTTTTCATAGGCCTCTATTGCCTCACTAGTTTTCCCAGTACGCTGCAAAATCTCTCCCCGCTGGAATGCCACCTGCGGGTCAGTAGGAGTTATTTTACTTAGCGCCTCTAATTCTGCCAATGCCTCAGCATGATTATTTTTCTTTTTCAGCAACAGTGCCAAATTAAAGCGAGCCTCCGGCATCTGCGGGTTAATACTAAGCGCTTTACGATAACCCTCTTCAGCCACCGTGTCACGCCCCTGTTTTTCAGCAGCGAGTGCCGCGCCATAGTGAGCAGCGCCCATACCCGGATCATGAACAGCAGCTTCAGCAAATGCTTTTTCCGCCCGAGCAAACTGCTGCCGCTGGTAAAAGTACCTGCCTGCCTGGTACTGCAGGCGAGCATCGCGCGGCGCTTTTCTAAGAGCCTCTTCATACAAACGCTCTGCCTCGGTATGATTGCCCAGTTTTTCATAAGCGCGCGCCTGAAAGTAACTGTATTGCGCATCCTGTGGATCTAACCGGGCAGCTTCGCGAAAATGTTCTAACGCAAGCGCATAATCTTTATTTTCAAAAGCCGTACGCCCCGCCTGGGCAGCAGCAGCCACCCGGCGAGCATTATCCGATGCGCTATCGTTTGTTTCATCTTGACCAGCACTCTTGCTGTTAGCTTTAGAGTGCTTTGTCATGCCATCGGCAAGACTGTCGTTTGCATGCAACCCAGGACGATTTCTGCCGACCGGTTCGGCAGTCAAGAAGTCCGTCTCTGCTTGTCTGCCTATGCCAGTGGGTAAGGTATCAAGATCACTACTCTCTTCCCCGCCGGCTGGTTCTTCCGAAAATCTTTTCTGCCGCTTGGCCAGCTTCTCTTCCGTTATTTTTTTCTGCGAACGGTAGTAGGCGTCATATTCATCCCGTAATTTCTGGTTCTTACTGTCGCGCTCGAGTGCCGCCCGGTAATGGCCCAATGCCTTTTCCGCCTCACCTCTTTTAGCGGCATCGCGAGCTAAAGCAGTATGAGCCTCAACATTATCTTTATCTGCCTGCAATACCCGCTGCCACAGACTGACAGCTTTCGCAGGGTCGCCCTGCCGACCCGCCGTGCGTGCCATCTTCGCCAAGTATTCGGGATTTCCCGGCTCAAGCTGTGAGGCCCGGGAATAATACTGCATCGCCCGGGCATAGTCTCCCCGCCGGAAATAGAAATCCCCCATAGCAGCATGCGCCGCCGCACTGTCAGGATTTTTCTCCAATGCCTCTTTCAGATGACGCAGCGCTTGGTCTTCTTTTTTCGCCCGACGCTCTAATTCTGATAAGTTACGGTACGACTCAATATCCCGGCTGTCAGCTTTCTTCCCCTGGATAAACTCAGCGCGGGCCTCTTTCAAGCGGCGCTTGGCGGCATGTATTTTACCGCTCTGGTTAAAAGCAGTCGCCCGATCAGGCCGCTGCTTTTTAAGCTCCGCCAGAATACGCAATGCCTCGCCCTGGCGACCGGCAGCAGCTAATAACCGCGCATATTCACTGGTCAGACGATATAATTCCTCATCACCCTTGCCTTCCGGAATCGCCAACAACATGGCCTGGCGCATCGTCTGAGCTGCTTTATGATATTCCCCCAAAGACTCCCACAGATAAGCCGCCCGGACATAAACCGCTGAATCCGCTTCCCCAGCAGCCATCTTCTGCTGCAATACCGCAAGTTCTTGCTCGCGTAGATCCCTCACCTGGGCCGGGTCATAGGCTAGCAGACGCACATACCATTGGGAAAGAGAATCTACAGACTTCAGACGCGCCAAGGCACCCAGCCATCCCACCACCGTCATAAGCAGTACGAGCAGACCACCCGCTACCTTCTGCTTATAGCTTCCCATATAGTAAACATCGGCTCTTTACAAAATAGCTAAAGCTTTTTTTCGTAAGCAGCTAAGTAGTCATTGTTCAGGAATTCCTGAACAATGCTATCGATTTTCATAGTAAGACTAAGGTATAAGCAGGGGGCAAGCCCCCTCGCTGCAGCCCGGCTGCCCCCTTCGGGGCACCGCGGCGGTTATGCCCTTCGGGCACCGCTTTTCGCTCATCCGCTCA
>CALHRC010000024.1 GCA_938038265.1 uncultured bacterium
TGTTATTCGCCCAGCTGGCGTTACCACTAGCTTTCATTACCGCACCCCGACTGACGGTAAAACGCCGCGCTCAACCATCAGTGTCAGAACCCCAGAAAAAATTGCAAGAGAAATTATGTCTTTAAGTCAAACCCGCAGGCGTTCCCGGGCGCCAGGCATGCGTAACGCCCTTTACCAGTTTGTCGCCCGCTATCTGCCGCTGCTGTTTGAATTTGCCCTCAAATGGCGCATGCGCAAAGAGCGCTAACCTACTCGGCCAGACGGGGCATAACGACAATATCCACCCGGCGGTTTAAGGCCCGGTTTTCCGGCGAAGTATTAGGCACCAGAGGTTGAAATTGCCCGGCGCCGACAGCCATATACCGCGAGGGATCCAGGTTGCGGTTGCGCAGCAAGTGGTATAGTACCGATAACGCTCGCTCAGTCGAGAGCTGCCAATTATCACGAAAGCGTTCGCTACGGATCGGCACATCGTCGGTATGCCCTTCTACCAGAATACGGTTATCGGGATATTTAGCCAGAATGTCCGAAATTTTATCTAGCGTGCGTCGGATTTCATCGCTGCGCAATGTAGCTGATCCCGAATCAAACAAAATCTTGTTGTCCATATTGATGACGAGCCTGTCGTTGAGACGTTTTAATTTTATGCCCCCCTGGCGGATCTCTTCGGCTAATTTTTCCTCAAGAGATTTAGCCTGTTCAGCCAATCGTTCGAGCTCCTGCTTCTGTTTCTCGCGGATATTCTCAAGTTCGACAATACGTTGCTGTTGGCGGCGATTCTCTAACTCAAAATTATTCAGCCGGGTCTGCAAATCGATAATCCGCTTTTCTAACTCGCCAGTTTTGCGGCGGTGCTCAGCAGCCAGATCTTCGAGTTTTTTCTTTGCGGATTCCCTTTCATTATGCAGCTCGCTTTTAAGTTTGTCAATTTCAGATAGAAGATTTTTCTCAAGTCTCTTTTTCTCATCAATTAGTTCTTGTTCCCGATTAGTAGCCTCGCGGCGCAGCAGCTCGAGCTGTTTTTCCTGGTCTTCAATACGCAGACGGGCCAGGCGCTCATTCTCTTCTTTTTCTTTCTGCAAATCGCTCAACCTGGTATTGGCATCTGCCAGTCGGCTTTCTAACTGCACTATCTTTTCATTAGATTCCCGTGCTATAACCAACTTTTCGTTGAGGCGGCTATTAGATTCTTCTTCCAGAGAACGCACCCGCGCTTCGAGGGCACGAATTTTTTCTCTTAATTGAAGTCGCTCATTGATAAAACGCTCGTTGAGGTGTTTCAGCTCAAGCTCCAAAACATACTTTTCATTTTCCAGCTCGCGATATTCTGAGGGTGTATAATAAAGCGCCCCGTCTAGCAGACCGGGCAGCAGTAGTAAGCCAATAGTAATGCGCATTCTCATGACTCACCTCCTTGCTCCAAAGACTTCTTTTTCTCTTCTGCTCGGACATAACGGGCACGTTCTTTTTCAAGATTTTCGCGTTCCGCGGCAGTGCGTTTCTCAAAGGCTTTTACATCCACCCCTTCTCTACCTTTTTTCTTCAAAATTTTTGCCTTCGCTTCTTCAAGTTCAGCAATTGCCAGGGCCATCTCACGTGTCTTGACCCTGACTAAAGCAGCCTGAACTTCTTCACGTGCCTCAAGTTTAGCTAACTGGGCACCACCTCTGGCTTCAGGGGTAGAACGCTTATGTTCGCGCAGTTCTTCCCGTACTGTTTCTAAGTAAGCCAGTGTCGTATCGCGCTCAATTTTACGATCAATTACCGCCTGCTCCAGAGAGCGCAATTCGGCAGCGCTTTCACTGTCAAGCCGTGGCATAGCTTTGTCGGGAATAAAAGCAGGGGCGTTAGAACAGCCAATCAAAAATAGCAGACTGCTAGCAGTAGTGGCTATGAGCCGACCTAACCAAAATAGACTCTTTCTAAAAACAGGATTCATGAAACCTCCCGACCATAATCCAGTCACTGATTGAAAAGCCGCATAGTATTGGCATTTTTTAAGGCATACCGCAACCGGTAAATCTTTTTGACGGCCTGCCTCGCAAGGCAGCTTTAACCTTGGCTATGCAGAATTTTGACGAAAAGCCGTGCTATTTTAACGGCAACTACATCCCCCTAAAAGATGCCAATTTGAATGTGCGCACGCACGCCTTGCAGTATGCAACTGCTGCATTCGGTGGCATGCGCGCTTACTATAATGACGACAAAAATAATCTTTTTGTATTTCGCATTGAAGATCATTACCAACGTCTGGTTAATTCCGCAAAAATTTTACAGATGAAAATGCCTCTAACAGTAGATGAATTTCGCGCTGCCGTTGTGAAAATTCTGCGCGACGGCAATTGGCGTCAGAATACTTACCTGCGTCCCTTTCTTTACAAGAAAAGTCTTGAATTGTCGCCACGATTGCATAATGTTGAGGATGGCTTTATCATTTACGCCATCCCCCTCGACGACTATCTCGACACCCAGAAAGGACTAACCACGTGCGTCTCTTCCTGGGTAAGGATCAGCGACACGCAGATTCCCACCCGGGCGAAAACTACCGGAGCCTATACTAACTCGGCCCTAGCTAAAAGCGAAGCACTGCAGAATGGTTTTGACGAAGCTATTTTTCTGGACACACACGGCAATGTCTGCGAAGGCTCCGCCGAAAATATCTTTTTGGTACAAAACGGAGTTCTGCACACCCCACCAATTTCATCGTCGATTCTCGAAGGCATCACCCGCAAAACCGTAATTGCTTTAGCTGGCGATCTGCAAATTCCGGTGGTCGAGCGCCCCATTTCCCGTACTGAACTCTACACCAGTGACGAAATCTTTTTTTCAGGCACAGGAGTACAGGTGGCTTGGATCAGAGAAGTAGATCATCGTATCGTTGGCAATGGCAAAATTGGCCCCGTTACTGCCCAAATACAGAAAGCTTACTTTGATATCGTAAACGGCAAAAATGACCAGTACACCAATTGGTTAACTCCGGTATTCTGAAATGCTCTTAAGCGAGGTTGCCGAACGCACTTTCGCCAATTTTGACGCTAAAGGCTGGCCGACCTGCCTGCTCGTAACCGGCGAAAATTCTACAGAAAAAATCGACTTTTTGCGCCGTAAAATTGCCGAAACCCTGCACGCCTGCCGCAGAGAAGCAGGCGATCCCTTCAGTAAAACATTGAAGCTCATGAAGGATGGCAGTCATCCCGATTTTTTTTGCTTTTCTGCAACGAAAATCAGAATTGGCGATTCAGAAGATCCTGAACCGGAAACCGTTAGGTACTTACTGCGTCATTTCATGCCTTACGCGCCCCGTTATTCCCGGAAAAAGTTTATTTTTTTTGAAGACGCCGCACAAATCAATAATGAAGCCGAATCTGCGCTGTTGAAAAGTCTGGAAGAACCGCCCCCGGGGTTTCATTTTATTCTTGCAGCTGAGACCGCAGAGAACATGAAAGAGACAATTGTCTCGCGCTGCCTGCAAATTCATCTGCCAGCAAAACCAGACGGCAGCCGGGCGCCAGAGAGAGCTTGGGAGCGTTTTTGGTACCTCAACAGCCTTGACAGCGGCCCAGCCTGGCAAACTGCTGTTGAAAAAAACTGGCTCACCACATTGCAGAAGTTTTATGATGAGCTGTCTTTTTCCGCGGGGGACTACCCTGCATTTGACAAGTTGCTGGTACAAGATTTCAAAAAAATATTTGGCAAAGAAAAAGTTGAACTGCAGACACAAATTCTCGAGCTTTCGCTCAAACCACTTCAGTTTGCTATACGCGATGCCTTGGTTGCCGGACCGGTAATTGAATTGGCACCATTTCGTCTGCCTGAAATATCTCGACGTTCGCTGACTCTCATGAATAAAATTTTACAGAATTATTTTAGACGGATGCAATTTAGAATTTTCGGCACCATCCCCCCAAATATTGCGGCTGTCACAGCCAGCCTGCTCTCCCGGTTGATGCCGCTGTGGGGTCGGTCATTTCGTAAATAATCACTGGTAATGCCATCCCAGCCAAATAGCGACCATTCCCGGCAAAAACAAAACCAACACTTTCATCAGATAAGGCGCCCGATGCCGGATAAACACATCAGCTAGCCCGCAAGCCAAAGCACCGGCACAGGCAAAAGTACCTGCCTGAAGGTAAGAATAGTTCCACTGAAAAACTAACCAACTCAGCGAACCAATTATCGCCGCATCTATGAGATCGGCAACCCGCGGGCGATAGACCAGCATCGGCAATAGCGACTGCAAGCAGCGCTGCGGGATTGCTAATATATATTGCCATTTATTACGCCACCAGGAAAAAAATGTTACCCAGCCGGCATTGGGATCAAGCTCAAAGAGGCGCTCAGCTTTACCAAGAAATTCCGTCATCACGCCATAATTACCGCCAATAAGACGCAGTATCTGGTTATCGGGCAGAGAACTTAAGTCAATACTGTACTTGCCCAGAATATCCTCAAGGTCAACACTGCGACCACTGAGAGCGTCAACCTCGCGAATTACCACGCCATTGCTAATAACGCTTTGCCAGCGACTGCCGTTGTATTCCTCAACAATGATGCGGATCATACCGCGCAGACGGTTAGCTTCAACTTTAAGGCGATCACCCCGGATCGTACGCAGGATGTAGGTTTCCGGGAAATCGGCATGCTCGCCGTTTTTCAGAAAGGACCAACTGTAGCGCATAAGTAGGTGACATAATAAATATCGGCCAGCAGCGCAAGTTATTGCAGAATTATTTTGAGATCAAATGTTTCGCTGTATGCCGGGCCAGTATATCCCCCCGCGTGTACGCTGAAGGTCTTCATCTGGCGGATATTTTTACCCAACAGGTAAAAACTTTCGCGAAAGACTTCATCAAAATTTAGCCCACCGGATGTCACCCAACGACCATCCTTAAACTGCAGGATGTCGAACTTAACTTCATGGGTGACATCCCCCCGCTTGTTTTGTACTCGAAACGTATAGACGCCCCAGCGCTCCCGCCCAAGCCCAGAATCAACCAGACGAATTCCCACGGGATAGTCACCGCTCATAGTAAATTCTTTTTCAGGATTCACCACTGCCAGCCGATCGGGCAAAATAACCACCATCTCTTTGCGAACCGGCGGTTGGGTGTCATGAGCATGTCCCGGCGGCAGCAAAAGCAAGGGGTTATACATTTTCTTTTTCTCAATATCAAATACAAAGAAGTGCAGGTGGGGGCCGCCGGAATGGCCAGTATTTCCGGTGAGGCCCAGAATATCGTTAGTACCAGCTTTGCCTATTTTAAGTATTTTACTTTCAATACTTTTCAGGTGCATATAGCCGCTGACGAGGTTACCATGGCGCAAAAGCAAGGTACGCCCGCCACCAAATGGCAGCTCATTAGGGCGCTGCCGGCCTTCAGTGTACCACAACACTTCGCCTTCTTTTACAGGCAAAACCTTAAGACCTTCGCCGGGTATATCAACCCCATTATGAAAATGATCAACACGAGACTCCCCAAACGTTGAGCTAATCTGCATCTCCGGTTTAATAATGGCCGGCCACTGCAGCGGGGCCTGCCTGGTCTCGCTATCGGCAAACAAGGATGCTGGGGCAAGCAGCAGCAGCAATCCGCTGGTAAAACCCGATATCCGCTGTTTCACAATAACTCCCTCGCAAGATCGCGCAATTTCTGCGGCAAGCGCACCGGCTTGCCCGTAGTAAAATCAATCCACAGTAAATCGGCTTCTGCTTCACAGCATAAATCGCCGGCATCATCCAACATGGTACACCCCATGACGAAACCGCGCGACGAAGCCGATAAAATGCCCACCCTAATCTGCAGCGTCGCCGGAAACCTTACCTGTTTACGGTATTTGAGTTCCTGCCGCACCAGAATCACCCCTTCTTTTTCGGGCTTGCCCGGATCCGACCAGAAACCATTGTCAGAGAAAAAGCGCGCGCGGCCACTTTCAAAATAACGGGCATAGACCACATTATTGAGATGGCCGAAAGCATCCATATCGCCCCAGGCCACCGGTTGGTAGATGGCAAATTTAAAATCAGGCATTTTTTTACTCATAAGGCCTCGCGCAATAATGGGGAAATCCAATCTATCGCAGTTCAGAAAAGTTGAACAGCATGTAAACCTTTTCTAAAACAAGGGGGGCGCATAATCACCTGACCAATCGCTATGGTTCAGAATCCCATAGTAAACTTAAGGTAAAGGGGCTCATCCGCCCCCGGCTGCCCCTATGGGGGCACCGGCCATGGCCTACCGGGCTTTCGTTACCCCCGCCTTTGCTTTAGTAAGACACGCCGGAATGTGGAATTTCTGACTATAGGGATACCCTGTTCAGGAATTCCTGAACAGGATATGGATTTCCATACCAGATGGGGAATTCCCCACCAAAAAAACCATCCCCCCAGGCGACATAATTCAGTTTTTGAGTCACTAACAAGCCCTGCGGGGGATCTAGTGCCGCTTTTGTTCTTAAGAATTCCATACCAGATGGAGAATTCCCCACCAACGAGCTGTGCCATAACTATGGCAGGTGCAATAACCTATATAACGTTATATTTGTTTTAGTAGTTATCAACCCCCGCAGGAGGGTGGAACTGCTCCTTTGTTTAGAAATTCTCAAAACAGATGGGGCATTCCCCGCCAGCAATTCCATTCCCCCATAGGACGTAATGCAGGTTTTAGTAACTAACAAACCCTTGCGAGGGCTATTTGTTACCCCATTGGGGGATTGCTTGGGTAGTTAGGATATCTGCGGGATCAGAGTTACGCCGTTGACGACGTAACAGAAAAAGGAATTCCATCCCCCATGCAGGTAATGGACACGTTGCGCGAAGTACTTAACCGGTTGCGTGGTCAGAAAATTCTGGTGGCCGGCGACCTCATGTGGGACGAATACATCAGGGGGGATGTTTCTCGCATATCCCCGGAAGCGCCCGTACCTGTCGTGCTGGTATCGCGCGAAGAAAGGTTACCCGGGGGCGCCACTAACGTACTGCGTAACCTTGTCGAGCTTGGCTGCGACTGCGGCATTCTTGGAGTTGTCGGCGACGATGAAGCCGGCAGCCACATGATCCGCGAACTTGAAAGCTGGGGGTTAAATTCCCTTTACATAGAACAAACCTCGGACCGACCTACGATCATGAAAACAAGAATCGTGGCTCGCAACCAGCAATTGCTGCGCGTTGACCGGGAAATCGTCAAACCAATTTCGGCAGCTCTCGAACAGAAAATGCTCCAGCGTCTGGAGAGTGATATTAGTAACTACAAAGCAGTGATCCTCAGTGATTATGATAAAGGCGTGCTGACGCCGGCGATGATCCGCGGTATCATTGAACTGGCAAAAGCCAGAAATATATTCGTTGCGGTTGATCCCCAGGTTAGGCACTTTCGTCACTATAAAGGCGCTGACGTTATGACTCCTAACGAAAAAGAAGCGTCTGAGGGAATCGGTATGGCCTTCCCTCATTCTGACGAAGATACAATTGAAATCGGCAATAAAATCCTCGCTGAACTGCAGCTCAATCACCTACTAATCACCCGTTCGCAGAAGGGTATGGCGTTGTTCGAACCGCCGCAAAATCCGCAATTGGTACCAACGGTCGCCCGCGAGGTCTATGACGTCACTGGCGCCGGCGATACGGTAATTTCCGTGTATACTGCGGCTATTGCTGCCGGTGCCAGTCGTCTGCAGGCGGTATTGCTTGCCAATATCGCTGGCGGTATCGTTGTCGGCAAACTCGGTACTGCAACGGCTAGCGTGCGCGAGATAGAAGAGCGGCTGTCAGATGTCGCGCTGATGCTTCGCAGCTGATTGACTGCGAAATCGCCTGTAAACATTTTGGGGAGCGATTAAGCATACGGCTTCCCTGGCGGTGTTGCTGGTGGTAGGCTTAAGGAAGAAAACTGTCGCCTTGTCAGGCTGCCAATCGGGGTTTTAGCCCGAATGAGTAGTCTAACTGCAGGGAAAAAGCCGCCGGTCTCCCCCGGGCAGGATGTCCGTACTTTCTAAAAAGCGGCCTTTTTTGGTAACTATACGAACTAAGCACTTCCCGCAAGT
>CALHRC010000025.1 GCA_938038265.1 uncultured bacterium
AGTAGCCGACGTATCCACTCCGGGGAGGTTACACTTAGGCTTGCTGAAATTCGTATAAAGCCCTTACGTGGTTTTAAGCAAAAAACGAACTTGCAAGGACGGGCAAAGGTACGATTATTTGAGGTACCAGCGCTTAAAGCGCAAGGTTCACTATACTAAATGCAATGGCAGCGGGCAAGCTCACGGATGGTTTTTCCCATCCCTCGTCTTTAAGAAGGCCTGAATTTGCCCCTATAAGGGTTGTTAGTTACCCAAAAGGGCACCTCTTTAGGGGATTTTTTACAATGCCCCGTGTGTCTCAAGGTAAAGCAAAGCCGGGGGCGGCAAGCCCCCTTGGTATTACTTTATTTGTTATGTAAACCTAAGAACACACCGATGGTTATTGCTTGTGTTCAGATGCTATATTTTCAGCGGCCAGGTAGCGGTCAATAACCCAGTGCAGCAGGTAAATCAACGGGGTAACTCCAATGGCGATGAGGAGCTTATAGAGGTAGTTGCCGAAAGAAAGTTTGAAGAAGTTTTCCCAGCTCATAGTGCCCGGCACAACGAAAGCAACAAAAGCCACGACATAGGTATCAACCAACTGGCTTACCGCAGTACTTCCTGTCGCTCGCAGCCACAGACGCGCACCGCCGGTTGCCTGCTTGAAAAAGGAAAACACCACTACATCTACCAGCTGGCTGATAGCAAAGGCGGCCAGAGAGCCGACAATGATAAATAGGGACTGTCCGAAGACGGCAGAAAATGCTTCTTGGCTTACCGGCGAACCTTCACCGGCGGGGATAGCAATTGCGGCATAGAGAAAACCGAAAGCAAAGAGAATCAAGCCAACGGTAAGAAAGGTCAGTTTGCGCACGCCTTCTTTGCCGAAGTATTCGTTGATGATGTCAGTAAAAATAAACACAACTGGCCACATGATAACGCCAATCGACAGCAGCAGGTTTTCCGGCAGAAAAGAAAAAGGCCGCCAGTGGACAGCAAACAGCTTACCACCGGTCAGTTCGCCCAACAGAGCGTTCATGATGAAGAAGCCCCCAAGCACAAAAAACAACATCTGTCGGCGGGTAACGGGCATTTGTAGTATATCCCTCTTATTAAATTACACACAAATTTTAGATTCTTCTTTAAT
The DNA here is from genome assembly GCA_938038265.1 of uncultured bacterium. Lineage (GTDB taxonomy): Bacteria > Spirochaetota > Leptospiria > Turneriellales > Turneriellaceae > CALHRC01. Next base: position 1,130 of record CALHRC010000025.1, read on the forward strand.
TTTTTATGCAGCCCCCAAAGTGGTGTGGGGTTGTCGCGCAATCCCGCTTAAGCAGCTCAAACTTTAATATACTTTTTTGGCACTTCTTTAGTCTTGCAGACAATTTTACAGTAATAATTTGGCTAAAAAAAAGTTTGACGTTTGGTGCGGCGCACAAAAACCGACCTTAGGTATATTAGGCTAATAGTATGGAGCTTGGTAGCAATATGAATACAGAAGTCCCTGGTTATTTGTTTGATCTCATTAAACTCTCCATTCTTTCTGCAGAAGGTAACCGCGAGGCGATGGCGGTGGTGACCGAAGAAGCGATCGGCAAAGGAGCCGACAGCCGTGAAATTAAGATGGCCATGTTCCGGGCAGAGAAAATGGCCCAGCGCACTATGGCTGATGAAAGAGCTTCCGTACAGCGAGGCATCCAGCGGCTGACTTTAGGCGACGCACCCCCCAGAGAACAGCGTATTCCTTGGGGCATAAAACTCTTGACTTCTAAAAAAACAATCTAAAGCCAATGGCATGAAGTCTTTTCATGCTCTTGTTGCTCTAATTTTCATTTTGCAGAACAGCTCATGCCGGGGGGATCTCCGCGAGGCAGAGCCGCAGAATAACCAGCGCGAGACGGCCCAGTTGCTTCCTTCAGGTGCCACAGTCAAGGGGACCTGGTATTCGCCGCAAGGTCGGGATATCGATTGCTACCAGTACCATACCAGCGAACCCAGAATGGTGCGCGGCACTCTCAGTGGAGTTAAGGGAGTTGATCCAGAAATATACTTATATGCCGACGGCGCAGCCGAGCCATTTAAGATTATCAACGATGGTCTCAGTTCGTTAGGAGAAAATTTCGGGCCTTTGCTTGTTCATCCCCCCCGGCTGTTGATCTGCCTGCAACCAGTACACCAGATTAACCAGCCGGAGTACCGCTCTCTGGAGTATGAGTTTTCTGCCACACTGTTTCAACCGCCGCGTTTCGTTGAGCAGGAACCTAATGATTTGCCAGCTCAGGCAAATTCGCTTGAGAATACTATTGTCTTAGGTTATTACAGTACTGGCCTGAGCGGTCGCGATGAGCGCGGCGTTGAATTACTGGAACGTGATTTCTTTGTGCTGGATTTTCCCGATGATAAACGCTATCGCATCAAAATTGAATTAACTGGCGTAAGTGGGATTGATCCCATTTTACGGCTGCATGACTCATCGGGAAGCGAGATACGCCTAATTGACGAGCGCGGTCAGAACCAGGGCGAAATATTGCCGTCTTACGGTTTTCAGGGACCCGGCCAAGCTTACATTAGTATCACCGCCAAAGATAGAAAGATCAATATGCAGGAATATTATGAGCTTAAGGTAACTAACAGTGAATATGAAAATAACTACGAGTTTGAACCTAATGATAGATTTGATAAAGCCAGTACTCTATCAGAAGAAAAGACTTACGGTGAATTAGCCGATGCGGGGGATGTCGATATCTTCCAGCTTAAGAACCAAGCGGAATATCCCCGCCAATATTCCATCCTCGTGCGCTCTGAAGCGAAAGTAAATTTGCAGTTGGAGACTTTTTTTGCCGAGCGGCAGCGCAGAAATATATTTAACGATGCGGGAGTTGGCGCGCCAGAAGGCATTGCCAACCTGCAGCTCTCTTCAGAAGAATCCATTTATCTTAAGGTGAGCGCGGTGGATAGCAGTTCCGGTTTCCCGGCGCCTTATGTCATTGAAATGGCTTATGCACCGCCGGTGGATTTCACAGAAACTGAACCTAATGATTCTGTCCGTCAGGCAAACGATATTCTTACCGATTCCACCATGATCGGGTACATCAATCCTAATGCTGATATCGATGTCTATCGTACTGCCAATGAAACACGACAGACATTCAAGATCCTTCTTGACGGTATTCCAGGATGTCGCTTGCTGCTGCGTATTGCCGATAAAACGGGAGCGGTTTACGAGAAACGCGAAGGACGCAGTGACGGCGAAGGAATTTCTTTCACTGGTGATCTTGAACCAAAATCGTACTTGATGGTATCTTGCGCCCGAGCAAACGAAAATCTGTTCCGCCGGCCATATAAACTCACCCTGCAAGGTCGTTGAAGTGAGCTACCTTCCGAAAAAATTGCAGCCGATCATTGTGCCGAAACCCTGGGGCGGCAGCCACCTCGATAGTTTTCGTGACAATTCCAGGTATAGTCAACCGGTGGGCGAATTGGTGCTCTATTCGACGCTGGATATTTTCCCAGTTACTGTGCATGTGGCCGATCGAAAAATTCCGGCACGGGAATATACCTGCCAGTTTGCCTTCATGATCAAGCTGCTATCAACCACCGAGCCCTTATCCCTGCAGAACCATCCTGCTGATGAAGATATTGAAGCTCTTGGACTCACGGGTTATGGTAAAGACGAGAGCTGGCTAATACTTGATGCGGCCGAAGATGCCGAAATTTTTCTGGGTTTCAAAGCAGGTTTAGGGGGGGATGTCTTGACCCGATTAGACGAGCATCCCGATCCGTTATCACTGTTCCAGTCCTACCGACCACAGATAGGAGATATCTATTACCTGCCCGCAGGATTGATCCACGGTACCCGAGGGCAGATTATGCTGTATGAAATACAACAACCCTCAGATCATACTTTTCGCATTCATGACTTTGGCCGCGGACGCGAGTTACATCTCGAATATGCCTCACGGGTCTATCGCAGCCACCCGCCGCAGGTTTTTCAGACAGGGAAATTTAGTAACGGAAAATTTTCCTTTGAAACCGAAACGCTTGACGGGGCTTACCCGTGGCGGCATTACTTTGATCGCGATGAAATCGTGACCTGGCTGGGTACTCCCGGATGTATCCTCGATGGCGATGAGCGCGCACCACTGCGCTTTGCCGATACTTTTCTAGCAGAGAAAGGCAATTCTTTGATCCTGCAAGGCCAGGGAATACTGGTACGGGCTTTTCAGTAAGATACAACGCGGGGTATTTTTTTAGCCTGCTTGATCCAGCTAGCGACAGTTTTTTCTGCAGGAGCTCATCTTACAAGCTTCTTCCTAGCGTTGGTCTGCGCCATGGCTTGGGTGAGGTTGTCTGCTTTACGCTTGAAAAGCTCTACGACGGTATCCACTCCGGCCTCTTCAAGCAGATTGGCTATTCGGGACCGATACCCTTTATATACATCAGATTGCCGTGATTGACCCACGGCAGAATTCGTTTTTCACTAATGCCGGTTTTTAGCTGCGATTTTCTTACGTCCGTGTGGCGTTGCGCCACGTTTGAGAAAATTCGCGGTTCCACGGATGCCTGCTTTAGCTAAGGTTGCAGGATATGTAAGCCCGATACCTTCAATATCTTCGAGTTTTATTTGACTCTCCTGTCTTCTGTTTCTTTATACTGTTGGCACAGCTCGATGACAGAACGCAGGCAAGATTATTTTAGAGACTTAACAGATCAACCAAAATTATTTTATATGTCAGATTACGGAGACAGGAACGATGAAATAAAAACGACTCCCCTTTCCGACATGACTCTCCACGCCAATAGTTCCACCATGGGCCTCAATGATCTCACGCGAAATTGCCAGAGCAAGACCACCACCTTTGGAAGTGCCTTCGCCATCCCCCGTTAAGGGCTCAAAAATTCTACTCTGGTGTTGGCTGTCAATGCCATACCCTGAATCTTCAACGCTAAATTCTGTCTGGCCATTTTTTTGTGTTACGCGTATGCGGATTTTTCCCCACCGTGGGGTATAACGTAAAGCATTGCCGATAAAATTTGTCAGAACCCAGCATATCTTCTCTGCATCTGCCGTAATCGGACTCATTTCAGGAACACTGATTTCAAGGTTGATTTCTTTTTCTTCAATTTGCCCTTTGAATGGCGATATGGAAATGTGCACCAATTCTTTGGGATCAATCGTCTGGAATTTCAGCCTTATGATACCGATTTCATGCTTACTCATTTTTTTGTCACCTTCTAACAAGATAAGAATATTACGAAACAGCGTCAAGCAGGATGTACATCCTCATACCTGAACTTTATGGTGCTTCAAGATCAGCTCTGTCAGTTTCTCTGCTAAATAAACCGGAGCCTGTTCAAAGTTCTCTTCGGTAATCCACAGAGAATTTTCAAAAAGATGTTCCGCTAGATACCGGCTGCCCGTCTGTACTCCCAGAAATATGTAGCCTTCCCGGGTAAAATGTTTTACTGTTTCATACAGTTGTCGGTTATCGCGTGAATTTAAGTCATCCAACAGTTTAGCACGCGCTCGGTGACCGCGAAAATCAGAAATTATGACCACAATACGAGTTGTTGCGTTAGCAGAAAAGAAACGGGGAAGATCAGGCAGGATAGCCGCTTCTTCCACAGTATCGCCATGCCAGTTATCTGTGATGCGCTCAAAGACCAGCTCTCGTTCATAACGCTCCGGAATTATTCCCGGCTCTAATTCTTGGGTATATTCCACCAAATCGATTGAGTGTTTCTGGTTGTCGAAATCGGAATATCCAAAGGTTTTAAGCGGTACCCGGCGATCCCACAGAATTTCCATACAAGATTGCAAAGCGACAACCGCCGCAACCGATGAATTAAAATTAAATTGACGGCGCCCTTTATTTAACAGAAAGACAAATTCCAGTCCCTTGAGTTTATCTTCGCTGTGGTGCAGGCGGGTGCGGTCAAAGATGCGGTCGTCGCCCGGACCTGCGACATACGCCAGGTATTTGCGGGCATCAATGCGGTTACCGCGGGAACTGAGCCGACGCTCTATTTGCATTTCGCTGTCGAGTAGGTTCTCAAAATCGGTTTCTAATTCTTCGAGCATTTTACCGAAAATTTCATAGAAATTCTCCAGCGTGATGCCCATACCGTAATCCCAACGTGGCTTGTATTTTTTTAGAAAAGCCTGAAAGAGCTCTTCAGTTCTGTATCCCCAGGCGCCACCACCACCCGCTGGTTCACCGACACCCCGGTTGCCGTGGGTATCCTGCCCATACCAAGCATCTTCGCCCTCTTTAATTTTACCGCCAGTTTCAGGTGTGTTGATGCGTAGGCCCTTTTTCAAGGGATTTCCCGAAAGACGCGGCTTAGCCTTACCTGTGTTTGCTGCCCGAAAATGTTTCTTCTGATCCCAAGTGAGCTTTTTGTCATGATGGCGATTTATTATTTTTTTTTTAGCGCCTGCCAGAGCTCTTTCAAGTTCTTCGAGAGGAAGGTCTGCCGCAATGCGCCGCCATAAGTCTGCCGCATACTCGCGATCCTGCGGAGCAGGCAGGGCAATCAAGTAGTGAGTTTCAATGGCTGTTCTAAGTACATCCTGGAACGGCAGATCCGAGCGGCCCGTGAAACGGGCTATATGACCGACCACGCGAAGTAGATGCTCTTCACGAAATAACAGCGGTTCAGCCTGTGTAGCGCCAATTTTACGTGCTTGCGCCGCCTGCATGATCTTTTCGTGAAAGAGCAGAAGGTGCGCGCGTAAGGCAGCGTCTTCATCATTTTGCAAGTTAAAATGTAGCTGAAAAGCAATCGCCAGGCTTTCTTCCAGTTCGGCGGCAGCAGTAACCACAGGTACCTGAAGCGTAAAAAAACGATTGCGTAGGGCCCGGGAAATTGTCGGGGTGTTGCGGCTGCGGCGGTGGCGCTTTAACGCTATGATGCGGCACTGGGGATGGCGCACCACCACTTGTGAATCTCCCACTTCAGGTGGTAAGCTCAGCATTCCGGCATGATCAAGCAGCATATTGAGTTTCTCCACCAGCTCGCTGCCGGCCGCTTCCAAATTATCTAATACCAGCCAGTCCCCATTCTTCACGGCAGCCGTCAAAGGGCCGTCCAGCCAAGCAACAGAATTGCGGTCATGACCCTGCGGACGCAGCGCTCCAATAATATCGGAAGTATGCATGCCCCGGGAAAGGAATAAAAACTTCGGCTCCTTGCCATGAGCTGCTGCCAGCACTTCGACCAGACCCTGCATGCGGGCAGCTTCGTCGCCCTCGAGCAGTAAGTTTTCGCCAGCCGCAAGACTTTCCTTCATCTCATTTAGTAGATAACTGCGCCTACCAGTGACCGGAAAAATATCCAGCGAGCCCGATATTAATTGCTGGAAGACAGGAAAAGTTTCGGAATAAAATGAATCGGCCGCCTGCCTGAGCTCTTTGGTACCAAATCTGAATATCCCCCCCATAATTTCGAGAGCTTTGTCGCGATCTGCCTGCAAGCGAAAAACATTACAATAAAAACGCAGTAGGTTTTTTATGAATTCAGGATCGTCCGCCTCTGTTGGCATCACGGAAAAACGATTCCAGAAACGGATACCCGTGCGGATATTAAAGTGGTAGTGTTCGAGATCTTCGCGAGCTAGCTCATTTTTCCATATCGCAGTTTCCAGAGCCCGCTGTAAACTGACCTGTCCCTCGACCAGAGCTGGTGAGGCCTGCGGGTAAAGCCCTTGCATGATCTCACATTCTTCTTCAAACGGATAGGGATCAAGATGCACGACGGTGAAATAACGACTGATACTCTCAGGTAAAATCTTGCGGCCCTCAAAACCCCGACTGGGGTTTTGGGTTGCGACAAAAGAAAAACGGGGATGTGCCTTAATTTCGCTGCCATCTTTTTCAAGCAAAGCTAACGTGCGCCTTTCAAATACGCTGGCAAAACGTTTAAGGATTTCAGGAGAGGCAAGGTTCATTTCATCGGCGACAAAAGTATAGCCGTGTTTCATTGCTTCTACTAGTGGTCCGTCGGACCATTGAAAACCATCCGGCAAAATGCGGTATGAACCGCTGAGATCTTCAGGCAGGGTATCCTGGTTAAAGCTGAAACGGATGGTGGGAAGTTCCCGCTGGCGGTTAAGGTAATAGATTAAAGCATTCTTGCCTATCCCGGCATCGCCGACCAGCATCAGGTTACGGCGGTCATACAGAGGGTAGAGAATACGTTCCAGATTGGCTTTAGTCGTGCGGGTAAGGATAAGCTCCTGCGGAAAAATTCTGTTTTTTTCTGCGTCGGTAATTTGTTCTCTTTCAAGAAGAAAATGAGAAAATGGTTCGGTGGGCATGGCGGATGGCTTTGAAGTCTGTTAGCGGTTGTAAAGGAGTTTCACTTCAGGTATTGTTGCCAGCCGGGTTTCGCCGCCTCGATGGGGAATTCCCCACCAAGAACTATTCCTGGGGGTAACCAAAAGTCCGACAAGGCTTAGGTTTAGGGGGTTACTCTCAAAGGCGCCTAAAAAAATCTTTACATCCCACTTATGATTGTCAGCAAAACTCATGCGCCGACCCCTGCTTACCACCATAGTACTGTTTTCCTTGAACTGCGCTACTAACCGTTACTACGCACCATCCGCTAACGTGCCACTCATGCAGCATAAGGGGGATTTCAGAGCGACAGGAGCTGCTTCAACCAGTGGGATTGACCTGCACGCCGCCTATGCCTTTCATGAACATTTCGCCGTAGCTGGCAGTGCCTCCCTGCCCGCAACTACCATCAATGATGAAGATCGCTCTATAGAATTTCTGGGTATGTTGGGTGGATATTTCCCTTTTGGTAACGGCGGTATCTTTGAAATCTATGGCGGGGGTGGTGGCGGCCGGCTGGGTTTTTACGAGACACGGGGCGAGGTCATCACCGCTTTTTCGCAATTTAACATCGGCTATACCAGCCAATTTTTTGATGCCGCATTCCTTACCCGTCTGGCATACCGCAATTTTGATGGCATGAGCGACTATGCCCCCACCCAAGCCTATACTGTGGAGCCCGGTCTGTTGCTGCGCTTAGGCTTTCGCCACATAAAAGCAGAATCCCAGCTCATGTTTCCCTTGCCACCCCATGAAAACCAATCGGTTTATATCATACCCATTGTCTTTACCATAGGTGTTTCTACTCACTTCAACCTCAGTGGCCCGACTAACGAACCATAAAACACTTCCCCCCCTGTCTTAGATAGCGACATAAGTCCATGGCTTACGAATTACTCCAGGACCTCGACACAGACGTCTATAAGGCCCTCATCGCGGAAGATGAGCGGCAGCAGAATCACCTTGAACTCATCGCATCAGAAAATTTCGTCTCCCAGGCTGTACTGGCAGCCTATGCATCCACCCTAACCAATAAATACGCCGAAGGCTACCCCGGGCGCCGGTATTATGGCGGCTGCGGCCCATCTGATATGGTGGAAACCATTGCTATAGAACGGCTGAAAAAAATCTTCAATGCCCCCTTCGCCAATGTGCAACCACACAGTGGCGCCCAAGCCAATATGGCAGTATTTCTCGCTGTCTTAAAACCCGGCGACACATTCCTGGCGATGGACCTCGCACACGGCGGCCATCTGTCCCACGGTATGGCACTCAACTTCTCCGGCCTGTATTTTCACCCGGTATTCTATGGGGTGCATCCTGAAACCCACCTTATCGACTATGACCAGGTAGCCCGCCTTGCCCGAGAGCATAAACCCAAACTGATCCTTGCCGGCGCCTCGGCTTACCCGCGCACCATTGATTTCCAGAAATTCCGCGCGATTGCCGATGAAGTCGGGGCTAAACTGATGGTCGATATGGCCCATATCGCGGGCTTAGTGGCTGCCAGTCTGCACCCCTCCCCCATAGGCGTCGCTGACTTTGTGACATCCACCACCCACAAAACCCTGCGGGGCCCCCGCGGTGGCATTATCCTGACAAACAACGAAGAAGATGCCAAACTCATCAATTCAAGGGTTTTTCCTGGAGTTCAAGGTGGGCCCTTGATGCATGTGATTGCCGCCAAAGCAGTCGCTTTTGGCGAAGCCCTCAAAGACGATTTTAAACATTACCAACGGCAGGTAATTAAGAATTCTGCCGCACTGGCGAAAACACTGGTCGATCGGGGCTTCCCCCTCGTCTCGGGTGGTACCGACAACCACCTGATTTTGGTGAATACCTTCGATACCAAAAACCTCACCGGCAAAGACGCCCAGCAACTACTCGAAGATGTGCACATGACTACCAATAAGAATGCCCTCCCCTTTGATAAAAACAAACCCATGGTGGCCAGTGGTATCAGGCTCGGGTCGCCAGCGCTGACCACCCGGGGCTTTGGCGAAAAAGAATTTATTCAAGTGGGTAACCTCATTGCCGACATGCTCGAAAACTCCCAGAGCGAAGAAGTAAAAAAGAAAGTCCGGGGGGATGTAGCCGCCCTATGCCAGGCCTTTCCGATGACCCGGTTTCGCCTGCCATAACAACATGAGCCCTGTCTTTGCCATCGATATTGGCGGCACCACCGTAAAAGGGGCCGTAGTGACCCCTGATGGTAAGATTCTGGACCGGCAGGTAGCCACAACCGAAGGCCGGCAGGGCAATCTGGAATTTCTTGCCGTTGTTCAGGAAATCCTGAACAGTTTTCTGGTTCACCATACCCCTGCAGCAGTGGGAATTGGCAGCCCCGGCCCCCTTGATCTGGAAGATGGCCTCATTGTCGCCTCGGCCAATATGCCGGGGGTGAAAAATTGCCCCATCCGCTGTGCTGTTCAGGAATTCCTGAACAATAAGGGTCTCTCTGTTCCGGTTTTCCTAAACAATGATGCCAACTGCGCCGCTCTGGGACAATTGGTCTTTGGCTATGGCCGCAATACCCTTGATTTTGCCGTCATCACCCTGGGTACCGGGGTCGGCGGCGGCTTGATTTTGGGGGGCCGACTATTTGAGGGCTATTCGGGCAATGGCTTTGAAATCGGTCATGTGCCGTTAGCTCACCTGCCTTCTGATGGGGAATTCCCCACCAAGCCCCTGCGGCGCTGCGGTTGCGGCGCTCTGGGCTGTGTCGAAACGGTAGCCTCAGCTACCGGCGTTTCTTACAGTTACCAGCTACTGAGAGGCCAGAACCCCAATACCATTATCCCCGCCCGAGACATTGCCGCCGCTGCCGAGCAAGGTGATAAGGCTGCGCAGCAGGCCTTTGCCTATGCCGGTACCGCCTTAGGCGGACTCATCGCCGGTCTGGTGCAGACGTTAAATCTTCCTCTATTTATCATCACAGGGGGGATGGCCGCAGCCCAAAAGTGGTTTATGCCCCACCTGCAGACCACGCTTAAGGCGCAGATCTTTCCACTCTTTCGGGAGCGAACTAACATTATCTGTACTGCCGGAGATGAAGATGCCGGCCTCTTAGGTGCAGCTGCCCTGTGCTTTCCAACATAAGGTAATGCCGGCAGCAAGTTACTGCCCAGGATTACCTATGAAAAGATCCAGCTCGCAGTTTCCCTGCTGATTTTTTTGCTGGCAATATTACTGGGACTGGGCATCATATAGCTTCTTAACCGTTTTCCAATCGTGCCGCTGTGGCTCTCTTATTCTGGAATGCCTCATTGTTCGAGGGGTCAAGCTCAAGCGCCCGGTTGAAATCTTCTATCGCCCGATGGAATAGGCCTTGTTTGTAAAATAAGATCCCCCGCAGGGTGTGTGCTTTGGAGAGCCACTCTGGTGTTCCTTTCTCTAAGCGAATCACGCCGGTCAGTTCTTCTTCGGCACGCTCCTGCGAGCGCACCGAACCTTCCCGCAGCAGGGCGCGGGCCAACAGCAAGCGCGCTTCTTCGGCATCGGGTTTAAGTGCAATGGCATTCTGCAGTCGTGCCAGTATTAGGGTGGATGGTTTATCGGCCATGAGCATGGCTTCCGCAGAAGACGCCATCGCCCGGTAGCGGGTATCTGTATCGGCGGCGGTAAGTGCCCGTTCAAAATACGCTATTGCTTCATCGTAGAGCCGTCTGCGGCGGTAGATATCCCCCAGGTGCAACGCGGCAAAGTGCATATCATTTTCTTTCGCCAAAGGGTGGATGGTGAGTTTTTTGAGCGACTCTTCTGCTTCAGTAAGTAAACCAAGTTTTAGGTAGAGTTCCCCCTGCCCGCGCAACACTTTAATATTATCGGGGTTCACACGCAGGGCTTCTTTGAAAAGCGCTATCGCCTTATGCCCTTCACCGCGGTCAGCGTACAGTTGCCCTAAGGCGACTAAAGTATCTTCGTTCAAGTTATCTAGGTCATAGGAGCGCTGCAACGCTACTTCGGCGGAGGAGTAATCCCTAATTTCCGTATAGACCCGCCCCAGGTTGTATAGCGCAGTGGCTTTTTCTTTGGTTTTGGTAGATAGCTCCAGAATCCGCTTTAAGGTTGTAATTGCCGGCCCCCATTTTTCCTGAATAATCTGCAAATCAGCCAATTCCGAAAGCAGTACCGTATCCTGCGGGGCCTGCTCTAAAGCCTTCACCAGCGCCGCTTCAGCCTGAGCCGGCTTGCCCAATTCGAGATATAGCTGGGAGATATAGCTGTAAGTCTGCGGATGTTCCGTACCGAGTTGCACCGCTTTGGTCAGTTGTTTTAGGGCACCTTCACTGTCGCCACTGCGGTAGAGTACCAGAGCCAAATTGTAATAATATTTGGGATTTTGTGGCGAGAGTTCAATGGCTCGCTCAAAATAATATTTCGCATTCGGCAGATCGCCTTGTGAGGCATGAATTAGACCGAGTTGTGCTGCCGCCTTATAGGCAATCTCACCGGCAACCGCTTTATCGAGCGCTTCAAGAAAGGCCGCTTTTGCTTCGGCAAATTTACCCTCTTTTTTATAGACCATGCCGAGGTTATAGAGCGCCATCGGGTCGCCGGTTTCTGCGGTAATTTGTTTGAGTGTACTCTCGGCGCCCTGCAGGTCATTGCTCTGGTACTGCAATTGGCCTTTTAAAATACCGGCATCAATTAAATCGGGGCGCAAGGCCCGGGCTTTTTCCAACTGGTTTAATGCTTCACGGTAGAGACCTTTGTGCCGCAGGGCAATGGCCAGGTTATATTGCGCATAAAAATTCTGCGGGTCAAAGCGGATAGCCCGGTTAAAGAAATCCACTGCAAGATTATATTTTCCTTCGTCATCGG
>CALHRC010000026.1 GCA_938038265.1 uncultured bacterium
GGATGGGTGTCGGATCTGTTCAGGAATTTCTGAACAAAAAAACCCGGGGGGCAACGAATAGCCCCTGCAGGGGGGATGTTAGTTACTAAAACCAATATAACGTTAGATAGGTATTGCTGCCATAGTTATGGCACCCACCTGGGGCTTGTTAGTTACTAAAAAACGACATTATGTCGCCTGGGGCTGGTTTCCTGATGGGGAATTCCCCATCTGTTCAGGAATTCTAAGAACAGGGTAGAGTTCCATCCCCCTACAGGGGCTTTTAGTTACCAAAACCGATATAACGTTATATAGGTAACGCTGCCATAGTTATGGCATCCCCAGTCGGTGGGGGTAGCGGAAAACCGGCTTAAGCGAGGGGCGGAAAGCCCCTTGCTTACGATAAAGCAAAATCCATAAAACTATTGCCTACCTAACTAAAAACTAAATAGCGCCCTATAGTAACGAACCAGCCTGCTAAGGCTACAGGAATTCCATGAAAAAACTCACAGATATGAGTGCCGAACTTGATGCCGGCAGCTCAGAGAAAAAACTCATTGAAATTGATGAAGTCACCATTCGCTTTGCCGGTGATTCCGGCGACGGAATGCAGCTTACCGGAACCCGCTTTACTACTGCCTCGGCGCTTTTGGGCAACGACATTGCCACCCTACCTGACTACCCGGCAGAGATTCGCGCCCCGGCGGGTACCGTGCCCGGAGTTTCTGGCTTTCAGGTACATTTTTCTTCTCATGAAATTCATACTCCCGGCGATACGCCCGATGTTCTAGTAGCCATGAATCCGGCGGCACTTAAGGCCAATTTGGCGGATCTACCGCAGCAGGCTATCATCATTACCAACAGCGATGAGTACACCGCAGAAAATTTTGCTAAAGCTGGTTACACAACCAACCCTCTCGAAGACGGCTCTCTGCGGAATTACCGCGTCATCCCCATTCCGATTGGGCGCATGACTGCAGAGGCGCTAGCCGAGACTGATCTCAATGATAAAGAAAAAGACCGCAGTAAGAACATGTTTGTGCTTGGTCTGGTATGTTGGCTGTTTGACCGTCCTTTAGAGCCCACTATCCGCTGGATTGAGGAAAAATTTTCTGGTAAAGAGCGTATTATTGCTGCCAATATCCAAGCTCTCAAGGCGGGCTATCACTATGGTGAAACGGCTGAGCTTTTTCCGGTGCATTTTAAAGTACGTAAAATGCAGTTACCCCCCGGTACCTACCGCAATATTACGGGCAATGAAGCTTTAGCCTTAGGGATGGTGGCGGTTACGGAAATTACGGGTTTAAAACTATTTTTAGGTTCCTACCCCATTACCCCAGCTTCAGACATCCTACATGAATTAGCAAAATATAAAAACTACAATGTGCGCACTTTTCAAGCCGAGGATGAAATTGCCGCAGTGGCAGCAGCCATTGGGGCGGCGTATTCAGGCAATTTGGGTTTAACAACGACTTCAGGGCCGGGTTTTTCTCTTAAATTAGAGGCAATCAATTTAGCAGTAATGACCGAGCTGCCCTTGGTCATTGCCAACATCCAACGTGGCGGCCCTTCGACGGGTCTGCCGACCAAAACCGAGCAGGCTGACTTGCTGCAAGCGGTATTTGGCCGCAATGGTGAGAGTCCTTTGGTGGTTTTAGCGGCGAAATCCCCCGCTGACTGTTTTTATAAGGCCATTGAAGCTTTTCGCATTGCCACGAAATTTATGACGCCGGTCGTGTTGTTGTCGGATGGTTTTATTGCCAACTCGTCAGAACCGTGGCGCCTGCCTTCAGAAGAAGAAATCCCTCATTTTACCGTTAATTTTCGCACAGAAGCCGAAGGCTTTAAACCTTACTTGCGCGACGAAGAAACCTTGGCCCGTCCGTGGGTAAAGCCCGGCACGCCCGGCTTAGAGCACCGCATTGGCGGTCTTGAAAAGCAACATATCACGGGGATGGTGAGCTATGATCCAGAGAACCATGAGACAATGGTAAAATTGCGGGCTGAAAAAATTCGCCGCGTTGCCAATGATATTCCCGAAATTAAAGTAGAAGGCAGCGGCAAGGCCGATACGTTAATAATTGGCTGGGGCGGTACTTATGGCACTATTACCGATGCACGTAACACATTAGCTGACGAGGGAATTGCGATAGACCAAATACACTTAGAATATCTATCTCCTTTTCCGAAAAATTTAAAACAGGTATTAGAAAATTACAAAAATATTTTTGTCGCTGAACTTAATTTAGGGCAACTGGCTTTTTTAATTCAAGGCAAATTTGCTATTAAAGTTAAACAAATCAACAAAGTAAAGGGCCAGCCGTTCAAAGTAGGCGAGCTGGTTGATGCTATTAGAAAAGGACTTTCTTTATGAGCGAAACAGCAACCATCGAAAAACCAGTTTATACCAAAAAAGATTTTTCTTCTGGCGTTGAAGTGCGCTGGTGCCCCGGCTGTGGGGATTACTCAATTTTAGCAGCCGTTCAGAAAGCGCTGCCTGAGTTTGAGCACCTTAGAGAAAATTATGCCTTCATCAGTGGGATTGGCTGCTCATCCCGCTTTCCCTATTATATGAACACTTATGGCTTTCACACCATTCACGGGCGCGCACCAGCTATTGCCACCGGCCTTAAGATTATGCGCCCCGAACTTTCGGTTTGGGTCATCACTGGCGATGGCGATGGGCTATCTATTGGTGGTAATCATTTTATTCATGTATTACGTCGTAATGTCGATATCAATATTTTATTATTTAACAATGAAATCTATGGCCTCACAAAAGGCCAATACTCCCCGACATCCAATTTAGGACTAAAAACAAAATCAACCCCTTATGGCGCCATTGACACGCCCCTAATTCCTGCACGTTTGGCAGCTGGAGCCGGCGCCACGTTCATCGCCCGCAGCGCCGATATGTTAGCTAAGCATCTCAACGAGACCCTGCACAAAGCCAATGAACATAAGGGCACCTCATTTGTCGAAGTTTTACAAAATTGCTATATTTTCAACGACGGTGCTTTTGACCCTTATTTGGAAAAATCCGTGCGCGATGATAGGGTCATTTACTTAGAAGCTGGCAAGCCCATGATTTTTGGCAAGGATAAAGACAAAGGCATTCGCTTAAATCACAAAACGTTAACTTTAGAGGCAGTTTCGTTAAGTGAGGTGGCAGAAAATGAAATTTTAATCCATGACCCCTACCACAACAATACAGCACTTCATTTTATGTTAGCTTCTATGGGTTATGGGGGGGATGGACTTCCCTTAGCTTTAGGTGTCATTCGTTCCCTGCAAGCGCCTATTTATAATGATCGCTTGGCAGAACAAGAGACTGAAGTAATCGCGAAAAAAGGTAAAGGCCGACTAACAGACTTGCTAAAAAGCGGCGAAACCTGGGAAGTTAAATAAAATTACTTATATTTCTTCTTAAGCGACTACGCTAAATTTAACACTCGACAGCGCCTTAGCATAGGGCTCCCGGTAAGATTTTGAACGAAAATAGTACTCTAAGTCTTCCCGGTGAGGCACCATCATCTCGCCTAAGCGAAATTCAAACACTCGTTTTTCGCTGTTTTGTTCTATCATCACTTTGCCGGAATGAATTAAGTTTGAAAGACGCCGTAATCCCTCACGGCGCAACTGGGTACGCAAAGCATCAAAATAACCCTGGCTCACCGGGTTGATAAATAAAAACTTATCGGCAAATAACACTGCGTCATGAAAAAATTCTGGCAAGTTAGCCGCGCCATCCAACTGTTTATCACGCACAATATAGTAAACAAATTGTTTAATCTCGTTAAAAATGCCTAAGCCGGGATATTTTTGACCGGGAAATAACTTACTTAACGTTTCAGTATGTGCCAAAGGATTTTGTAACAGCAGCCAGTCAATAAAGAGTAAGCGTAAACCCGAAAGATTGATTGATAAATTACGGGTAATGAAATCCCCCAAGTGAAGACGCATAAAAACTAAAATTTCACCTGTTTTTTTGTCTTTTATGGTCAGTCGCTGGTCATCTAAATTTTCTGTATCAAATTCTATCGAAAAATCGGGAAAACCCTTGCGGCGCAGGGCAATTAAAATACCTGCTTTTTCAAGCAGAGCTTCAATTTCCTGGTGACTATAGAGATTAAGAAAGGGCCGCTGGCCGGGCAGAAGGTGATTGCGCCCTTCGAGCAAATCAAACTCAGACATATCGCCTAAGTCGAGAGAAAATTCTTCGAGAAATTCTTGCTTACGGGTTTTTTCGGGCATTATCACATCTTTATAAGGTACTGCAAGCCAAGCAAAATTTTACTGCCTTTTTGCGTAATGACATCGATGCGATTGGCGGGAATTGGCGTGCCATCCGCATTGGTACCCCTTAGCCTGACCCCATCGCTACGTGCCTGAAATGTCATATAATCAATACTCAAGAAAAGTTTTTTTTCATATAAAGGCACTTGCAAGCCAATTAACAAATGGACACCTAACATGTCGCCCGTCATACTCATGGACTTATAAGGTAAATCCGTTGTAGCCAAAGAAGTTGGGCCGATATTGGCAAACGCATCGGGGGCACTGTGAGTAACTTTTAAGTGTGAGATGCCATAGTATGGGCCAAACCCCATATAAAAATGAAAGAATTCCGATAGGGCATGTGACAAACCAATGGTAATGGGGATGGAGGCAGCCCAACTCGAATAGGCAATTTTGTCATTAAAACCACCTGCCTCTAAGCTGCCTGAAGTCGCCGTTACTTGGGTAGCGTAATCCATCGCCATGCGAAAAAACAGCACATTCCAATGGTAACGCAGGTCAATACCCCAGAGAGCGCCTAAGGGATCCCCTATGGTTGAGCCTTTGTCTGCTTGGTTAGCTGCAACTGCCTGCTGGATTAAATTATCAAAAAACTGGATGGCATCCCGCCGACCACCACCACGCACAACGGTACCATCCGCCCTATCACCGCCATCCCCAGAAACTCCGCCGGAAAGGTTATTGATATCGGGATAAAAGCCGCCGAATATACCAACCTGCAGCGAACCGATAGCAACAGCCGGCTGAACCAACAAGATAAGTAACAGGGGGATGTATTTTACTTTCATAGCTTATTTCGTTGCGAAGAAGTAATAGGTCACCCCAAAAAAAGCCCGATAACCACTGAGATTAATTTTCGCACTGTCTATTGCTTCAGGTGGGGGGGCAACGGGAGTACCACCGGGAATATCATCCCCTTTTTGTTTATCTGTCAGAGAAGAACTCTGGCCATGCGTGTATTGAATGCCTGCTAAGAGTCCCAACCGGGTTCGATCTTCGGGAGAACCAATTACTAAATATTCTACTATGAGGTTCATATGATAGGCAATAATAAAAGAAGAAAATTCACTCTTTACCGTTAAAGGCAATAGATCAGTATCCATAGAAGCTTGGCTGCTAATCATTTTAGCCCAGTAAAAACCCACGCCGGGACCTAAAATTACGCGCAATTCATTCCAAAAATTGATGACCAAACCAAAATGTAAAGGAACACCATAATGGCTTTGCTGAAAGTAACCATTGATTGGGATGTACTCTCCCAACCCGCTGCCAACGAAAGAACCACCACTGGCTTCAAGTAACTCTCCAGTAAAAGGACTGCGCAGCGGGTATTGCCCTTGGGTTCGCACTCCCGCCGTGTAGCTGCCCCCCAACATAAAAAAATAGCGGTCTAAGATCGTATAGCGTACCATAAGTTCTGTAGTAATCCCCACTGTTTCTGCGAGGGATTTGCTTTTTATATCCCCGGCTATCATGTTTAGGTCTTTCAATCCCCCCGGATTATTGAGACTGACATAACCATTGCCATAATTAAACTGGGGGCCCAGTTGGAATGAGACTCCCAAATCACTGCGCAGTGCAAAGGCCGGCAGTGCAGTTACAAAGAACACCGAAAGAAGCAGCGGTCGTATTGTTTTCATCATAACCGGTTATAGCGCGAAATAATAAGAATACCCCAAAATGAAATTGTTATTATTTAAAGACAATTCGCGTTGCGCCATACTGGCCGCCTTAAGTGTTTTAGTGGAACCAAAGGTAGGTAGCCATTCAAAAGTAATATACCCCGATTCAGAGATGGCAAACTCACTACCCAAAAGAAAATGGACACCATAGCCCGAAAAATTGTAATTATGTGAGGCTAAATCATTTTTTACGGTAAAAATACCATTGGCATAAGTCATCCCCATACCCATATACAACGAGCTAAAGCGAGTTAAGGGAAAATATAACCCCCCCGTTACTGGTACCTGTAACTGCTGCACTGAAAAGAGGTATTTTTGGTTATTGATCTTACCCGAACCACCCAAAAGAGGGATGCCACCATCTAACGCCATGCGAAAAAATAAAAAATAATAGCGATACTTGGCGTTAATACCAAATAAAAATAGATCAGGTGCGCCAATGGCAGTATCCGTGACCTCAATAGGGGAAATCTCACCCACCGCTGGCAAATAACCAGTATAGAACCCCAAAGAAAAGCCAACATTACTATCAAATAAACCAAGCATACTCTCTGCCTGTGCTCGGGCAGGGAGGGCCGTGGTCATAACAAGGATGCCACATAGCAGCAGGCGTAACCATACTAAAGAAAATGGTACCAACCAACAACGGGTCATTCGCCTAGTAACAACCATTATTTGACAATACCGGTATAATTCAGTCGGCAGCAACCCTTTTTTTCGCCTGGCAGTCCCCCCAATCCCTACTGCGGGGTTAACGAAAATGGCACTAATGGCGCAAAACCCACTCTTCTTAAGAATTCCTAAACTTAGGTGGGGAATTCCCCATCAAGGAAAGTAAAGAGGGGCTGCCCTAACGGGCAGCGCTGCGGTTATGGCCCGCTTCTCGCTGCTCGCTCGAAGCTTAACCGCAGCTGCCAGGCCTTCGCTACCCCCGGCTCTTACTTGTTCAGGAATTCCTGAACAGATGGGGAATTCCCCATCGATAACTCCCTGCGGCCCGGCAAAAGAACCGTCCGGCACCTAGTTTCAGACAGTGCCTGGTAGGGAATTCCCCACCAACAAAGCTGAGAAAATAAGAGAAAACGAGAAAACAAATATAACGTTATATTTTTTATAGCTACTGCTCCAACCAAACATCCCCCCGCCATGAAAATGTGACATAATCTAAGTTTTTAGTAACTAAAAAAACAGCGGGGGCTATTTTGTCAAAACAGAGATAGGTAAGCAGCAAACAAACTGGCGTTGTCGTTTCTCCGGCCAATGTATGGTTGCCCTAAAGAGGGTAAGCGCGGCTTTGGATGAGCTTTATTGTTTTTCGAGTACCAGCTTGGCGATAGTCGCCAACTGCATAAAGCTGGTGCCCTCGTAAATTTTACCAATTTTCGCGTCACGGTACAGTTTCTCTACTGGATAGTCTTTTGTAAAACCATAGCCGCCAAAACACTCAACCGCCAACGAAGCAACGCGTTCGGCAACTTGGCTGGCGTGAAACTTGGCCATTGCCGCCTCTTTGACAAAATTCATACCCGCATCTTTCATACGAGCAGCATTATAGACCATCAGCCGGGCCGTCTCTACTTCAATAGCCATTTGGGCTAATTGAAATTGCATCCCTTGAAAGGAAGCAATCGGTTTGCCAAACTGTACCCGCTGCTTGGTATAATGGATGGCATGCTCTAAAGCGGCTTCCGCTAAACCCAGCATCTGCGCCGCAATACCAATACGTCCCTCGTTCAGGGTTTCAATGGCAACTTTGTAACCCTTGCCTTCTTCACCTAAAAGGTTTTCTAATGGCACCTCACAGTCATCTAAGACCAATTCACAAGTTGATGACGCCCGGATACCGAGCTTATCTTCTTTTTTAGAAACCGTAAAACCCTTGAAACCGCGTTCCACAATGAAGGATGTAATGCCTTTGTAACCAGCTTCAGGGTTTAAGTTGGCCATAACAATAAAAATATCCGCCTCACCGGCGTTGGTAATCCACAATTTCTGTCCGTTTAAGAGATACTTATCACCCTTCTTTACTGCCCGGGTTTTCAAAGCAAAAGCATCCGACCCTGAAGATGACTCTGAAAGACAATAAGAACCCACTTTGCCCGTGGCAAGTTGCGGCAGATATTTTGCCTTAAGCGCCTCACTGCCCCAACGCAAGAAGGCATTATTGACCAGGGTATTTTGCACGTCAATTAACACCCCTATCGAAGGGTCAATTTGTGACATTGCCTCAACTGCTAAAATCGCCATAAAAAAACTTGCCCCCGAACCCTGGTACTCTTCGGGCACTTCAATCCCCATCAATCCCATTTCAAAAAATTTTGGTATTAAAGATCTCTCAATCTGTCCTTTTTCGTCCATTGAGCGCACTAAGGGCTGCACATGTTCCGCAGCAAAATCTTTTACTGCCTGAAAAAAAACTCTTTCGTCATCGCTTAAGTGTGTCAGTACTTGCATGTTTGCCTCGCTTGCATTAAGATAATATTTTGAGAATTTCAGCAGCACTCTGCTCTAATTCTTGCATGGCCTGATCGCGCTGCTCTTTTTTGGGTGGTGAGCCGTGCCAGTCAGGATTGTTCTCCATAAAAGAAACGCCCTTGCCTAACCGTGTCTTAAAGAGAATTACTTTGGGCCCCCCTTGGGCTTGCAGCGCCCACTGGAAGGCTGCTTCAATAGCGACCAGATCATGCCCGTCAGCCACCTTTGTCTGCCAGCCAAAAGCCTTGAATTTGCCCTCGAAATCCCCCAGACTCATAACGTCATCGACAAAACCATCAATTTGGATGTTATTCCAGTCAATAAAAGCAATTAGATTATCCGTTTTATAATGAGCCGCAGCCATCGCTGCTTCCCAAGTCATACCTTCCTGGCACTCGCCATCCGACATACCAACAAAAACCCGCGCGGGGTTTTTGCGCAACTTAAGCCCCAAAGCCACACCATGGGCATTAGATAGCCCTTGCCCCAAAGAACCACTGCTATTTTCAAGCTCCGGGAAATAGCGGGTGGATGGATGGCCCTGCAGACGTGAACCTAACTTTCTGAAAGTGGCCAGCTCTTCTTCGGAAAAATATCCAGCTAATGCCATGGCAGCATACTTCACCGCGCAGACATGACCATTGGAAAGCAACAGCCGATCACGGCTGTCGGCCATGGTGTTTTTTACATCGTAATTTAATACCTTAAAATAGAGTACGGCATAGATATCCGCCAGCCCAAGTGGCCCCCCAGGATGACCGGAATTTGCCAGATATACTGCCTCAACTGCATTGCGCCGGATGCGGTTAGCCACCAAGCGTAGCTCATCATGCGTCCGTTGCGCCGGTGGTTTTGCTCTTATGGTTTCAAGAATTGCGTTTTCCGTGGGATCTCCTACTGACCAGCCCATGTTACCTCACGAACAAAATCCACCCTGAAATAAAAATCAGGATGTACATTACCAAAAAAATTTTATGCAATTTAATATGCAAATTGCGCCGCCGGGTTATGCCGCTGAAACCCATCGTGAGCATCAGAACCGCCGTAACGGAAGCCAGCAGGCGATGCAACTGTACCATCCAAAACGGAAAATCACTGGTAACAGCATTACCATAAAAATGCACATTAGTTATCAAATAAGCAGCGGCCAGCAATGTCAACACAGTAGCTGTTATAGCAGTTGCCACATGCAAAAGCCGATTTTTGATCCGGTAGGCGTAAGCTACCAAATATAGCAGCAGGGCAGCTCC
The DNA here is from genome assembly GCA_938038265.1 of uncultured bacterium. Taxonomy (GTDB): domain Bacteria; phylum Spirochaetota; class Leptospiria; order Turneriellales; family Turneriellaceae; genus CALHRC01. Next base: position 9,686 of record CALHRC010000026.1, read on the forward strand.
CGTCATCCACTGAACCACCTTGGCCACCATCTGGCCATCTGCAGCCTGAAACATGGGTTAGTTTTTTTGCCCGATACCCGACGGCAAGTGAATCCCTGACAATCAGCGCAAATTGATATTGAGGTAGTCACGCAGCAAGTTGAGCGAGTACAGCTGCTCGCTGCCGTCGGCCCCATCATTCTTCAAATATAGCCCCCAGCGTCGGGCCAAAGGTTTGGCCAGCCGGTGAACAATCGGAAACAATTCACGCCGCGGCATCGATAATACCACCGTACCGCCATTGCCTAAAGCAATATCAGCTTCTGTAAAGAGATCTGTAGTCAACTTCAATTGGTTTAAAACAGAACGAGCCAACGGCGCACGAGTATAAGGCAGGTACATAGACAACTGGTTGCGCCCATCTTCGGTATCAAGAAAATACGAAGCGTGTAAACTTTTCAGCAGACGGTTTTTCACATTCCCTCTATAATCCCTGACAACCAGAATTTTTAGCAATTCTTCAGTCAATGCCGATTGGGTTAGTGGCAGGCGCCGGCTGTCTTTGTAATGCGGGCTCTCTTTTGCCAACCACACGCTGTGCAGCGCGGCCACATCAATAGCAATCCCCACCCGGTTGGCATAATCAGGAATCGGATTACCATAAGAGGCATTTAGTTGCACAAGCTCATCATAAACAACCTTTAGCTCCTGCACCGTCAGACCCAAACGCACATTGGCCGTCTGGAAGTTAATATCCCAGGGGGAATTTATGAGCAATACCCGAAGGCGGTTGTCGGGCATTTCTTTTTCAAGCTGGCGCTGGGCGTCAAAAATATTGCGCGCCAACTGCCCCAAAGAATAACGAGCGGCATAAGCGCCATAATTCTTCTGCACATCAGAGGGAATGTATCCTGCCTGCAAAACAACATCTTTATAGGGCAGACCATTGTCTTTCATCAATATGGCGGCAGCCTGTAATTGGCTCAGCAGAGCTGTGCGGGCCGGCTGGGAATTGGCGGCATAATTATACTCAGTCACAACCGGCGCCAATAAACGAGATTCCGCTAAACTCACCTTTACAGGCCTGTCTTCCTGTACCCGATCAGGCAGACGCAGGCTATTATAGTAGTGGGCTAACTCCTGCACCTTTTCTCTCATGAGCGTGTTATCTACCCGCAGCAAAGCAACACTGTTCATATCAAATACGGTAGAATAAATGCCAAGTTTACGCATGAAGTTGGCATCTACCGCGGTATAGGCCCGGTTAAGTTCATTCTGACGCCCAAGCCGGGTTGCAAGCCAATGGTAATTATAGCCAGAGATATCCACTAAAGGTAGAGCAAACTGCGTAGCCCTGAGACGACTCTGCAAAGCGGCACCGGCTCCCGGGATTTTAATTTCAGTGGTTTCATAATGTTCATCCATAAAAAAAGATACCACTACGGAACCAATTACAACCACTGTAAGAAATGTCACAAAACTGCGCACCAGCTTATTCATAGGGGCATATTGTCTCGGCAGAGCGGCACTGAAAATCGTTTTTTTGCTTGCAAGAGCGTGGGATAAGTCAGCCGGTGAGCCAGCTTGCCCCCCCAAGGTATAGGTTAGCCGCAGGGAAAAGACCCCCAGCTTGCCCCAGGCGGGATGGTCATAGCTTGCTAAAATGGCTCTTTTTTGGTAACTACCAACACCAGGCAATTTTCGCAAATAGTCCCGCTGCCTTGCGAAGTCAGTTGATTGCCCCCCAAATAGCGGTGGGCTATAGTCCAGCCCCCATGGTACCTTTAAGAAGGATTTTTTTCGTGATATTGTGCCCACTCCATAGACACAATATCCCCCCAAAAAATAATTAAAATTAAAGTATTATTTGTTCCCAATCCAAGGTCAGATGTTCCCCGAACGGCCTGCATAGGCTTTCCAATCCCATAGTACCAGACCCATCTCTCCCTGGAAGCCGGCATTGCGGCGCAGATAATGTCGCTTACGCATATGGCCGACGAATAACCAGGGAGCATCATCCCGGATTTTATTTTGGATCAAACGCAACTGTGCCGGCGAATAATCGGTTTTGTCAAGCAGGCGATCGACTTCAGGATTACTGTAATACGCCCGGTTGCCGCCGCTGCCGAAATTGCGGCTATGAAACAAGGGTTCGAGAAAATTTTCAGGGTGCGGGTAATCAACCAACCACTTAAAAAGATAGATCCCTCCCCGACGTTCATTGCTGTGGCGGATCATGGTCGGCAGGTCAAGCACTAAAATCTCAACCGCGACACCTGCTTCGGCCAATAGCCCCCGCAAAGCTCGTGCGAGGTTCTGTCTTTCACGATCGGGCGGCGTACGGATGGTGAGGATATATCCCCTCGGCAATGGCTTATGGTATTTCAGTGGCTGCACCATAAAGACTGTAGGCAATCCCCCGCCCATCTGCGCCGGTACTGCCGCTTCAGAGGCCACACACCCCCCTAGTAAAGTTTTGTCACAAAAATTTTGCCGGTCAAAAGCGCGGTTTAAAGCCAGTCGAAAATCACGGTCGTTTAACAGACCACCGTCAGCCACCAGAGCGCCATAGAGTACCGCCATGCCATCGGTATCGCGCGCCTCATATTCACCGACATCGGCAGGCATCAGCCGAAACACACCATCAGCCTCATAGATATCTAGCTGGCCCCGGCGAAAGAAAAAATACCGCGAGGCCTCATCGGGTAAAACCGCAAACTCCACACGGCGCGCGGGTGATTCCAGCACAACCCGCTCTGGTGAATTTTCGCGTAACGTAAAAGGCGATGCGCCGATAAAATGACCGTTGGCTACATATTGAGTCTTAGAGTAGATGGAAACCTTAGGCAAGGTCAGGCGACTGCGCAGACTTTGCCACGTGCGCGCTCCGCCCTGCACTTGCAAAAACAGCCGCCTTGGCCCCAGCGCTTTGGTACCTTTAAGGCCGGAGAGTACCCAACTCTGCCGCCCGGAATTTTGCAGGCGTTCGAAACAGAAAACCACATCGCTTGCTGTTACTAAGCTGCCATCCGTAAAATGCGCTTCAGCCAGCTCTAACTCAACCCCTCTGCGGTTCAGGAATTCCTGAACAACCAAATCTCCCACAACCCGCCCCCCCGTGCTCAGGCGGTATAGCCGACGGTGTAACACATTTAACACAATGGCTGAAGCCTCATCGACACTTTCGATGGGGTCAAGACTCTGCAAGCGATATTTCAGGTGGTGGCGGATGGTGGGCAGCGCAGCAGAGGCTTTTCTTTCGGGAGAACAGGCATAGGCAAGCAGCAGTAACGCCAAGAGGATGGCTACTTGTTGCACGGCATGAAACCTATGAAGTAAGATCACTGGCAAGTATCGCGGCAACGTCGCAAGAGCTACTGGCAACATGCCAGCTAAAGCACTTTTGAGCGGGAAACGGGACTTGAACCCGCGACCCCTTCCTTGGCAAGGAAGTGCTCTACCACTGAGCTATTCCCGCAATTTTTTGTGCGAGCGGAGGGACTTGAACCCCCACACCTTACGGCACCAGAACCTAAATCTGGCGTGTCTACCAGTTCCACCACGCTCGCTGCACTGTAAATCAAAAAAGGGTGTTTAGCAGGCCATTTTCCGCAACCTACGTCGCGGAAAATGGCCTCAGTAAGGTTTCCCTGGGTGATCGACGGGGATACTGCGTAACTCGCGGCATAGCCGCTCGTCAACGAACCCGCCCTTGCGCGGGTTCGATCCCAATCTAACCCCATACCAAACCTTAGCCCAATAAGCTTTCATTTTCAACCCTGGGTGATCGACGGGGATCGAACCCGCGACAACAGGAGCCACTATCCTGTGCTCTACCAACTGAGCTACGACCACCATATTTCAAATAACGCGCGCCAGAGAAGACTCGAACTTCTGACCCACAGCTTAGAAGGCTGTTGCTCTATCCACCTGAGCTACTGGCGCCTGACTTCATGAGCCCCCAAGACTCGCGCCCTGACACCAGCTTGCATCACACCCAAGTCTCTTAAAGCTCACGCTTCGGGATGATTGGATTTGAACCAACGACCCCCTGCTCCCAAAGCAGGTGCGCTACCGCTGCGCTACATCCCGTTTACCGGCAGTGGCCAGCTTCACAGGTGCCCCTGGTTGCGGCTGCTGCCTTTCCTCTTTTTTGAGAAAAGACACTCTGTCAACCCCTTTGGCACAGAAAACACTTGCAAAACCGACCACTTCTGATTTTAGGGAAATATGAACCCGGGAAATAACGAACCCCAAAACAGTCCACCCAAAGAGCAGACTACTGCAGAAAACCAACCGATTCCGGAACAAAACCAACCAGCCGGCGCTGTACCGCCCGGAACCGAGGCCAACGTAATTGGCGTCTATGAAATGCTCTGGGATTGCCCAGCCTGCGGTACTAAGAAACTGTTAGGGGTTACCCATAAATTCTGCCCCAATTGTGGCCATCCCCAGGACGCCAAATACCGCTACTTCCCTTCTGAAGAAGAACAAATTGCTGTTAAAGATCACCTCTATTACGGAGTCGATAAAATCTGCCCGGCATGCCATGCACCCAACAGCGCTAACGCTGAATTCTGTACCCAATGCGGCAGTCCCTTAGAAGGTGCCCAGCAAGTTACGCTACGGCAAGAACAGGTCAGGGGGGATGGATTTACTTTTGCAAGCGAGACTAAAGCCGACGCAAAAAGAGAACGCGACACCGCCAGCAGCCCCATCCCCAAACCGGAAAAGCTGCCCAGGCCACCCTTTTGGAAAACCAGACTCGGCATTGGTCTCATGGCCGGAGGTTCAGCGCTTTTTGCTTTCATCGCAACCGCCCTCTTCTGGAACAAAACCGTGGAAGTTAATGTCACCGGCCACACTTGGGAGCGGGTTATCAATATTGAGGATTACAATTGGCGCAGCCGCAGCGACTGGTGCGATACCATGCCATCCGACGGGGTTGTCACCGCCCGCAGTCGGGAAATCCGCTCATATACCCAAGTAGCCGATGGTGAAAGCTGTTCCAACAAACGGGTAGATCAGGGGGATGGCAGCTTTAGAGTTGAGCGGGTCTGTACTACCAACTACAAAGACGTGCCGGTCTATGACACCAAATGTTATTACCGAGTTTTACGCTGGGAATTCAAACGCAAGGCAAAATCTAATGGCACTAATGCCACCGATGAACCCTACTGGCCCCAAACCAATATACAGGCCTGCAGCATAACTTCTCCGGGCTGTGAACGTGAAGGCGGACGCGAACAAACCTATACGGTGCATTTCAAAAATACGACTGATGGCAGTACCTATAAATGTGAATTTGAACAGAGTAAGTGGAAATCGTTTGGCCTGGAACAACGCTATACCGGTAAAGCAGGGGTAATCTTCAACAACCTCAAGTGCAACACCCTAAATATCGGAACTTAAATTCAGAAAAACCCTATGAATTACCGACTGACTGCCTTTTGCTTTGCTGAAAGTACCGATTTGAAATCCTTTAAGGTTGCTTTTACTGCTAAATTGGAAAGTAGCAGTGGCACAGAACTCCTTTACCTTACCAGCCACCGGGGATGGATCTGCGTGTACAACCACGGCACAGTAGTCTTTGCCAATGTCAGTGAAGCTGAACAGAGTAGCATTCTAGAACTCCTCAGAAAGCATAGTATAAACCCTCTCTCCCAACTGCTACGTGAAGATTATTTGCTGACAACAAAAGGTGGCGGCGCTACCCGCTGCACCGAACAAGCTATTGTAATCCCGAGGTTTTCACTGCCAGCCCTGCGCATTGCGATGCTGACTATGGCCCATACGGTAGCTCTTGATAATTACAGCCAAATTGCCGACAACCTATTAGCAGAAGTCCGCAAGTATGCCAACGAAATGGAACAACGCGGCAAATTAAAAATCAGCCGCACTAACATGCGCAAATTTATTGGTCGCACGTTGAATGTCAAAAATCGTATTGTAGAAAATCTCTATCTGTTTGACCAACCCGACATTGTCTGGGACGATCCTCTACTGCGCAAAATCTACGATAGCATGACAGCTAACTTTGACCTGCGCACCCGTTTCAAAGAAATTGAATACACCTTTCGCATCATCGATGACAATGTGAGTATGTTCAATGACCTTTTCATGCACCGAGAATCAAGTCGCCTGGAATGGATCATCATCATTTTGATTGCTATTGAAGTCGTTAACATGTTCCTGAGTAAAATATTTTATTAGTATTAAGTATTAGCAACGTAAGTATGGCGAACATTGCTGCATTCCAGGACTGCTCACTTAACACACCGGTACTTTTAGTTCATGGTCTTTTCTCCCGCGGCAAGACCTGGCAGAAAGCTATAGACATCCTGCAGAACAGATTTTTGCTAACCCATGGCGGAGAACTAAATTCTGGCAAAATCGATATAAAAGTCCTTGCTAAAGCCGATCTATATACCTGGAATTTTTCTCATAAGTACGACCTATCATACCGCGAACAGGCCCGCCAATTAGCCGAAGGAATTGACGCCGTAAAACGGGTTACCGGTAGCCGCAAAATCGCACTATTAGGACACAGTATGGGAGGTCTGGCGGCCCGGGCTTACTTGCAGCTTGAAAAAGGCAGAGACATTAGCACCCTCATCACCATTGGTACACCCCACTATGGCAGCCCACTGGCCCTGTTGCGGGGCTCAACCGAAGCCGGGGCGCGCCGTATCTTTGAAATATTGCGCCAGAAATTAACCGGGGGCGATACCATCGAAGCGGGAGAAGCTGGCTTCATAAAACGCCTGCGCAATACATTGTTGCGCCTATCTGAAGAAGGAGAACAGGAAACCATCGCCTTCTTCAACAGCGAAGCCTTTTTGAACCTGGCCCCCGGCAGCGCGGCACTCGAAGAATTAAACCAGGCACCATTTCCCAAAGGAATCAAATGGGTGTTTTTAGCCAGCAGCATCACCCGCAGCTTTGTTCCCGGAGATGAGTCTCGCTTTTACCGCTCTTACCTGAAAAAATGGCACGAGCTGACCGACCGGGCTTCTAAATCTATAGCGAAAAAATACCTCTCAGAGCCCTACCGAATTTTTGAAGAATACATCCGGCACTACCTGCGCTCTGCCCCGGAGAATCTTACAGAACAACTCATTGATTCCGACGGGGTAGTACCTTTTTACAGCCAAATGATCCACCACTTGCCGAAAAAAAATACTGAGCAGCTCATCCTGCCAATCAATATCAGCCATAATCGGCAGACCAAACATGGCGAACCTCTGTATATGGCCTTAGCAGCAGCCAAACTGGTTGGCCCCTAAACCTACTCCCAACGCACACTGAGTCCGGCAAAAATCTGAAAACCACTCATGGTAATAGTCGTATCTTCCGAGAGTAGCCCACCCGGCACGTCACCATCGCGGTTAAACTCCGTATAAGAACCGGAATAACGCCCTTCCAGCAATAACGAAAAGTTATCGCTGAGGTGAATTAAACCCATAACAACCAGACCGGCATGCAGACCCAAACCTAACTCACCCGAAGCCGGCTGAAACTGGCTCGCAGTGGTATTGTAATACTGGATAACCGAAGAACTCAGCACACCAAAATTAAATCCCCACACGAAACCACTGAGCAGAGAAAAGCGAGGCCAATATAACCCCAACAGCCGCGGCAGATCAAACAGCAAAGGCATACTTATCTGGTACATGCGAAATTTCATATAGGTATCGTTAATCGAAACCTGCGAATTGGTACTGTCATTCAACACCACTTTTGCCGTCTGTCGCGGCACTGATAGATTCTGGTAGATAAACTCAAAGCCAAAAGAAAAA
>CALHRC010000027.1 GCA_938038265.1 uncultured bacterium
GAACTGCTCGAAATCGGCCACCTTAAAGACCAACACCTGGGTATCTGTCAGCACCTGCGCGGTTTCTTCTCGTGGGTAATGCCCCACCGCCGACTTAACGCCAAAGAATTCTCCGCGCCTGACGTCTTCTTTGATGTCTTCTTTCTGGTCAAGCGAAGTTGACAACAGAATGACGCGTCCTTTCTGCAGCACGTAAATTTCTTCGCCGATATCACCCATAAAGTAGATAATCGAACCTGCGCTGTAATTTCTGACGATTGGTTGTCCCATTACCACGGCTCCACTGGCAGAAAATCAAGCTGTTTGCGAAATTTGACTGCTTGACGCACGCGATCTAATAGACCCAAAACATCGCCGTCAAGTATCTTGCGGTGACCATTTACAAGAATCTTCTGGAAAGGGATATTCATGGCCTCAAATACGCTGATAAACTCTTCGCTGGCATACTTAGGCCGGCCATCAATAACGACAAGCTTAATATTTTCATAGTTCATCCCGGTAAACGCCGAGTAAGGATCTTGGGGATCGCCATCAAGCAGCACCAAATCGGCGACCTTATTGTCGGCAATCTCACCATAATCGGGCAAACACATTGCCTTTGCTGCGCCGGTGGTCAGCATCTGCAACAAAAGTTTATCGGGGATGTCTTTGCCATACGCTTCGGCATAGTATTCCTTGGCGACAGTTAATTCCTCAAACAAATTCACCGAACCAGACATTGGTGAATCGGTACCAAGCACAACGTTTACCCCCTTTTCAAGCAGCTTTTTTACCGGCGCCGTGCGCGAGAACATGTACAAATTCGATACCGGACACCAGACGACATGGCATGCGTTTTCGGCAAGCAGCTCAATATCATGGTCAGATAGAGCGATCCCATGTACCAATACGGTCTGCTTGCTCAAAGCGCCACGTTTATGCAGGGTTTCCACAGAATGGATCGTCTCAGTATCAAACCCTTCCGAACAGTGAGTAATAAAGGGAATATTACGCTGCACGGCCAAAGCATGCTCTTTTTCAATGCCATCCCCCCAGGCTAAAGCAAAAGAAGTTACCGAATGCGCCATGGCAAACTGGCTGACAATTTTAATGGGCATATTTTTAGCAAACAATTCCCGCACAAAATGCGGTATATGGTCCTGAACGGAGGTGACGCCGCAGAGCAGATGGCGGTAGCCGCCCATTTGGTAGAGATCTGCAGAGTCGATCTGCTGGCGTTCGGCATAGACCGGCGCTGATTTAAGGTCATTATCCCATTCTAACCAATTAAGGTAAGGACGACGATCACCCACCCGCGGCCAATAAGTGCCCAGTAAATGATCATGGCAGTCAATAAATCCGGGAAAGGCAAGCAAATCGCTGCAGTCAATACTCAGCAATTCTTCATCAATTTTGGCATTACGTCCGGCGGCGGCAATTTTTTTACCTTTAATAATGACATTAGCCCGGTTCTGCACTGATTCAGGCGAAACAATGGTGACGTTTTTCATCTCCCAGTTCATATACCCTCTTTGAAATAATAAAAAAACATCTTAAAGCAACTCTAACGGGTTAAGAGGCTTTCCGCCATAAGACACAGTAAAAAACATCTTACCCTCGCCTGCTTCTCCAATTTCAGTCTGCTTTCTGATCTTATCGCCCGGTCGCACCTTAATATCGGTCAAGTGAGAATACATGGTCAGCCATCCCCCCCCGTGGTCAACAAAAATACAAACCCCATAACCACGCACAGGACCTACCCGCGCCACCACGCCCGACTCTGCCGCTCTGATGGAAGCTCCTTTTTCGGTACGCACTAGAACTCCGTAGTGGGGCTCATCTACAGAAGCAGAATAAGAGCGCACAACTTTCCAGCGAGTCACAGGTCGGGTAAAGCCAGGTCTATCTTCTTCTGGAGCCGCCGCGACAAAACCGCTTTCCCTGAGAATTTTAAGCCGCTGCCCAATAAAAATGGAGTTGGTATCACTCAGGTTATTCCACTGGGCTAATTGGGTCACCGTTACGGAATACCGCCGGGCAATTTTTTCGAGCGAATCGCCCGGTCGAACGCTGTGATACTGCCATCCGAGGGCATACAGCCCGGCCGCATAAGGCAAAGCCAGCGACAAAAATATTACGGCAGCACGCAGCATCGCTTGATTATCGACAATCGAGCAGCGCAAACTGTAACTGCCCAATTCGATTGACATCCCTTCATAAGAGCAAAAGTTGCCAACATGTTGCCTCTCTTTTTTCTGCTGCTTTTTATTCTGGTACTCAACGGCCTGCCCCTGTTTACGGCTTTGGGCGGCAGCGCCCTGGCCCTACTGAGCAGCGAAATCATGGCAACTTCGCCCGATGCGCCACTTTTACATGAGCTGATGACTGCTTTTATGGATCCCCTGGGTGATCTCACCATGAACGATATGCTGCTGCCAATCCCACTGTTTGCTCTGGGGGGATATATCCTCGCCCATGCCGGTACCCCGCAACGCATTTTCGCTCTCTCGGCCCTGCCCTTCCACTTTTTCGGCGGGAAAGTTCCCGCCTGGGCCATCGGCGCTTTTGCTCTGGTCACCCTGTTTTTCTTTACCCCAATGACGGGAGCTTCCGGAGTGACCATTGTCGCCTTAGGCGGTCTGCTGCTGCCGGCACTCAATAAAGCCGGCTACAGCGAAAAAAAAGCGTTAGGCGTCATCACCGCCGGCGGTTCTCTAGGCCTGTTGCTGTTCCCCAGTCTGCCGGTAATTCTCTATGGCATTCTCTCTATGAACAAAGCGCCCATCAATGAGCTTTTTCAAGCAGGTATTGTGCCGGCGCTATTGCTTCTAATTGCGGCAATGGGCCTAAATGCAGCACTGATCGGTCGCGGCCAAACTTCTGGCAATGCACTGAGAGCCGAAAACAAAGCAGAACCATGGAAAACTCTATTAGAAATAGCTATCATTCCCGTCATCTTCGCGCTTTTTATGTCGGGTAAAATTACACCAGCAGAAATGTCTGTTATTTTTGTGGCCTATTTTCTGCTTCTGGAAGTTGTTGTGTTCAAAGAAATTAAATACCGCAGTCTGCCGGCGATCTTTGAAGAAGCTGCTTCGTTAATTGGCGGTATTCTCCTAATTGTCTTTTTCGCAATTAGCATGACAAAGGCCCTCACCATGCTGGGCATTCCTGAACTGCTGTTTGAATTTATCAGTAGTGTCGTCAGTACGAAAATCGGCTTTCTGTTGCTGTTGAATATCTTTCTGCTCATTGCTGGCGCCTTAATGGATATTTTTTCTGCAATTGTAGTACTCTCTCCTCTGGTAATACATGTTGCCCAAGGCTACGGTATCGACATGGTGCACCTGGGTATAATTTTTCTCACTAACCTTGAAATTGGCTATATTACGCCGCCAGTTGGTATCAACCTATTCATTACTTCATTCCGATTTAAAAAGCCGCTGACTTCTGTGTATAGCTCGGTCTGGCCTTATGTGTTGCTGCTCATCGGCTGCCAGTTACTGATTACCTACCTTCCTGAACTGAGCCTGTGGTGGCGCTGACAAAATAGGCACCCAAAGCCAAAAAATAAAAAATACATTAAAAAAACTCCACCTCACCAATTTCTGCAGCGTTATCGTAGGTCACCTGCTTGGTGTGGATGTAAAGCTCTTCTGCTTTTTTGTCGTCAATATCGGTTATGGTAAACACGGGAATCTTTCCCATGGTTCCCTTGAGGTGACTGAAATTAAATTCGCGCAACACGCTGATCTCCCGCAGGATACCAGCAGTCTCGCCATCAATGAGCAGATCGGTATCGGTTAGACGACTTAACGACGCCAAACGCACAGCAATCTTTACGGAAGGACCGATCACTGTATATTCCAGCCGCTTATCGGAACCGATATTCCCGGCAAACAGCGGCCCACTGGCAATACCAATACCATACGAAATTTCATCCCCCAACCACATAAAGCACTTGCGGTTGTATTCTGCAAAAAAAGCGCGGATGCCTTGCGCAGTCTTGTAAGCGTTATAGGCATCATTGGCATAAACTATCGGAGCGCCAAAAGTGGCAATGAGCAGGTCACCAGTAAACCGATTGAACGAACCGTAACCGGAATATACTAACGAAGTAATTCCGTTAAAAATATCACTCAAAAGCAAAGCCATGTGAGATGGATTTAGTTTCGTGCTTAGAGTTTCAATATTTCTAATTTCAACACAAAGAATAGTCGCAAAGGTACTGATACCACTTGTTTCTGCCATACTTTTTTCTTTTAGGATGGTATCCATCAAATCGGGAGAAAAAAACTGGGTCAGTGTATTTTTTTCTTCCTGGAGCTTAACACTCATCTCTGCGATGCGGCGGCGGTGTTGGCGCAACTCAAGCAAGTTAGCCATTTTTAGAGCAAGTTCAATAACCTTGACTGGTTTGAAAATAATGTCACTGGCGCCACTCGTAAGACCAGATAACGCAGTCTCTTCGGTACTATCTGATGTCATGAGCAGAACCAGAGTATCCTCTAACATACGATTTGCTTTTAATTGCTCAATAATCTTGATTCCACTGATGTCAGGAAGATGAATTTCCGTAAGTATGATATCAGGTTTAAATTCGGTTGCCTGCTGCAGACCGCGTTTTCCACTGGAAACAATTTTGGTGCGAAAACCAATGCGGCTGATTTTAGCAAGCCGGCTAAGCATCTCCTTAAGGATTGCCCGATGATCGGCATCGTGATCAATCACCAGAAGTCTTATGATTTCTTTCACATACATTTAGACAACCACTGGCGTTTGGCTACATTCAGGACAACGGCCATAAATGATCAATTCATGTTCTTCGGGAATAAACCCCTGTTTGGTAAGCGCGGAAAGATTCAATTTTACCGGACAATTCGGTAAATCATAAACCCGCCCACAGAAATTACACTGAAAATGATGATGATGCTCCAGATCTTCCCGCTCAAAACAAGTATCGCCACCGGGCAGGTTAACTGTTTTTAGATAACCGCTTTCCTGCAGAATCTTCACCGTGCGGTAAACCGTGGCAATCCCCAACGCTGGTAGCTCTTTTTGGGCAAGTTCAAGAATTTCCGACACCCGCAAAGGCCGTTCACTTCTGCGGATCAATTCAAGTATCACCTCACGCTGCCGGGTGCGACGGTCGCCGACTCTGACACTCTGTTCTGCTTGGTCGCGCTGTCTCATTAGCGCATCTTTTGAAAGTTCAGGCAGCCAGTCAGCTAAAAAACGATCCCTCTAAAGAATCGTGGATGACGCCCACGCCCTCAACCCCCGCAATATCCAAAAGGATGTTTTGCATATCAAGATAGTGGAAAGTTTCAGCCTGATAAAGCCTCTAAAAGGCCCACCAACAGATTATTCCGCAAACTTATGACAAATACCGAAGACTTTCACAACCGTTTACCAAAAATGTGGCGGCACCATGCCAGAAAAACACAGCGCGCCGGCCATGCAATAAGAAAAAGGGGCTGAAAAATCAACTTGCCTTTTCAGACGTCTTCATCTCGCACTTGCCTTCAAAAACCACGCCGTCTTCAATCTCCAAATTCGGTGTTTTGATATTGCCAATCAAAGTAGCCCCATTTTTTAATTCAACCTTTTCAGAGGCGTTCACATTACCTGTGACATGACCAAATACCACAAGGTGAGTCGTTTCAATATTGGCCTCGATCTTGGCACTGCTGCCAATTTCAAGTAGTTCTTTGCCAAAAATCTCACCTTCAAAACGCCCCAAAATTCTTAAGGGGCGCTGGTGGGTCAAAATGCCGCGAAAGATACTATCTACTTGAAAAACCGTCGCTTCAGCGAGTTTTTTCTTGTTATCTTTAACGCTCATGTATTACTTCGTCGTCATGACAAACACACCATCCCAGTCAGCCGGGGGCGGGTTCTGAAGAAAATGATCGCAGCGCTCTACATATAACGCCGACGGCCCATCGTCAGGCTTTACCTCAAGCGCTTTTTGAAAATAAGTTTTAGCTTCAGCAAACTGGCGTTTTTTGTAAAGGGCCAAACCCGCATTGTAATATTCGAGTACTTGCTGCATTTCGGGTGATAACATGGGCAATTTTACTCTAAGGAATGACACTGTCAAAACATTTTCTGTGAGAAATCTGCAACCTTGCTATATGCCCCCCACGGGGTTTTTAGTTACCAAAAACTTACATTATGTCGCATCTTACAGGAGGATGGTGGGTTTCTTGCTAGGACAGCATAAAAACAAATATAACGTTATATAGTTTATTGTCCATCCCCTCTTTATTTTGGGATAAGTTCTGTGTTGGGGAATTCTCTATCTGTTCTTAGAATTCCTGAACAAAAGCAGCTTCCATCCCCCCAGAGACCTGTGAGTTACTAAAAAACCGGATTATGTCCCATGGGGGGGAATTCCCCACCAGCTATGGAATTCTTCAGAGGGGCTGCTGCCACTTAGCCTTTCCCGAAGGGATTTGTTGTGTGCTTACCAATTAACTAACTGGTTAATTAAATTGTCAGGATGGCAGTCTTTCAGAATATGGCAACATGAACATTGCCGCATTTTCGATTAAAAGACCCATTTTTATTACCAGTATTGTCACGTTGGTGACCATTGTCGGTTATGTTTCTCTAAAGCGTTTGGGGGTTGACATGTTCCCCGATGTGAATATCCCCTTTATTACAGTTACTTCTGTTTATACGGGAGCTGGGCCTGAAGAAATGGAGGAGTTGATCTCAAAACCAATGGAAGAAGAATTGTCTTCTATTTCTGGTCTTAAACGTATTTCTTCGTACAGCCAAGAAGGTGTTTCGCAAGTAATCTGTGAGTTTGCCCTTTCTGCCGATATCAAAGATGCTGAACAACAAGTAAGGAATAAAATTGCTCGCATTCGTGCTTTACTACCTTCGGGGATGGAGGAGCCGGTCATTGCCCGCTTTGATCCTGCGGATCAACCAATTGTTCGTCTATCTCTCAGCGCCGATTCTTCGCTATCGGCTGGGCAGTTATATGATATTGCCCGCGATCAGGTAAAAGTACCTTTAGAGCAAGTAGCGAATGTGGGTGCCGTGCGCCTTATGGGCGGGGTGGAACGTGAAATTCAAATAGAAATTGACCGCAACAAACTCAATGACTACAATTTAGCTGCTGTTTGGGTAGCCAATGCCTTAAAAAATTGGGGAGTAAACGTTCCTGTAGGTAAGCATGAAAAAGGCAGCAGTGAACTTTCTTTTAGAACCATTGGCCGCTTTGAAAAACTCTCCCAGATTCAAAACGCTGTCATCTCTTTTGGCAGTGATGCGGGTAGTTCCGTTAAACTTTCGCAGATTGCCAGTGTAACAGACAGCACGGAAGATCCTACTACCCTGGCTACTTTATATGGTCCCACACGAGAAGAACAAGAACGCTTTACTGCAGCTGCTCAGCAGGGCCACACTATAGATCCTAAAACATTAAAACGGGAGTCACGGCAGGCGCTCTTCATTGATGTCTATAAACAATCGGGAGCTAATACAGTTGAGGTTGCTGAATTCGTGAAAAAAAGAGTAATTTACATCAATGAAAAATTGAAACAGGTAGCAGGCAATCCACAAGTGGTTTTAGTAAGAGACGGCGCCCGTTCTGTAAAAATGAACATCGACTCTGTTTCATTTGATTTAATTTTGGGGATTTTTTTGGCTGTTATCGTGGTTTACTTTTTTCTCGGCAATGTGCGCTCTACTATCATTACCGGCCTGGCTCTACCAAATTCGCTCTTAGGCGCCTTTATCATTATGTTGGCCATGGGCTTTACTTTAAACGTAATGACACTACTGGCACTTACCCTTGTCATTGGGCTATTGGTTGATGACGCCATTGTGGTGCGCGAAAATATTTTTAAAAAATTAGAAGCCGGCATGCATCCTGTAGAGGCCGCAGAGAAAGGTACCCGGGAAGTGCTCTTAGCTGTCATTGCGACATCGGTTACTGTAATTGCAGTATTTTTACCGGTGGGATTTCTGCAAGGCATTGTTGGTCAATTTTTCAAACAATTTGGCCTAACAGTAGTTTTTGCCCTCATTATCTCTACCTTTGACGCTCTGACAGTTGCCCCGATGCTCTCGGCTTATTTTGCTGGCGGCAATATTCACGCCAAAGGCAATATACTAATCCGTGGTTTTAACCGTTTTCAGGATTTCATCGACCAACTCTATGACAAAACCATGCACTTTGCCCTCAAACACCCCTGGACGGTTATTGGCCTGACCACTTTAATTTTTCTTGGTTCGTGCGGCTCACTCGGCATAGTGAAAAAAACCTTTATGCCCCCCAACGATATGGGAGAATTTTTAGTTTCTGTTGAAATGCCACCGGGTACTTCACTGCAAGGCACGCGGGCCGTCGTTGAAAAAATAGAAGCCGAGTTCAAAGCAATTCCTGAAATTGACATCCTCGCATCTGTTGTCGGCACCACAGATGGCATAACGAACCAGGCTACTATTGCTGTTAAAATGGTAGATGCCAAATATAGAAAAATATCCACCAACGAAATGAAAGAAAAATTTCGGGAAATTCTTAAAAGTTATGACTATGCCCGCCCGTCAGTCAATGACTACAGCCCCGTTGGTGGGGGGGTACAATATCCCTTTAATTTAAATTTAATGGGTGAGGATTTAGCTGCCTTAGAAAAATACGCTGCCGAGCTATTGGTAAAACTGCGTGAAATTCCTGATCTCATCGATGTGGATACTGATTTTCGCCCCGGTAAACCAGAGTTTCAAGTAAAACTCATCCCGGAACAAATGCAATTAGTCGGGGTAACTCCCGGGGTTGCCGGGGCTGAATTACGCTACCATATTGCCGGTGGCGTTGTCGGTAAATTTTATGAAGGCGGGCGCGAATATGACATTCTCATGCGCCTCAAAAAAGAGCAGCGCGATCTTAAAAGCGCCTTTAACCAGACAAAGGTGCCCAACCAGACCAATCGTTTAATTCCGCTAAAATTTATTAGTAAAGGAGAAAACACAACCGGCCCAGCGCGTATTACCCGACAAGACCGCTCCCGCATCATCCAAATTAAAGCCAATTTAGCCCCCAAAGGCGCTATTGAAAGTGCTGAAAAAGCTGCCATAAAAATTCTCACCCAAGAGCTAAAACCACCCACAGGAATTACCTATGCTTTTTGGGGACAGTCACAAGATTTTAAGGAATTGGTGCAAAACATCCTCATTGCCTTTGGTTTAGCTCTGTTGTTTATTTACCTCTCGCTCTCTTCACTGTATGAATCCTTTATCACTCCCGTGACCATTTTATTTGCGATTCCGCCTGCCGTGTCGGGCGCTTTTCTATCGCTTGCAATAACAGGGCAAATGTTAAATATCTTTAGTATGATTGGCATTATTTTACTCATGGGCTTGGTGACAAAAAATTCAATTTTGTTAGTTGATTATGCTGTCAAAGGAATCCGCTATGGCATGAGCCGCAGTGAAGCTATCTACCGCGCCGGCCAATTGCGCCTACGCCCCATCTTAATGACATCCTTTGCCATGATTGCCGGCATTATGCCCATAGCCTTAGGGTTAGATGAAGTCGCTAAAATGCGCCAGTCCATGGGGATTGCCATCATTGGCGGCCTTATTGGATCTACCTTAATTACCGTATTTGTCGTGCCCGCTGTTTTTGGCGGTATTGATAAAATTCGCGAGGCCATTGAACGAAGGTTTCGCCCTGGCTATGACATGACACAAGTCGGCAAACATGAAATGGCAGAAGAAAACCCCTTTGAAGAACTTGAAACTTTAGCTGGCCACCGTCTCCCCCCACCTATCATCAAAGGGGATGTCGTTTTATTCCCCCGCAAAACAACTACGCAGCAAGAAAGTATTGACAAACCTAAACCACGGCGTAAGAAAAAGAATGCCTAAGGCCATCATTGCCGGCTGTGGGGTGGCCGGCCTGACCGCCGCTTTAGCTGCTCGCCAGGCGGGCTACCAGGTGGTTGTTTTTGACCCCGCCCCCCATGCTTGCTATTACACTTCATCGCGCAATGCCGCCATTGCCCGCAGCTATGAAGCCGACCCGGCATTATCACGGGTTGCCAGAACAGGGGTTATCACTTTGCAACAATATCCTGCCCTATACCAACCCTGTGGCCTGCTTATCCGCCCCTTAGAAAGAGATTACAACAACCAACCTACCATAACTGGCTTAGAACCCCAACCGGGTAGCTATCGTTTGCCCGACGGGCAAGTATTTTCAGGCGAATTTGTCGCCCAAAATGGCATCATTGGTATTGCCGAGCTCACCCGCCATTTAGTGGGCGAATGCCAGCGGCAAGGCATCACCCTGCATTTTGGCCACCGCGTTCATATCCAAAACATAAGGGGGGGATATATCTGCCAGATAGCTATTGAACCTGTTCAGGAATTCCTGAACAACCACAGCACCATAGCTATGGAAATCCATAACAGCGATCTCATCATCAACGCTGCCGGCTCCTGGGCGCGGGAATTAGGCCAGCAAGCTGGCAGTGACATCCCCATTATACCTCACAAAAGGCATCTTTACCGCATGTTGCCCCCAGCAGGAAAAAAGCTACCGGCAGACCTGCCAGTTCTCTGGGATGAACAAAATGATTTTTACCTGCGACCCGATAGGGAAGCCATTTTAGCTACCCCCGGCGACCAAACGCCAACCACAGCTGCTGACTATACCCCCGACGAGAAGATGGCTCATACCATGCGGGCAATTTTTCGCCACCACCTGCCGTGGTTTGCTGATTTTACCATAGAAACCGCCCATGCCTGCTTACGTAGTTTTCCGCGGGATAACCGCCCAGTCTTGGGCTTTGACCCCAAGGTACAAAACTTATTTTGGAATGCCGGCTGGGGGGGCCATGGCATGACCATTGCTTTAGGAATGATCGCCGAAATTAGTGAAACCCTATCCCAGGGCTTTCGTCGGGAAACCGAATTAGACAACCCCTTTACCCCGGCCCGGTTTTTTTAGTAAATTTTTAAAGAGTGGATTTACGTAACTTGCGGATGACCACCAAAAGAGAAGCCAGAGAAGCCAGAAACATCCCCACCGTCAGCACCGGCACACCCGCTAAACCATGAATGCTGCTAATCACGGGGCCAGGCACATTAGGGCTTAGGGCCATAAAAACACCGCTAAAAAAACTACCCGCAGCTAAATAGGCAAAGGTAGAAATTTTTCTTTTTTTCGCATCTTCAGTTTGGGGGGGATGGCTTAGCTCAACTTGCAACTTACCACTCGAGACCATATCAATGGCTTTGAGTAACTTGCGGGGCGCCTCATCTTGAAATTCGACATAGTCTGGTAAAGCACGCAAGATCGACTGCACTGCTTTCATGGGAGAGAATTGCTCTAAAAAAATTTTCGTCATCATCGGGCGGGATATTTCGGCTAGATCAATCCCCGGCGACAGGATATGAGCGACTGCTTCAATAGTAACAATGGCTTTCACGGCTAAGATAATGTCACTGTTAAAATATAGTTTGTAAGTAGCGGCCTGGTTCATAGCATTTAAGATGAGTTTACCCAAAGAATATTCCTTAAAGTCAGCGCCGGTCCAACTTTTGCCAATTTCAATGACTTCTTCCATAAAGCCTTTGATGTCAGCATTGGGGCCGGGCTCTGTTAGGCCTACCATATACTTAGCCGAAGTTTCATAGTCTTGGATAATCAGGTGGTAGTAATACAGAAACATATTGCGCTTGGTTTCACGCGAAAAAGCGCCAATCATGCCGAGGTCAATCATGCCAAAGCGGGTTTTATCGACCACAAACAGGTTGCCAGGGTGGGGATCGCCGTGAAAAAAGCCGTCGATAAAAAGTTGTTTAATGACAATATCAGCACCCAAGCGAGCTAAGCGGTAACCATTGACTCCCAACTGCTTCAGTTTAACAGTATCATCGGGTTTAACCCCTTCGATAAACTCCATAGTAAGTACTTTCGTCGAAGTATAATCCCAGAAGATGGTGGGGATAACAATATCGTTATTTCCTGCAAAATTGCGGCGGAAGATATCGGCATGTTTGCCTTCCTGGCGAAAATCCAGCTCGCGCATGGTATAGTTAGCAAACTCTTCGACTAAACGATCGGGGCGGAAATCTCGCACGAAAGGTACATACATTAAAAGGGCGGCGAGTCGCTTCATGATGTTAAGGTCATCAATCATCAGGCGCACAATCCCCGGTCGCTGCACTTTTACCACAGCTTTGGTACCGTCTTTGAGCCACGCGACATGGGCTTGGGCAAGAGAGGCTGCCGCAATAGGTTTTTCTTCAAATTTGCTGAAGATCATGGAAAGTGGCAGATTAAATTCACTTTCAATGGTGCGCTTTACATCAATAAAGGAAAAGGGCGGCACATCAGATTGCAACTTGCGCAACTCCATGATAATGGATTCAGGCAGCAGGTCTTCGCGCAGGGATAAAATTTGCCCCAATTTAATATAGGTTGGCCCCAACCTTTCAATGGTTAAGCGCAGTTGTACGGCAAAGCTACGGTTACCCTTACCGCGGCGAAAGAGGGTACGCAAGATAAAAGCCAGGAGCCTTTTGCCGGCCGGGCGCGGCCGCAACCCCCGCCCGCGGTACATACGGGCAATAAAAATATCAATCGCAAAATCAAAAATAACTGAAATAACTTGCAGCAAACGGCGAAATTCAGAAATGGGGCGCTTAATTCGCATAGGCGGCGGTATTATATGAATTTTTGCCGCTGCTGTCAAGATTTAAGGCGGCAATGGCTGTATTGAGTCTGGCCCCAGGCGAAAACCGTAGCTTTTGGGGATCGTCTGTTAACCAATCATCCCTGACTTCATAGTTGCGCAGGGCGTCACCAAGCAGCAACACAATTAGCTACATTTCGGTTGGAAAAAAAGAATCACGCTGCCCCAATTCAAGTTGCCTGGCCTGCTGGTGCAACCGTCAGGGAGGCGAGCTCCTCCGGTTTCTGCCTGGGCTCGTTTTAACATGGCCATCCTGAAATAAAGCAAGTTGGAATAGTCAGGCTGTCTTATTTTTTATAAATGGCTTTTCTATTTTCAGTTAAAACTTTATATTATTGAGATATTCAACCAAACATTAGCTTTAAGGAAAAGTTATGAACACCAAATACCGTAAAAAACTACCCGGAACCAAGCTGGATTATTTTGATGCCCGTGAAGCCGTAAATGAAATTGAGCCCGGCGGCTATGAAAAACTGCCCTATACCTCACGGTTATTTGCAGAAAATTTGGTACGTTGCTGTGAACCCGCTTTATTAAGTGATGCCCTCAAGCAGCTAATGTATCGCAAACGCGACCTCGATTTCCCTTGGTACCCCACACGGGTGGTATCGCACGATATTTTAGGGCAAACAGCTCTGGTGGATTTAGCTGGCCTGCGCGATGCTATTGCCGCCCAAGGAGGAGATCCCACGAAAGTAAATCCTGTCGTACCCGTTCAGCTTATTGTTGACCACTCGCTCGCCGTAGAGCATGCTGGCTATGAAAAGAACGCTTTTGAGAAAAACCGGGAAATTGAAGACCGCCGCAACGACGATCGCTTTCATTTTATCAATTGGACCAAACATGCCTTTGAAAATGTCGAGGTCATCCCACCCGGCAATGGCATTATGCACCAAATTAACTTAGAGAAAATGTCGCCGGTAATACACGCGGTAGATGGTGTGGCCTACCCTGACACCATGGTCGGTACCGACAGTCATACCCCCCATGTGGACGCCCTGGGAGTACTTGCAGTTGGGGTGGGCGGGCTTGAGGCAGAAGCCGTAATGTTAGGCCATCCATCTTACCTGCGTTTACCCGATATTATTGGCGTTGAGCTTATCGGCAAGCCAGCAGCAGGGATTACGGCAACGGATATTGTCTTATATCTCACTGAATTTTTGCGTAAAGAAAAAGTAGTCTCTGCTTATTTAGAATTTTATGGCGAGGGAGTGCCCTACCTAACGTTGGGGGATCGAGCGACGATATCGAACATGACACCGGAGTATGGGGCAACAGCGGCCATATTTTTCATTGACGAGCAAACATTAAACTATTTGCGTTTAACTGGCCGCAGTGAAGAGCAAGTAAAATTAGTAGAAATTTACGCTAAAACGGCGGGGCTTTGGGCAGAGAGTCTCAAAAGCGCCGAATATGAGCGGGTGTTAAAGTTTGACCTCTCTACCGTCACGCGCACCTTAGCCGGTCCTTCTAACCCGCACCGAAGAGTGAGCACTAAAGATTTAGCTAAAAGTGGGATTGCCGCGCCCTACCAAGAAGAGGCCGGCAAAATGCCCGATGGAGCTATTATCATCGCTGCCATTACGAGCTGCACCAATACCAGCAATCCCCGCAATGTAATTGCAGCAGGTCTTTTAGCGCGCAATGCCAACGCCAAAGGTCTTAAGCGCAAACCTTGGGTGAAAACCTCTCTGGCACCGGGCTCCAAAGCAGTGCAGCTTTATTTAGAAGAAAGTGGTTTGTTGCCAGAATTAGAACAATTAGGTTTTGGGATTGTGGCTTTTGCCTGCACTACTTGCAATGGTATGAGTGGGGCACTACAACCTGAAATTGAACGAGAAATTGTCGAACGCGATCTCTATACCACCGCTGTTTTATCAGGCAACCGCAATTTTGACGGCCGCATACATCCCCATGCGAAACAAGCTTTTTTAGCTTCACCAGCCTTAGTGGTCGCCTATGCCATTGCCGGCAGCATTCGCTTTGATATTGAAAAAGACCCTTTAGGTTATGATGCAGCAGGTAACCCGATTACCTTAAAAGACATTTGGCCCACTGATGAAGAAATTGATGCGTTAGTCGCTAAATATGTAAAGCCGGAGCATTTTACTAAAGTGTATGAACCGATGTTTGCCCCCCGCAAGGATAAAGACGCTAAAGTGAAGCCCCTCTATGACTGGCGGCCACAGAGTACCTACATCCGCCGGCCGCCATATTGGGAAGGGGCCTTGGCCAAAAAACCCACCTTAAAGGGGATGGTTCCCTTGGCTATTTTTGGCGATAACATTACAACAGACCATATATCCCCCTCAAATGCCATTACCCGCAACAGTGCGGCGGGAGAATATTTAGCTAAAATGGGATTGCCTGAAGAAGATTTTAATTCTTATGCTACCCACCGCGGTGACCACCTAACGGCCCAAAGGGCTACTTTTGCCAATCCCAAATTATTTAATGAAATGGTAAAGGATGAACACGGCCAGGTAAAACAAGGCTCCTTAACGCGTTTAGAACCAGAGGGCAAAGTAATGCGCATGTGGGAGGCCATTGAAACCTATATGCAGCGCGGCCAGCCTTTAATTATCATTGCCGGCGCTGACTACGGCCAGGGCAGCTCGCGTGACTGGGCTGCCAAAGGGGTGCGTTTAGCAGGTGTCGAAGCCATTGTAGCCGAAGGCTTTGAGCGCATCCACCGTACCAATTTAGTGGGCATGGGAGTGTTGCCACTGGAATTTAAGCCCGGCAGCAACCGCAAAACCCTACACTTAGACGGCAGCGAAACCTATGATGTTGAGGGCACCTTAGCTCCCCGAGCCGATCTAACGTTAGTTATAAAACGCCGCCATGGTCAGGTGGATCGCGTGCCAGTTACCTGCCGCCTTGATACAGCTGCCGAGGTGGCAACTTATGAGGCAGGCGGCATTCTGCAGCGCTTTGCTAAAGAGTTACTTAACGCCAATTCAAAGTAACGAGGCATAACTATGGCATTTGCTCCCCAAATAAAAATCGCCGCAACCTATATGCGGGGCGGTACTAGCAAAGGGGTATTCTTTCGCCTGCAAGATTTACCCTTAGCCGCCCAACAACCCGGCAAAGCCCGTGACGCCCTGCTACTGCGGGTCATTGGCAGCCCCGACCCCTATGGCAAACACATTGACGGCATGGGGGGGGCCACCTCAAGCACTTCCAAAACCGTGATTGTCGCAAGAAGCAGCCAACGGGATCATGACATTGATTATCTCTTTGGCCAGGTATCTATTGACCAACCCTTCATTGACTGGAGTGGCAACTGTGGCAACTTAAGTGCTGCCGTGGGCCCTTTTGCCATTGCCGCTGGTTTAATAGATAAAGAGAAAATCCCCCAAAACGGTATTTGTACTGTTACCATTTGGCAGGCCAACATACAAAAAACTATCATTGCCCATGTACCCATTACCAACGGTCAAGTACAAGAGACGGGGGATTTTGAGTTAGATGGGGTGACTTTTCCTGCTGCAGAAATCCAACTTGAATTTATGGAGCCCGCCGAAGGGGAAGGCGCTTTATTTCCCACCGGCAATGTGGTGGATGAACTCGAAGTACCGGAAATTGGTCGGTTCAAAGCAACTCTAATCAATTCTGGCATCCCTACTATTTTTCTCAATGCAGCGGATATTGGTTATCAGGGCACTGAATTGCAGCCGGATATCAACAATGACGAAAAAGCTTTAGCCCGCTTTGAAACCATCCGCGCTTATGGGGCAGTTAAAATGGGTTTAATTCACAACATTGCCGAAGCTGCCAACCGCCAGCATACCCCTAAAATTGCCTTTGTAAGCCCGCCTAAGAGCTATCTATCGTCTAGCGGCAAAGAAATCAAGGCCTCTGAAATTGACCTGAACGTGCGCGCCCTTTCTATGGGAAAACTGCACCATGCCATGATGGGCACTGCTGCTGTGGCCATTGGTACAGCAGCGGCCATTCCCGGAACCTTAGTCAATTTAGCTGCCGGCGGTGGGCAGCGGGAAGTAGTCAAATTTGGCCATCCTTCTGGCACCTTGCGGGTAGGTGCTAAGGCCACAGAGAAAAACGGGCAGTGGGTGGTCGAAAAAGCCATCATGAGCCGCAGCGCCCGCGTTCTTATGGAGGGATTTGTGCGGGTACCGGGGGATATTTTAGCTTAAGGGAAAGGTTACGACTTAAAGAAAAAAGCTAAAGCCACCATAAACCTTAGAGAATTTCGCCATTTTTTGGCACTCTGCTGGCAGTGAAAACATATAACATTTGTTAAACAGAAAACCGATCGCATAAAGTTAAAAAAAATCCCTAAAAAGTTGGGCTTGCTACAGTTGCTATAGTATGGCAACAAACAAGACTACTTTTTAGGATTTCTTACACGTACAGGAGTGTCTCTTAATGAAAAAAACCCTGGCTATGCTAGCTTTGCTGGCACTCATGGGCTTTACAGTGTCACTATCGGCCGCAGCGGCAAAAACGACCTACCCGGTGGTCTTTGCGCATGGTATGGCTGGTTTTGACAATATTTTAGGTTATGACTATTGGGGGGATGACTACGGTGTGTTTGTGGGCGATCCCTGTGATGAGTTTTTGGAAATTACCTGCAACAGTAACATTGACAAAAACCAAAAAGCCCACCAAACCGCAACCTATCCTTTCCAATCGTCAGAAGTGAGGGGCTTAGATGTTGCCAACCAGGTAGAGTCTTATATGGCTACTACAGGCGCAACCCATATTAACCTCGTAGGCCATTCCCAAGGTGGTTTTGACATCCGCAAGGCGGCTAAAGTGCTTTACCAACGTAAGGGGCGCACCGTAGTGCGGGTGTTGATCTCGATTTCTTCGCCCCACCGTGGCTCACCCATTGCGAAGCATGTGCTCAATTTAGGCGCGGGGGTAACCAGTATCATTGACGCATTGGCCACCCTGTTTGGTAATACGATTTACCGTCCAGGCAGTGATGGCGTTGCTGGGGCCAAACAGTTGGTCTATGACGATTGGCCCGGGGATGGAATCACCACCGGTGCCAAAGTGTTCAATACCAACAATCCGATTAGCTCTACCTATGCTTTTCGCTATGGTTCGCTCATCACCGCCCAAAGTGGTCTTTCGGTAAACCCGGCGCTCTTCATTGTGAAAAATGGCTTTCACAATATTGATGGCGACGGCTACTGCGTGGATGACTGTGATGGGGATGGCGCTGCGGGCAAGGGTAACGGCACGAGAACCGATCGCGACGATGATGGTTTAGTGGGGATTAATTCCCAGCAGATGGGGCACCGTTTGAGATATAATGAGTGCTTTTTATGCTTAGACTATATCACCACAGACACCTCGACAGGTTATGTCTCTAACATCAACGCGCCTTCGTCAGCACAGATGACCTCAATGTCCAGTGTGATTGACCAAGATCATTTGGATATCATTGGGGTACCACCTGACACTTTTGACGAAATGGAGTTTTACGCGGGAATTTTCGATTACATCGCGTATTACGACTGACAACCTTAAAGCTGGGGGCAACCCCGGCTTGTTTAAATTTTATTTCCTGTTGAATTCTTATCTCGTAACTTGCCCATGATGCTAAAAACTCCCTACTTAAGAAATACCTTAGCAGGTATATTGCTAATTGTCGCTGTTATTTTTTTATTTTGGTATCTTAACGAGGAACCTGATTCCATCCGCCAGCTCAAAAAATTAAAGAAGAACCCGCGCCCAGTGCGCGAAATAGACGCCGCCGCTCTTAGTTCTATTGTCTATAAATTAAACGAAGAAGGCGGGCGTCGCATCGAAGGGGAATTGACTTTTGAACAGAAAATCGCTCTCATTCGGCAGAGATGGGGCAAAAATATCGACAACAATTATATTCAAATTAAAATGTTAGAAGAGCTCATCCGGCTGTGCCAAAAAGAACAACCTAACGATTGGGTAGCTTGTGCCAACGAACTATCCGCTGCTGCTTTTCCCGGTTTAGCAGGGCACTTATTTAACCAATTAGAATCTCTGTTGCGTTACAACGCTTGGCTGGCCGAGAACAAAGAGAAACTGGACCAAATGAGCCGCGCAGAACGCAATAAACTTTTAGCCGAGCGGCGCGCTGCTTTTTTTGGTAAAGAAAACGCCGATATTATTTTTGCCGCTGAAATAAAAGCTGAAAATATCCGTGGGGTGCTTGAGGAGCTTAAAAATGCCCCCAACCTCAGTGTTGACCAGAAGCTAAACCAGTACAAAAGCGCACTACAAGAAAACTATGGCGAGCTTTCTAAGGCTTATTTAGAGCGCCACCAACAAGAAATGGTACATTCTTTTCTCAGCGTTGTACAAGACGACCTGCGAAAATTAGATCCCGTGCAACAAAAAGCGGCCCTGCGCAATATCCGCAGTGAAATGGGGATGGATGCCGCTGCCTTAGAGCGCTGGGATATTTTAGATGTCGAGCGCGAACAGCGCTGGCGCGCCGGCAAAGAGTACCTGGCTGCCCGGGAGAGTCTCATAAACCAATTTAAGGGAAATCCCCCAGAAACAGCGCTACATGACTTGCGCAAAAAATACTATGGCGCCGAAGCAGAAACTGTCGCTATAGAAGAAGCGGCAGGTTTTTTTCGCCACCAGGGAGAGCAGCGGCTGGGCATTGATTAACCACTTACCCGGCTAATTTGCGCCCCTAAAGCACGCAGGCGGATGTCGATATTTTCATAGCCGCGATCTATCTGGATGATATTTTGGATAGTGGAACGTCCCTCGGCTGCCATGGCGGCAATGACCAATGCCATCCCCGCGCGGATGTCTGGCGAGGACATTACCGCACCATACAATTTAGAGGGGCCAATTACTACCGCCCGGTGGGGGTCACATAACACAATCTTGGCCCCCATACCAATCAGTTTATCCGTAAAATAAAGGCGAGATTCAAACATTTTTTCGTGAATTAACACAGTACCTTCACATTGGGTGGCAGTTACTAAAGCAATCGACACTAAATCGGCAGGAAACATGGGCCACGGCGCGTCATCAATTTTAGGTATCTCACCATGGACATCGGTTTTAATTTTTAATTTTTGCCCTGCCGCTACCTTTACATGGGTGCGCCCGGCATCAACCACATATTCCAACCCAATACCAAGCCGCTCAAACACCATTTGGATCATGCGCAAATCCCGCGGCACCACATCTTTAATAAGAAGCTCTCCCTTGGTTAAAGCAGCCATCGAGACAAAACTACCAATTTCGAGATAGTCAGGGCCAATGGAATGTTCAACGGGTTTGAGGTTTTGCCAACCATCCACCCCTAAAATACGCAACACATTGCTGCCAATGCCTTCAATATGCACACCTTGCTTTTGCAAAAAGCGGCACATACCCTGCACGTGGGGCTCTGAAGCGGCGTTTTCAATGACCGTTTCGCCTTTGGCAACAGCAGCCACGGCAAGCGCATTTTCAGTACCGGTCACTGAGGCCTCATCAAGCAGGATGTCTGTGCCCCGCAGCTCCTGCGCGTGCACCAGATAGCCGTCTTTAAAAACCTCAACTTCCGCACCTAATTTTGCCATGGCTAACAAGTGGGTATCAATGCGCCGCCGGCCAATTTTGTCACCCCCCGGCCGTGGCAGAAACACTTTGCCCGTACGCGCCAAAAGTGGCCCCATTAACGTAACCGAACCCCGCAGCGGTGAAATTAAATCCGCCGGCAACTGGTTCGTAATAATACCCGGGGTGGATATCGTTACCGTATGCCAGTCATCAGGTGCTTGGGGCGTTATTTTAGCGCCAATAAATTCGAGAATTTTAAATAAATTTTTAATATCTTCAATATAGGGAATGTTATGGATGGTAACCGCATGACCATTCATCACTGCAGCACATAATACGGGTAGCGCTTCATTTTTGTTGCCTTGCGGGGTAATTTCTCCCCGCAGGGGGTGGCCACCTTCAATAATAAACTGCTGCATTAGTTAAGTCCCAAAACATCCGCCATAGCATAAAGGCCAGCTGGCTTACCTTGTAAAAATAGTAGGGCTGCCAGTGCCCCTTGGGCAAAAGTATCGCGCGAGGTGGCCTGGTGTTTTAATTCCAGACGCTCTCCATCCCCCAAAAAGAAAACCGTATGTTCACCCACCACATCGCCACCTCGCAAGGCAAATATCCCTAATTCTTCTTTAGGGCGCTCGCCCACCATACCTGCGCGACCAAAACGGGCCTGGGTTTCATCCCAACCATATTCTTGTAATAAAATTTTTTCTAAGGTTTTAGCCGTACCCGAAGGGGCGTCTTTTTTAAGCCGATGGTGGATTTCTGTAATTTCAGGATCAAAATGTTTATCGCGCAACACCCGGGCTGCTTGCCGGGTTAAAGCGAAGAGTAGATTTACCCCCACTGACATATTCGACGACTGCACAATGGCAATGGAATCCGCTGCCCGCTGGATCGCCGCCTGCTGTTCTTTGGTAAAACCCGTGGTACCTATTACCAAAGGAACCTTCGCTTCCGCACATAACCCGGCAGTCTGCACGGATGATTCCGGTTGCGAGAAATCAATGACCCCTGCAAGACCGGTAAGTTCATCTTTGTGTAAGGTTGAGAGCTTAACCATACTAAGCAGGCGTAACCCGGTTAGTGCCTGAAAATCCCCCCCCTGCTGCGGATGTTCTGCTGCTTCAAATGCCTTCACTAACCGCAGGCGGGAATCTGACAGGGAGGCGCGCGCAATTGCCTGCCCCATACGGCCTAAGGCGCCGACAATACCAAAGGCAAGGCTCATAGGGATAAGGCTCCTTGGGCACGCTCTAAGGCACTTTTAACTGCTGCTTCATGGTGTTTGGCTAAGGGGGTTAGAGGTAAGCGCAAGACATTTTCACACAATCCGAGGGTAAAAGCAGCATACTTAACTGGTATGGGATTTGTTTCAATAAACATATACTTACACAGCGGGAACAAGGTATGAAACACCTTTTGTGCTTTAGCCATCTCCCCTTGAAACCACGCGCGGGTAATCTCACCTGTTTCTTTAGGTAAAATGTTAGACACCACACTAATCACCCCCCGGCCACCAATGGAGAGCACGGGTAGTAATAAATTATCATCGCCTGAAAGTAATACAAAGTCTTCGGGAGTTTCTTGGATCACTTGGGTCATAAAGTTGAGATCCCCCGTGGCTTCTTTAATACCCACAATGTTTTCATGTTGCGCCAGCCGGCGGATGGTTTCAATGGTAAGGGAAATCCCCGTGCGGCCGGGTATGTTGTATAAAATTAAAGGGATCTTGGCGCTGTCAGCAATGGTAGAAAAATGAGCGTATAGCCCTTCTTGGGTGGGTTTATTGTAATAGGGGTTGACCTGCAAGCTATAATCGGCCCCGGCAGCGGCAGCCGCGCGGGTAAGCTCAATGGCCTCTTTCGTGGAATTGCTGCCCGTGCCAGCAATGATGGTAGTATCAGCCCGCCGAGCTTTTGCCCACTCAATGACTTTGGCAATGACCTCTTCATGTTCACGATGGTCAAGTGTGGGACTTTCGCCCGTTGTACCACAGGGCACCAGCCCTTCAATGCCATTGTCCATCTGGAACTCAACCAGCCTTTTCAGGGCAGCAAAATCCACCTTTTCACCACCTTTCTCAAATGGCGTTATTAGCGCCGTATAGGTGCCTGTCAATAGCATACCCCTGACTCTTGTTTTCAGACAGGTTGTCGAGAAAATATGCGGGGTTTCGCTCTTTACGATAAAGCCATAGGAATCACCAACTAACTCATATACTTAGCATACAGAACGCTTATTTTATAAACGACAAAAAGCGTCGCTCATCAAATCTCCTTAACTCCAGCTTGGCACGCCATTTGTAAGAGAAGCTACAGAATCCCGAAAAGTTCAAAACCGGCCGGGATCGGGAAACCATCTGGTTTCCCCATAACATTGAAGGAGACAACCATGAAACGTAAAACCACAAACCAATGGCTGGTAATACTGACCGCAACCCTTTTGTCAGCTACCAGTATTCGCGCTGAAGAAACCAGCGAAGAAGAAGTTAAAGAAGGCTTGCTGCTCAAACAAAGCAAGGTACCGTTATCTGACAACGGTATTTATCTCAAATTTGGTGGCTATGCCGACGCCTATTATGGCTACCATACAGCAGCTAAAAAAGATGCCAGACCTTCTTGGGCGGGTGGTTCAGCTACCACAGGGCGGATTTTTGAAAGTGCTAGCGAGCAGTTTACTTTAGGGCTCATCCAAACAAAATTTGAACTGGGCAATAATGACTGGCAGGTAGTGGCGGATCTCATCCATGGGCCCAATGCCGAGCTGACTAACTTTAACAACCTAAGCCCAGCAGGTGAATCTAACACCAGCACCGCCATCAAACAAGCCTATGTGTCAGCTGGTTTACTTGACAACCTAACCCTAACGGTAGGCCAGTTTGGTACCCATATTGGCTATGAAGTGGTAGAATCTTACCAAAATGCCAATTATATGTTAGGATATCTCTTTGGTTATGGGCCATTCTATCATACAGGAGCTAAGCTCGACTATAACCTTGCCGACAAAGTAGGCCTAATGGTAGGTGCTGTCAATGGCTGGGATAGCTATGTGGACAACAACCGCGAAAAAACTGCCATTGCCCAGCTTTCTTTTCCGGTGTTAAGCCCGCTTACTTTTATCATTAACTACGCTGGCGGTGATGAAGGTGCTGGCTGGCGCAACATTGGGGATATTGTCATCCAATATGATATAACAGCGAGCTTCAAAGTTGGCTTAAATTTAGTGGCCGGTAATGAGAAACCCGCAGGTGCTAAAGCCCAAAACTGGGGCGGTGCTGCTTTGTATTTGAGCTATGTGTTCTCTGACGCTTTTACCTTAAGCTACCGCGGGGAATATTTTGACGATAAAACAGGCATTCGTGGTTTAGGTCCTGTTATTGTACAAGCACACACCCTTACAGGTACCATTGCTATGTATGATGGTCACTTTTTAATTCGTCCCGAAGTTAAATATGACTTAGCCGATACTGATTTTTATGGGGTAGCCGGCGATCTTAAAAAAGACAACGTCTCTGCTTTGATCGCCTTCACCGGTGTATTCTAAAGAAATTTCCCGGTACCTTGCGTGGCAGGCAAGGTACCGGAATTTTATTTTCAATTCTCACACTTAAGAGCTACCGCTTTGGCATAGTAGCGAGCACCTAATTTACCATGGTCTTTACGAACCATTTTAACTTTAATGGTATCAGCTCCCGTTTCTTTAGCTTCTGCCAAAATCTGCGAGCGCACAACTTCTTCGCTTGCCGTATTAGTTTTATTGCCGGCTTTGATATCGGCAACTTTAACGCAATTAGCGTTATTCACTTCTGTCTGCACAGCGGTAAGGCTCCAAGCTATTGTGATGGCTGCGATTACCATGGTGATTCTAATTGTTTTCATGTTCATTCTCCTGAAGTTTATTTGCAACCAACAGATACTTCTGTTGTTTGCATGGTCAGGAATTTAGCCAATATTTTTTGGTTTGTCATCAGGATGAGCACCTGAATTTCTGCGTAGTATTACGGAGATTTTAATTTTTTTTGATAATTTTTTATGTCAGAAAAACGCCGTTTATTCTATGTTGTGCTAACCTTGGTCATCACTGCCAGCAGTATTGGCATAATTACCACCTACCGGCAATACCAAGCTAGCTTACAAGAAAAACTAAAGTTTTTGATGTTTCAAGTAGAGAGCACCTCAGCTCTAATTAAGGCTGTGGCTCGCTTTGACCGCAATACTTTTAAAAATAAACAAGCTGCCACTAACGCAACCTTACAACAGATTGAGGATGCTTTTACCGGCGATGATGAATTCCAAAGCGATCATACCATTTTATTTGCAAGAAAAAGCAATGCAGGCGCTGAAATTTTTCTGCGTTACGAAGGCAAAGTAAAAAATCCCATTATCATTGAACCAGAACATAAATTTTTGCCACTGCCTATCCGTTGGGCTTTAGAAAAGAAAACGGGTGCTGGCATATTCATTGGCCTCTCAGGTAAAGAAGTGTTAGCCGCCTATACTTGGATTGACATTTTAGAAATTGCTTTAGTCATTAAAGTACAGCTTGCCACAATAAAACAACCTTACTTGAAAAATGCCGCTAGTTTATCTTTCATTGCTATCTTTATTATGTCATTGGCCGCCTTCTTGGTGGTACGTCTCACTGAACCCATCATACGAAATTTACGTGAAAAAGAAATCTTAAACCGTACTATCGTTGAAGCCGCGCATGACGCGCTACTGATTTTAGATCAAAGTGGCTACATTTTGTTGGTCAATCCTGCTGGCTGCCACATGTTTGGCTACCAAAGCGAAACATTAATTGGCCGCTATATCTCTATTTTACTGCCACCTGAAGAAGAGACAAATAAACCATTTTACAAATTTCTAAACCAAAACACTCTAATGGATTTTACCAGCGACCAAACTCAAGCACGTAACCGTAACGGTGAAATTATCCCTGTATTAGTTGCAGGAGCACGTAAAAAAAGCGAAGATAAAGAATTTTTAGTGTTGATATTGCACAATTTAACGCGCCTGCAATTAGCCGAAAAGCGAGTGCGACTTTTGAGCCAACGCATTCTGGACATTCAAGAAACCGAGCGGCAAATTATCTCGCGTGATATCCACGATGTATTAGGCTCACTTTTAGTGGGCCTTAAACTACAAGTGCAAGCCCTATTAGCACAGCTGCCGCAAACCACTGCCCAGGAACGCAACGAAGTTCTTGCTAACTTTGACGAAGCCATTGAACAAGCACGCAACTTGTCTGCCCTGCTGTCACCTTATGGCCTGCGCCACTTAAATTTAAACCAAGCCTTAGAAAAGCTCATCTCTTCTTATGCCAGCCGACGCTATAATTTGCAATTTGAATATATGCCACCTAACTGTGAAATTGACTTGCCGGCAGCAGATAAATTACAAATCTACCGTATTGCCCAAGAAGCTATACAAAATGCCATTAAACATGCAGAAGCTAAAAAAATTACTTTAACGCTTGCCATAGAAAATAACGAAATTCATATTATTATTCGCGATGATGGAAAGGGCTTTAACCGTAAAGAACCAAACAATGGCCAAGGGCAACTTATCATGGCAGAACGCGCGGCACTCATTGGTGGCCGCCTAACTGTCCACACCCAAAGTGGCCAGGGTAGCGAGGTGCAACTTGTCATCCCCCCAAAATAAAAAGATATATAAAATTATATTGGCAGATGACCATCCCATTTTACTTAAAGGAATGAAAGCGCTGCTTTCAGAAGATGAGCAGTTGCAAATTATCGCTGAATGTACCGACGGGCAAAAACTCATAGAAGAAACCATCCGCCTAAAACCCAATTTAATCTTATGCGACTTATCTATGCCTAAAATGAATGGGCTTGATGCCATTCGAGAAATTAAAAAAAAGCTGGGGGATGTCAAGGTCATTATTTTAACCATCCACAAAGAAAAACAAATTTTTGAAAAAGCCTTGCAACTTGGCGTGAATGGCTATGTGCTCAAAGAAGATATTTATGACCAATTAAAATTTACAATCCACACGGTATTAAACGGCGGTAAGTCATACTCTGCTAAAATCACCGAAGCCTTCGCCATAGGACAGGGGCAAGAACGCAGCGAACTCACCTTTGAGCTTTTAACCCGCCGGGAGCGCGAAATTTTGCGTTTAGCTGCCTTAGGACGGACGAACCGTGAAATTGGCGAAGAGCTGGGTATTAGCGTGCGCACTGTTGAAACACACCGTGCCAACCTAATGCAAAAGCTCGATCTCAAAAACGTACAAGAACTCATCGCCTTTGCCATAAAGCACGGCGTCGTCAGTATTGATGAAATGGAAGCCTGATTAAGTCTGCTTCTTGTCGCGTAATATAACTATTATATCCCCCCCTATAAACTCAGTATTACTACTTAGATTCTCTCGTATCCCTGCGTATTTACATTTATAATTTTTATGCCAATACTTAAAACATAAAAATACACAAGGGGGATGGACAGACTGGTTCTGAACAGCCCCCGAGGAGATTAACATGAAAAAATTACTGGTACTTACCACGCTCGTAACCATGAGCTCCACTTTTGCGGTAGAAATACTGCCAGGCAATACGATTCCCCAGGGCTGCGAAAAAATCGCAGTCATTAAAGCAGGTAATGCCAGCAACACTTACGCCAAAAGCATGGCAGAGCAAATTATTAAAGATGAAGCGGCCAAACTAAACGCGCAAAAGGTAAGCCTTACGCTGCTTGAGCATAAGCACCAAAAACTCGGCAAACGCTACTCTGCCCAAGGCATTGCTTGGAAATGCGGTAATTAAACCATCAAAACCCCCAACCATTTTCTAATTGGGGATGTAATTTTGCTTTACAAGCGAAAGCGGATTTTATATACTTTACACATGAGTGGTCATAGTGGTTGGGAGAAATTTCGCAATGGGCAGCCATCCCCGGAGGTCAAGAACCTAACGGCTGTGAGGGCGAAAGTGCGGCAGGTGAAGAGAGCAATACCTAAAAACTTGGGGACGAAGCTATCCTCAAGTATTTCGCTGC
>CALHRC010000028.1 GCA_938038265.1 uncultured bacterium
ACCGCAGAACATGAGAGCCCGCGAACTGGCAATCCGCAGTGTTCTTCAGATGACTGCCCACCGTATTTTTATCAACGGAGAAAAGATTCTGGAGATGGGCATGCCATCTTGCAATCCAGACGAAAATATTGCCCGAACGAAACCAATTATTGCGGAAATACCAACTGAAGCACGTGAATTAAATATCGTTCTTCATATCAGTAATTTTATACACCGCCGGGGGGGACCATTAGGAGAGCTTAAGTTGGGCTTGGCATCCGATTTACAACGAACTACTTTATTAAATCGCTATATTGAGCTTTTTACTTTCGGTGCATTGGCCTTTGCCATTGCCACCTACCTGATAATTTTTCTTACCCGACGTACCGAACAAGTCGCTCTGCTGTTTTCTACTTTCAGCTTTCTTATTCTAATAAGACTTCTGGTGACGGGAGAGAAAGTTTTGCTCGATTTATTCCCCAATACTCCTTATTCGCTGGTGGTTTTTCTTGAATTTAATTCCTGGTTTTTTTTAGTGCCGACCGGAACTCATTTTGTTGCTTCTTTTTTCCCTGGGCTACTACACCCTTCTCTCAGGAATGCTTCTTACCTAGCGGCGCTGGTATTTTTTCTCTTCTCAATCATGACACCCCTGAGAGTTTACAGTTACTCCATATATCCATATACCGCAATAATGATCGCAAATTTTTCACTGCTGGGCTATATTCTTTTTAAAGCGCTAATTGAGAAAAGAACTTATGCGGTTGCCATGACGCTGGGCGTGGGGATAATGATTTTTTTCGTAATCAATGACCTACTTTACCTCTTTGAAATTTTCAAAGGTGGTGTGCTGCTGCACTTCGGATATATTGGCCTGGTAGGAACCAACGCTTTAATTCTCGCCCATAAATATATCCAGTCTTTTTCACGCACAGAAATGCTCTCGAGAGAACTGAGCAAGTTAAATGCTGACCTGGAACAAATTATTCAGGAAAGGAGCAGACAGATAAAAGCCGAACAGGAATCGGCCATGCGCAACCTTGAATTAAAAAATCATTTTCTCTCTCTGGTAAGTCACGATTTGCGAAACCCGGTATCCATACTATCCGGCTATTTTGAATTACTAAATGACGAAAAATACAATTCGCCTGAACAAGAAAAAAAAATGCGGCAGCGGGCACAGGACGCCCTGTCTGCCATCATCCGCATCATGGATACCATTTTTACCTATGACAGACTAAAGAGCGGTTCAATTGAAATCAACAGAAAACCGATCCGCTTAAACCGGCTACTAGCAGATTCTGTCAAATTTGTCGAAACCATAGCCAGTGAAAAGGGAATCCAGATAGACTGCGACACGGAGCACGATATGGTAATAGAAACAGATTACCTTCTTACCAGAGAAATCCTCTATAATTTTCTTCTCAATGCCGTCCACTTTAGTCCGAGAAACAGTATAGTAAGGGTGTACGCCGAAGATCATAACGGGCGCACAGCCATATCGGTTGAAGACCGCGGCCCGGGCATTGCCGAAGAAATGCACGAGCAGATCTTCAAATTCCGCTCTTCACCCAGCAGTTCAGGCGGAGGTATCGGCTTACCTCTCTGCTATGCCATTGCTAGTGCGATGAATGCGCGCATAAAATTACGTTCGCAACCTGGCCAAGGCAGTAAATTTACCTTAGTTTTACCCCTATGAAACATATACTTGGGGGGGTATTATTGTTTATCACAGCGTCTGCCGATGCTTTTCAGGAATATTACGAGCAGGGTAACTTTAGACAATGTGTTCAGCAACTCGCCTCCGCGGAAAAACACCGACAACTCAGCGAAAACGAATTATTTTTCATGGCGGAGTGCAGTTTTCAGATTGGGGATTTCTCAAGGTCGTCTGTATATTTCAATCGATTATTGAAAAATAACACGGGTGATACCCGCAGGCTTATAGCCCGAATGATTGATATTTACCAAAATACTTCCAACGATAGTTGGATGGAAGATGTTGTCAAGTGGCTTGAAAACAATCCGACTGAAGATTACCAACTCTCCCGCTTACGTACTCTCTTTCTTCAGAACGGTAACCTGCGAAACTTCAGCAGACTGTATCGTATCCGTCCTTACCGGCTCGATGAGCAGACCTGGACAAGACTTTTTACTTTAGGGGAGTCTGAAGTCAGGCAAATAATTAGTATTGCCCCAAATTCTCCGACTGAAAAAGAAATTATTCTGATTCGTTTTCTTTATGCCAAGGGGGATAAAGTAACTGCCGAGAAAATGCTCCGCGCACATCCGGAACGTAAATCTCGGGAGGTTCGTATTGCCTTGTTTGAATTACTGTCCTCGGAAAACAGGCGAGAGGAGGCAATTGCTGAGCTTGCAGATTTAGCCAGAGAAAACCCATCACTCTCGCTGCAGATTTCTGAATTACTCTTTGAAAAAGGTTATGCCAGCGAAGCTATAGAACAACTCAACCGTGCTGAAGACCGCGGTTTTTTTTACATTGACAGAAAAATTTTCTATCTAACCGCAATGGCACGATACCGCGACGCCCTTCTTGAACTAGAACAGGGGCGCTACTCAGGGAAAGTGCCTGAATTCCAGTACGCGTATATCCGCAATGAACTGCTGCGTTCCTGGGATGCTGCCGAATACGTTCGGGTTCTCTCAGAATTTACAAATAAAATTCCAGGTTCCTGCCGTACCCTAATCGAGCTGGGCGCCGGTTATCCTGCAATACTTCCGGATGACCAACTCCACCGCGAGATCGAACACTGCAATGGACTTCTCAGCGCACCTAGACGTACTACCACCTTACAGCTGTTATTTGAAAAGAAACGTTATCTACTAATAACCAGGCTGGTCGAACAGAGACAAGACACAGATCGGTTTGAATTATTTTTACGCCTCAAGGCCCATTACCACCTACGCGAGTATGTTGCTGCAGAACAGATTATCTCTCTTTTAGCACAGGACAATTTTTGGACAGCGCGCCCCGAATTCCGCTATTACCAAGGCAAAATAGCTATGGCCCTGAAAAATTACCAAGAAGCCGCCCTTCACTTTGGGGGATTGTCTTTTGAAGATTCGGATATTCTTTATCTCGAAGCACTGCATGCCGCACGCCTCTGGGACAAACTTTCCGAAATAATTCATTCCACACAACCACCAGCACCCAATGAATTGAGGTACTATAAAGCAATCTGGTCATTACATAAACTTCAGGCCAGCCAAGCTGCCATCTTACTCGAAGAATATCTGAATGATCCGGGGATTTACGGAGTCCGCGCTGTTCATCTGTTGTTTATCTTAAAATATTTTTCAGATGAAAAAATGAATACTGCTTTAGCCGCAAACCTTGCCTTATTTCCTGATTATCTGAATAAAGACGACTGGAAGTTATTGAATCCCGATACCACAGCTAAACCGGAAACAGAATTTGCGGCTTACTGCCTCTATTGGCAGGCTCGCTGGTTTCTGGCTAGCGGCGCTGGTGCCGAAGCCTTACCTATTTTAGCAAATCTAAAAGAATCACAGGTAGCTGGATTTCTCCAAGAAGAAATTCTATATCTAACAGACAACAGTAGGAATGGCCATGCGGAATTTATCCGTCAATTTCCCTCATCACCCTTTCGCATACTTCAGAACCCCTGACGCTTTAAGCAAACGCAGCATAATGTCGGGAGTACAGCGGGTAGAATAATGACTGGCATCTGAATACTGGCGGCAGCGAATAGACGGGCCATTAAGCACTGCAAACGGGATATTTTGGCTTAGAGCCATTTCGGAAACTTTGCTGCGGAATTCCTTAAAAGAAGTGCTATCTAATATTGCCTGAAACTCCGGCATGACATAGGGCACCCATAAGAGAATTTTCCGTTGGTTACGTTGTACAATTTCGATAATTTTCTCCAGCGCTTTTTCTTGCAACGGTTCTACCCGATAATCCCGGTAATTATTGCCATACATTTCCAGAAAGAAATCAACTCTTTCTTTTCTGACATCCCCCGTCATCTGCTCAGGTAAATAATCGGTATAGTTTCTTACATACGTTGCCGCCTCAGGAATCCCGAGATTGCGTTCAGGCGACTGAAACAGCAGATCCGGTCGGGGGCGCGTAGCAAACACAGAGAAGAGCAGTCTGGCGAGCGCACCTTTCCTAATTTCATAATCGTCAGACTCACGCACCAGAAAGAAAAAATACTTAAAATCGTATTCAGGCGAAAAGATCATCTCGGAACGAGGATGAAAATTCCTGTGCCCCGCTTCAAATATTTCGGGAGCAACCTCGAACAAAACAAGATCGGGTAGCAACCCCGCCTGCTCCAGGCGACTCAAGCTTTGGTAATAGGTAATTGCCAGACCGCCAATATGTGTAAGGTGCAGGTACCTAATACTGTTTAACGTCTGCCTTTCCGTTTCGCTGAGATACTCCGCCAGTCGGGTTTCACCGGCCAGATTGACGAATCGCTCGCTGCGCGAACTGCCAAAGTAAGCCACGGTAAACCGCCGCTGCGATTGCGCGGCTTCTTTTTCCATGGCGAGGCGACGCCAGGAAACATTGCTATGCTGTGCCGCTTCAGGCGCATAGACTGGCGCGAGAATAAACAGCTTATCCAGCAAAAACAGGAGCAGAAACAGCAGGATGATTTTATGGTATGCTCTCTTCATATCAAAATTGGTGGTAAATAAACTGTACGCTCGCATGCTCAGCCATGGCCAGCAGGATCATCACCACAAGAGCAACACCCGGCACCATGATCCACTTCCAACGCAGTAGGTAGTCCCTGTATGACGGCAGGTAAAGCACCGCAGCTTGCAGTAAAAATGCCCAAACCGACAAGCGGAGCACCTGCGTTACTGCCAGCTCTTTTCCGCCGCCCCCGCCCATTCCAGCAAAAAACTGCACCGCCGTAGGTAGATCAGGCGCACGAAAAAATACAAATGCGGCACTCCATAGTACAAAGACATAAATAATTCGTAGGATGGAAGCGCTATAGGAGGTTACCACCGGGACAAGGCCTACCTGCTTTTCCAATAGCAAAAACAAACCATGCAGCAATCCCCAAATAAAGAAATTCCAAGTGTCACCATGCCAGATACCAGATAAGGTCATAGCAGCCAGCAGGTTAAAAGAGGCCCGGGCTGATGAGACCCGGTTGCCACCAAGGGGGATGTACAGGTAGTCACGTATCCACAGCGAGAGGGTAATATGCCAGTGCTTCCAGATGTCTGAAAAGCTGTGCGCCAAATAGGGCGCTTTGAAATTTCGTGGCAGTTCATACCCAAACAGACGGGATACCCCCCGGCAGATATCAATAAGTCCGGAGAAATCCAGGTAGAGCTGGGCAGAATATGCCCCGGCGGCAAGCAGCAGCGATTTAGCGGTATATTCCCGAGGCTTAAGCCAGATATCGTCAGTCTCAGCAGCAAGCGCATCAGCTAAAACCGCTTTTTTGAAAAGACCAACCGCAATAAGCAGCGCTCCGATGGTCATATTCTCGTCGGTTTCGCGCTCATGGGCAATATCCTTATAAAAGTCACGGCTGCGCAAAATGGGCCCCGCGATCATATGCGGAAAGAATACCATAAAGAGTAGAAAACGTCTGAAGGAAAATTGCTGCACTTCGCCACGAGATACATCCACCAAAAAACCGATGACCTGAAACGTATAAAAGCTAATCGCCAGGGGCTGGGCAATACGCCACAGAGGTTCGTTGCCACCAAAGAGAGAGATCACCGCGGGATGAGCCAACAGGGAATTGATGTATTTGAAAAAAGCGAGATGAAGCAGGTTGGCCGTTACTGCCAAAACCAGTACCTTGCGCGCTACAGGCGCCTGCTTATGCGCAATCAATAGAATAAAATACCAGTTGACCGCAACAACCGCAAGCAGATGGAGCAGATTTCCGCTTAGGGCATAAAAGACAAGGGATGCCGCTATCAATAAGGTAGGTCGCAAGCGTGCCGGCAGATTCCAATATAAGATAAAAACTACCAATACAAAACAGAAAAATTCAAAACTGAGGAACGACATGTTAACCGATATTCCTTGCGTAAGTCATCACCAGATAAATGATTGTTGTCTCTTTACCGGGATTATGGTACACATGGGGGATATCGGCTTCAAAATATATGGCATCCCCCGTTTCCAGATTATATGTCACACCACCGGCAATAATGGCCAGCGTGCCACTGTGGATCACCAAATTTTCAACAGTTCCAGGCGGGTGCGCCGGCGCATTCTCGGTATAACCGGGCGCGATCCGCAACTCATAGAATTCAACATTACGGCTATTGTCATAGGGGAACAGAGCCCGCGAAACATATTTACCATCTTTTGACGCCAGTATTTTTGCTTCAGCTGCTTTTAAGATAACCGAGGGTGAAGTATTGCCCGAAGTAAGTAGGGCAGAGAACGGAACACTTAACGCTCGGGCAATTTTCCATAACACATTGATAGTCGGGGTACTTTTACCCTGCTCGATCTGCCCAAGCATGGCACGCGATACTCCCGAAAGTTGCGCCATTTTCTCAAGAGAATAGCCGTGTTCCGCACGCAACTTCCTCAGGTTAGTGCCGACAATTCCGGAAAGGTCATGAAGTTCAGTATCCTGCTTTTTTTTGCGCCCGGATTTCATTTTCGATAGCTGTTCCACTCCACCCGTCAGACGTCAATCTTAAATAAATAGGCCTGCCTACTCCCGTATGGCTTCAGACAAAAAGAAAACAACTAAGTCGGTAGAGAAAACCCAAGTCGCTTACCTATCAGTAAGTTTCTTCGGCATAAGCCTGGTTGCCATGTTCGAGGATATCAAGACCTTCCTGCTCCTCGTCAACACTGGTACGCAGACCAATGGTTTTTTTCATAATGTAGAAAATCAGCAACGATGTGGGGAAAGCCCAAATAAAAGCCAGACAAACTCCAATTGCCTGAATACCCAATTGGCTCAGGCCACCGCCATAGAATAAACCAGCTGGCCCTTCGCCATAGAGCGGATTGGCAAATAGTCCGACAGCCAGCGTTCCCCAGGCGCCGGCAACTCCATGTACCGAAACCGCCCCGACCGGATCGTCAATCCGCAGGTAATCGAGAAAAATAACACTCGGTACTATAATCACTCCGGCGACCAGACCAACCAAGACCGCGCCGGTGGCATCCACGTTGTAGCAGCCAGCAGTGATGGCCACCAACCCCGCTAATACCCCGTTGACCACCATACTCACATCGGGACGGCGGAACAGAATCCAGGATGTCAGCATGGCTCCGCTACCACCAGCTACGGCTGCCATATTGGTGGTAACTGCCACAACCGCGAAACTGCCATCTTTCACGGCAGCTGTTGATCCGGGGTTAAAACCAAACCAGCCAAACCATAAGATAAACATACCCAAGACTGACATGCTCATGTTATGCCCGAGGATAGCAGAGACGCCATCCTGGGTGTATTTGCCTATCCGAGGACCCAGGACAATGGAGCCAGCCAAGCCCATCCATCCCCCCAGCGAATGCACCACCGTAGAACCTGCAAAATCAACAAAGCCAATGCGTGCCAGAAAACCTACGTTGTCAGGATCTAAGAGATTTGACCATGCCAGTGAGCCAAACAAGGGGTATATGAATCCGGAACAGAATAGCGAGAATACCAGATATGAATAGAATTTGGTTCTCTCAGCCATAGCGCCAGAGACAATGGTCATGGAAGTTCCGGCAAACACCATTTGAAATATAAAGAAACCATAGTTCCAGGCGATTGGCTTACCTGAAGTATCTTCTAACATCAAACTGGAGAAGGCAATTTTGCCAATACCAAATTCTGGAAAGTAGTGGGCGCCAAACATGAGCGAAAAGCCAAACAAATAGAAGACCAGTGAACCAATCAGAAAATCAGAAATATTTTTCATTAGGATATTCACCGCATTTTTCGCTCTCGTAAAGCCACTTTCGACGTAGGCAAATCCGGCTTGCATGAAGAACACGAGAAAAGCGGCCAGCATGAGCCAGACTAAATCTACTTCAGAGCGAAGTTTATCAACAGCCTCAAGAGCTAAGCGGGCATCTGCCGGTTCTTGCGGCCAAAGAGTCTGAACCACTGACAGAAAGATCAGAAGTATGGTTGGTTTCATAAGCGCCCTCGCGGATTGTTATTAGATAGAGGCATATCTTTTTACCTGTTCCATTGCCTGTTTCAGACGATTGTCTGCTGGTGCCATTTTCACCCCTGATTGTAGCACTTTGAGAGCTTTCGGCGGCGCCTTCTCCCGCAGGTAGCAGCGTGCTAAAGCTAAATGCGCTTTCGAGAAGGTATGGTCTGCCGCAAGAGCTTTCTTAAATGCTTTTTTAGCCCCGGCAATGTTTCCCATGCGGAATAAAATCATCCCTAACATATAATGAGTCGGCGCATTTTTTTCTCCACATATTTCTATGTATTGGGTAAGATAATTTGCCGCTTCCTGCATTTGCTCTTGGCGGTAGCTTAGTTTAGATAGCAACAATAGGTTAGCAGCAAGAGACGCATCACAGGCATAGGCCTTACGGGCAAGTTCAAGCGCCTCGGTATATTCACCCGCGGTATTCTTCATTTTCGCCCGCCGGTAAAATT
Source organism: uncultured bacterium (assembly GCA_938038265.1). Lineage (GTDB taxonomy): Bacteria > Spirochaetota > Leptospiria > Turneriellales > Turneriellaceae > CALHRC01. The sequence goes on from CALHRC010000028.1 coordinate 8,580, forward strand.
CATACCCTTCCCGCTCTCTGGGATTACACTGGATGACCAACAGTGTCAGGTCATCACCAATAGGGGTATCCCCAACAAAGTTGCGCCAGCTCGCAAGGGTACCTCGGAATATCTCTTCAAGCATACCGCCGCCATCAGCTAATTCATCTACTTCGTCTCGCTGCTCGTCCAGCCAACGGTAGAGCCTTTCAGCCCCCACCTCTTCGCCTTCAAGATTGCGTTGTTCCGTAAAGCCATCCGTCAGCATCATGAGGATGTCGCCGGGAGATAACTGGCCAAATTTTTCCTCATAATTATCGCGAATAAAACGGGCAAAACCAATCGGTAAGCCGGATGTATCCAGCTCGTCAAAGTTTCGCTGTTCATAACGGTAATGAACCAGCGGGCAATGGCCCGCGTTCACAAACGAAAATGAGTGATCGGCATAAACGCGCACAATTTGCGCCGTAAAATAAACACCATCCGGCAGAATGGGTCTTACTGATTCGCTCAGCTCTTCGAGAGTTTCCAGCAAACCCAGGCCGCGCTCCATACATAACTTGAAGTGATAATGCAGTGCCATCGTTACCAACGCCGCAGGCACGCCATGACCCGAAACATCCGCGATAATGGCCGTAAGGTGATCTGCGCGGCGCACCACATTAAAATAGTCGCCGCTGACTTCTACCATGGGAGAATAATAGAAAGCAAACCCCAGAGAATTCCAGGGAGGAATTTTCTGTGGCACGATCTGGTTCTGCACATTGCGTCCCATGCGTAAATCCCACTCAAGCTGCTCCTGGATTTTCTGCTGCCGTTTTCTGGACTCCATCATTCCCTGGATGAGTTTCACGTTAGTCAGAGCCAATGCCAACTGCGAAGCCATAGCTTCGAGGATTTCCATATCGTCTTTCTTGTAGAAGTGGCTGATCTCTTTCTCAATAGACAGGGTGCCCAAAGCTTCATCCCGGTTTATGACAGGCACACAGATTACACAGCGGGTGGTCTCATTGTCATCGAGGTACTCTGGGTGTAATTCCAGATCTTGGATCAGCGCTGCTTGCCGTGAAGCAAAGACGGCCCCTGAAAACCCTTCGCCAAACTGCAGTGGCCGCCGTTTGCCGTTAATCTCGCTAAGGTAAGCGACTGGTTGCAGCAGTTTACCATCCCAGAGCCGCAGGGTGATATTATCGACCTCAAAAATTTCCTGCGACAGGGAAATTACCCGCTCATAGAGTTCAGACTCTTCGCTGATATTTGCCATTTCTTTGCTAATGTAAAGAAGGATGTCGATTTTATTTTTTGTGGTCAATCCCCCCACAACCATCTTAGCGCCACGGTACTTGACTACCTTCCTTTTGCCGTATTTAACCTCAATCATACCAGACTGTAGCAAATACTATGCCAAAACAGGAGTGCAGCGCACCATGACGGACCGCCCCAAGTTCTTAAGCTGTCATAACATTCTGTATAAAATATAAACAAGTTGTATTTGTAACCTATCGTATCTAGAAGCGAATAGCCGGTAACCGAGATCAAAATGCTTGTTCTGCCGGGTCGGCCTAAGCCTATAATCGTGACGGGAACTTTGTCTAATAAAGGGCATTTTTTTACTTGACAAAAGAAAATACTTGTGGTAAGTTAGGGTATGTCGTGGCAGCAGTATCGCAAAACTAAGTGGGCGGATTTTCCTGAACTTGCTTATATGTTCACGCCCGAGCAAAAAGAGGAATATCGTGTGCGCAAGCAGCGGATTGAGGCGGCGAAGTTGAAAAATCGTCGGGCGGTTGGGGAAAAGCTGCGGAAGTTGCGCCATCATAATAAGAAAGACAGCAAGCGGCTGTCGAGTGT
>CALHRC010000029.1 GCA_938038265.1 uncultured bacterium
CAGTAAAGGCTGGTCTTTAGCTACCAGCAGCAACTATTCCGCCCGACTTTCCAGTGGCGAGATACTGATTACCTCTTCTGGACGGGAGAAACATCGCCTTGAACCCGAACATATGCTGACAGTAAACCTGCAAGGCGAACCCACCCAACAGAACGAACCCTATAAGCCATCCGCAGAAACGCTATTACATTGCCAGATCTACCGCCGCATTCCTGCGGCCATGGCAGTTCTACATTCGCATTCAACCTGCGCCACTTTACTTTCCCGGAAATTTGAAGCACAAAAAAAGCTGAACCTTGAAGGCTATGAAATGCTCAAAGCGCTCGAAGGGAACACAACCCATGAAACCAGCGAAACCATCCCCATCTTGCCGAACCATCAAGATATGCAAGTTCTCTCGTCTCAGGTAGATCAACTGATGGATCGCCTGCCCCCTTTTAAGGCCTATATGATCGCGGGGCATGGCATCTACACCTGGGCTAGCTCTATCGAAGCCTGCCGCCGACACATTGAAGCGCTGGAATTTCTTTTTGAATGCGAGTTGCGCCGGCCAATGCTTGAATTGACAACCTGAATACAAACGCTATAGTATTCTTATGAGCCGCCTCACCATTTACAATGACGCGAACGCCGAAAAAATCGCCGAATATACCTCTTATGAGGATATTGCCCGAATTCTCGCTGACGCCGGTCTGCGTTTTGAACGCTGGCAGGCGAGCCAGCCATTGGCAGCACAAGCAACGCCTGAAGAAGTGCTCGCCGCTTATGATGCCCCAATAAAAAAACTAATGCAAGAACGCGGTTACATTACAGTGGATGTAGTCTCACTGCATCCCGAAGCAGCCAACCTAGAGGCCATAAGAATGAAATTCCTCGATGAACATACCCATGCTGAAGACGAAGTGCGGTTCTTTGTCGATGGTTCAGGAATGTTCTACATCCACCAAGATGGCAAAGTATTGATGCTGTTGTGCGAAAAAGAAGATTTGATCAGCGTACCCGCCGGCACCCGTCACTGGTTTGATATGGGACCGAAGCCCTTTTTCAAAGCCATCCGGCTGTTCAATAACCCAGAAGGCTGGGTCGCGAAATTTACCGGAGATAAAATCGCCGACCGCTTCCCGAAATACGAAAACTAACATGATCCGCGCGGTTCTCTGCGACATTGAAGGCACCACAACTTCAATTTCTTTTGTCCATGATGAACTGTTCCCTCTGTCACTGCGCGAAATGTTGACTTTTTTGAGCAACCCGGCAAACACAAACGAGCTTGAAGCGGAACTTCAGAAAGTGCGCACCAATTTGGCACAGAACAGCAACGGGGGGGATGTATCCATCCCCCAATTGGCGGATTATTTCTGCGAGTTAATTCGCAATGACGTCAAAGACACCCTGCTGAAGAAAATCCAGGGTAAAATCTGGAAAACTGCCTACGAGCAAGGGCAGGTTAAAGGCCATCTATACCCCGATGTTAAACCTGCTTGGGAAGCCTGGCGGGCGCAGGGGAAAAAAATTGCCATCTATAGCAGCGGCTCCGTAGAGGCGCAAAAGCTAATTTTCGGATATTCAACAGAGGGGGATCTCACCCCTATGATAACGGCGTATTTTGACACTACCACAGGCCCCAAAAAAGAAGCCAATTCCTATATTAAAATTGCTGACCTGTTGCGCTTAGCCCCTAGCGAAATTCTGTTTCTCTCCGACAGCCTAGACGAAATAAAAGCTGCGGATAACGCGGGCTGCCAGGTAATCCGCTTGGTGCGTCCACCAGGACAACCCAACCCACAGGCCCCTTACTTGGAAGTTGCTTCTTTTTCAGAAATCCATTGCTGAGCCACAGGTAACACTACCTCCTAACCATTCTCGGCTGTGGGGTTACAAGGGTTGCCTGGCTCAAGCCCCTGCTAAGTACCGATGCTTAACAGAGCAACTTATTACAGCTTAAGTTTTTAGTTACTAAAATTTACATTATGTCACATCTTTGGTGGGGAATTCCCGCTCAAAAAAACTATCCCCCATGAGACATAATGCCGCTTTTTAGTAACTAACAAGCTGCCAAACAGAGGGGGCTATCCCCAGGTGGCAGAATTTAATTGGGGCGTGCAAAATTTTGTTACTCCCTACTAATATATAAAATATTGTTGACACGCTATATAAATATCGCTATTGTTAGGCATTCTGAATTAGACTCTGTTTAATTCTGGTTACCCCTAATTCTCTGCCGGCATGCCCGGCAGATTTTTTTCTTGCAGCTGCACTTTTAGGAACACAAAAGAGCTTGACAATTGCACGCTTTTCTGTAATGATGTGACATAATATAGAGACATAATCCGACAGCTTTGGCTGAAAAAATACACAGGGTTATGTTATGGGCGCCAGATTAAATGGGGAACAAATGAAAGAAGTCAAAGTAATGACTGAGGCTGTGCCAGCTCCCCAAGGGCAGGGGAGGGTGGCAGTATGCTCAGACCTCCGGTAAATCCGAAGTTCATCCCAAATGTTACGCAGATCCCCAATGTCGTGATCGACAAGATCATGCGCGACCTAAGCCCGGCTGAATTTAAGGTATTTTGCGTCTTAGTGCGCAAAACCTTTGGCTGGGGGCAGGAGTCAGAATATATCTCTATGTCACAGTTTGTTAAACTGACCGGATTGACTGACACGGGAGTCAGTAAAGCGTTAAAATCTCTCCAGCAAACTGGACTGGTACAAAAAATGAGCACTGGAGGTGGTCGGACAGTCAATTGCTGGAGTGTATCTTTAGAGGTTACTTTCAGAACCTATCCCAGTGGGCGACGCTATGTGATTAATTCTTCAGCTATCCCCAATATTTTATTTGATGAGATTATGGCGATAGTCAGCCCGGCAGAATTTAAAGCGCTACTTCTAATTGCCAGAAAAACCTATGGTTTTCATAAGGACACTGATAAAATTGCCCGCAGCCAATTTGAACTCTTTACCGGGCTCTCTGAACCCGGCATTAAAAAGGTCTTACGCAGCTTGCAGGAAAAACAACTAATCCACTGCCTAAATTCTGGCGGTGGTAGGAATATTGCAGAGTGGACCATTAACACTGGTTTTGTCATGCCAGAATACCGAGCTCCCAACAGAGTATCCCCCTGTCTTACAGCTAAACCCGCTATAGAAGACCTGCCAAAATCTGGGCACCCTGTAGGGGGCAACAGAGTAGCCCCCAGACGAGTATCCGGCAGCTCCCAACTACAAAACCAGCCCCTCCCAACAGAGTATCCCCCAGAGGCCAACAAGGTATCCTCACAAAATAAACTTATTCAAACAACCCAACAAAAAGAACTAAGAGAAACAAAATCTGTCATACCATTAGAATTGGCTGAATTTCCTCTCGAAATCCAGAAACGCGCTTTTGACATTGCACGGCAGGTAGGCAAAGAAAATCGTTTGGCCTATGTTATAGGAATCTGCCGCAATCTCATTACAGAGAAACAACAGCGCAATACATCAATCCCAGCACTACCTTTACCTGAAGGGGTTAAACAATATGCCTCTGTCTTAGAAATTCGCTACCGTTATGGCAATAAATTATACCTACAGGCTAAAAGCTTTGTGCCAGAGGCGGATATCCGACAATCTTTCTTAACACAAGGGATTGAAGTTATCTTTTTGCCGCCAGCAAAGGCTTGAATGATCTGAATAAAACAGTTCTTGCCAAAAATTGGCAGGATAACTTTTCATAAGATACCTTATGTCACTTCTGGCGGATAGCTGCCAAAATAAGGGAAAGCCATCCCCCCAGAAAACTAAGGCCACCAAGCGGAGTAATTATTGCCAGCCAGCGAGCATTGGTGATGGCATACAAATAGAGGCTACCGCTAAAAAGTATGATGCCCGCCGCAAACAGGAGCGCAGAGCGGCTAAACCAAGGCTGCCCGGTGCGATAGAAAAACCAGGCAGTAATCAATAGAGCAAAGGTGTGATAAAAATGGTAGTCAACACCAATTTGGTAAGTACGCATGAGATCGTCGCCAATTCGGTTCCGTAGAGCGTGAGAGCCGAACGCGCCGAAAACTACGGCCAGAAATCCGCTAGTAGCTGCGGTCACCAATAATCGCATACTGCGATTGGCTGGACAAGCTGTCTTATCGTCAACACAAAAGCTTGTGTACCAATTGCGTAACCTGTTGTTGCCTTATCGGCGTGTACTGGCAAGCTCATCTCCGCGCAGGCGAGAAATTCTTTCTTTTCTGGATTTGTCTTGGGAAATTATTCCAGCCAATATTGATGAGAATAACATACGGGGTATTGATGTGTTTGATACAGTAGGATGTATTGCCCGCAGCAAGGCTTTGGTGGCAGCGCGACAGTTGCCGGGGGCTTTGGTTGTGGCGGCCGATACCGAGGTAATTATTGAGGGCAGGTTAACCGGGAAACCAGCCAATGCTGAAGAGGGCTTGTATATGTTAAGCCAGCTTTCTGGGCGCACCCATATTGTTAGCACGGCGGTGGCCATCATTCTGCCGGATCGTCGCGAGCACCTGTTCCGTGAAGATTCTCTGGTGACATTCTCTGAGATTCCCCAAGATGAGCTGGTCGCTTATTTGAGAACAGCGGGCGCTTATGATAAAGCTGGCGGCTATGGTGTGCAGGATGGATTTGGGGCAAGTTTTATAGAGAAAATCGATGGTTGTTTTTTTAACGTTATGGGCTTCCCCCTCAATCGTTTTCGCCGGGAGATGCTGCGTCTGTTTAGCTGAACATCCCCCCACATTGGTCGGTTGGTTGTCATAATGTGGGATCAACTACACCTGCTTCAGCAAAGCCTTTTTCACGCAGCAGGCAGGAATCACATTGGCGACAAGGTTTGAAACCTGCCGGGGTCTGCTGTGGGTTGTAGCAAGACCAGGTTTTTTCGAGGGGAACACCTAAGGCGACAGCCCGGCGGACAATATCTGCCTTTGTCAGGTGAAGTAAGGGCGCATGAATACGGAAGGGGCGCCCTTCTCTGCCAGAACGGGTTGCCAGTCTTGCTGTGTGGCTGAAAGATTGTAGAAAATCGTCGCGACAGTCAGGATAGCCCGAATAGTCAAGGGCATTGATGCCAATGAAAATATCGGTAATCCCGCGTGCTTCGGCCAGGGCGCTGGCATAAGACAAAAATATCAAATTGCGCGCTGGTACGTAAGTGACCGGGATAAAGTCAGGTTTGCCCAGGTTGCCGCCTCCTAATGGAATGGCGATGCTGTCGTCGGTTAGAGCAGAGGCGCCGATCTGGCCAAAATCGGTATGCAATATAATATGCTCCGAGGCACCAACTGCAGCGGCAATAGCGGCGGCCTGCTGTAATTCTATGCTATGCCGCTGTCCATAGTTAAAAGAAAGTGCTTTGATACCGGAAAATCCTGCGGACTTGGCTTCAAAGGCACAGGTTGATGAATCTAAGCCGCCGGACAGTAAGACAACCGCTTCAGCCATTCTGGCTCTCTCCGTGGTAAATAGCGCGCGAGGTGGGCGTTTCATCCAACTTGACATAGGCTAACTGGGGGATCGTGGGTTTTAGTCTGTGGTAGATAAAACGGGCAATTTCTTCAGCAGTGGGGTTTTCCAGACCGGGGATGGCGTTGAGTAATTTGTGGTCTAACTCTTCAATGAGAGGTGCGGCTTGTTTTTTTACGTCGCCGAAATCCTCGACCCAGCCCTGGGGTTGTTGGAGTGCTCCGTTTAGTCCTAACGTAAGCCGATACGTGTGACCGTGGATGCGCCGGCACTTGTGTCCTTCGGGGACATAAGGCAGAAAATGGGCAGAGTCAAAAGTAAAATCTTTTTCAATAATCATCAGACACCTGTCAGTTCGGGAGAGTAGATGTATTTGTGCAACTGCAATCCCAAACGAAACGGCAGCGCGCTTTGTTTAACCAGCTCAGCTAATTTGGCGGGTTCCATTTCACCGAAAGAAGGCTGTACGATGGGTGGCCGCATTAGTTTGGCGTGGATGTTTTTATCTTTAACGAGCTTTTCTGTCCAGTGGAAATCTGCCTCATCACGGATGACTACCTTCAAATCGTCGGATGGTTTGAGGTAATTAAGATTGCTGTAGATATTTTTTTCAACCTCGCCTGACCCCGGCGCTTTAAGATCCATTACGATATGTACAAAAGCGGGTACCTGCTCAATGCTGCGGGCTCCGGAAGTCTCCAACATGATTTTGTAGCCATTATCGTTAAGTAAGTTCATTAGAGAATAGACATTTTTCTGCAATAATGGTTCGCCTCCGGTAATCTCCACATTTTTTGTTGGAAATTTTCTTAAGCGATCTAAGATGTCGGCCAAAGAAATTTTTTCGCCACCGAAGAAAGAATATTCACTATCACACCAGAGGCAACGCAGGTGGCAGCCAGTCAGTCGCACAAAAGCGCAAGGCTCGCCGGCAAAACTGCCCTCCCCCTGTATGCTATAGAATATTTCCGTAATTATCAGTGTCTGTTCTTCAGTGGCCGCCATTTTTGAAAAAGTATTGTTTCTTAACGTGCTGTAAATTGAATTTTACAGGTCGGCAGGCTTGGCTATTGCCGGCCATGTTGCGACAGAGCCTGGTTTTTTGCGCGCTCATCACCCAAACAGTAACAGCCGAAAGTTATGTTCTTTCCAGAATTGACTCTGCTGCCGCAGAAGTAGTCAGCGAGTCAGGTGCCGACATCCACACCATGCCGGGTTCTTTGCTTAAGCCCTTATTCGCGCTTTATTTATTAGAAAAGGTGCCGGAATTTCGCCCGCAGCAAAAAGTATTTTGTCCTGGTTGGTCGGGCAGAGTTCAGGGTGTCGCCCATGCCTGTTGGCTTGAACCGGGGCATCGGCAGGTTGACTTAACCCGGGCTATTAAAGAGAGCTGTAATTATTATTTTTACAGTTTGGCTGCGGGGCTTTCCCGAGCGGACTATTTTTCTTACCTCTCCCGTGAGTTTGGTTTTCCCCCTGGTGTCGAGGCACGCGAAATTGACGGCTTTCTTGGCGATCGTCTTAGCCGCACTCTTTCGTTGCGTGAAATAGCCGGTGTGATGAATCGACTTTACTTTAGGCTTGCGAGAGATGATGCAGCTGCCCGGGTTGTTTGGGGGGGGATGGAACAGGCCCGGTTTGGAACTTTGTCTGACATCACAAAAGATTTTGCCACCCAAAAGCATTTTCGCCTGCTTGCGGGGAAAACAGGCACTGTCCGATCGGGGCGCTTTTCAGTCGGAATGGTATTTCTGATTTTTGAAAAAAATCGGGATAGATCAAAATATACTTTACTGTATTACCGGCCAAATCTCATGGGGGGTAAGATTCCGGGAAAGGATTTAGTTGCGATTCTAAACAAGGTTAAATAGATGACTGGCACTATTCGAAAGCGTATAAAAAAACTGACCCGCGACACGACGGTACGCCCTTCTCTACCAGAATTGTTAAGCTTCTGGGAAAGTATGAATGATCCGGGGCGCTTGGCACGTTTAGTTGGCTTTTTGTTATTAGTGCTCGCCGGAATTGGGATTGGTTTCCTTGGTTCATCCCGTATCCAGTACGCTAAAGAGTTTTATCCTTTAACTATTTCAACAGAATTTTTAGAGGATATGAAAACTGGCACTAAGGTACGTTACCAGGGCGCACTGGTCGTTGGCGAAGTTACCGCTATTGAGACGGATGGCCGAAGCCATCTTATCCACATTAAGGTAAAAAAAGACTTTCCTGTTCCCAAAATGGGTAGTCAGGTAAGTTTAAGCACTTGGGGCTATTTTGGCAGCAAATTCATCAATATAGATATTTTAGAAGATGCGCGCGGCAGTGAACCCTGGCCGCCGGGTTCCGTGATTCCCATGCAGCCAATGGTCAACAGCAGCGTTATTATGCAGCGGGCTTTTGATTACTTTAAGCGCGAGAGCTCCGGAAATAGTATGCTGGAAAACCAGTTACTGGAGGTTCGTGAAATGTCACGGACGATCGCCCGGTCACCCTTCGCCAGGCCCAGAGAAGTGCGACGTTTTATTCAGGATATAACATCGCGCAGTCAGTTATTTCTTATTGGGATGCAAGAGCTGGGAAATAGTTTTTATTCAGCAGCTAGCGGAATTAACGAGTATAGTGAAGATATGACGATATCGCTACAGAAAAGTATAGCTCGGATGCGCGAACTGACGGAGAGTTTCCGCCGGGTTATCGGGTATGATACCGGCACCATGTCATCGCGTATTTTGCACGAAGAAACCGAATATGAAGCGCTGTTGAGTTACCTTAAATATGTCCGCCGCAAGTCTGCGGAATTCCGCCGAGAACCCTATCGGGTATTTTTTGACTGATCTGGTATGGCAGAGAAAATCAAATTAAAGGTAAAATGCCACGCCTGCGGTTATGTAATGGATGGTACCGCTAAATACGGTAAAGGTAATTATTTTCCCGAAGGGCTTGATTTTCAGTTTGTGGCCACCGGGAAAATTGTCGATAAGAACGGTAAGTCCCGTGTAAAAGGGGAAGTCACAATTACCTGTCCCAATTGTGAAGTGAAAAATCGTTACGAGATATAAGAAGATGGCAATACGGTTTCGGCGCGTATTGTTGGGGGGGATGGTTTTATCCGTGTTTTTAGCTATCTTCCGTGGGCGGGCACAGGTCGTTTCATGCTCTGCTTTGTCCCTCCAGCAGAAAAAACTTATTAGCCTTGAGTGGTAAGCCTTGCTGCACAGGTATGGCTGGCCGGCAGAGAAAGTACATCCCCCCCGCGTTTGCATTGCCCCCAAAAAATTTCATGAAATTTACCGAGGGCATTCGATGCGTTCGGCATATGACCGCTCTACAGACATTGTTTACCTGCGCAAGTGGGATCTAGCGGGCCTGCGTCATGAGCTGTCTCATGCCTGGCTTGAAAGAAAATTCCCCGGCCTGCCCTACTCTGTATCGGAAAATCTGGTGCTCTGTATGATTGTTCCAGAGCCTGTTATGGTACAGCCGGTTGGTGTGCAGCGGCTGCGGCGGTTTTTATTACGTGCTCCAAGTACTTTCTGTTACGACAGTTTAGCTGCTGCAGCGGCGCTACAGCTTACTCCGGCGGATTTACATGCCCTGATTGCCACGGATTGATTCTGGAAGTGGGCTTTTATTTATTTTTTATATTCAGTAACGCGCGGTAGTTGTCTGGCTATATAAACAGCGATCCCGACTAGTAGTCCCGCCACTAAAAATGGAGCAGCTTGCCATTGCGCATAAAGTGCGGTGGCTGTTAGGGGCGCGATAATGCGTGCCAGCGCTCCGAAGGAGTGCATCAGTCCCAAGTTAAGGCCCTGATCTTGGGGGGTGGAGGTTAGGGATACCAGAGCAGACACGGAAGGGTTACCAATGCCCATTCCATAAGCCATTGCTGTAATCACTAGAAAGTAGAGACCAACAGTGGCCGGCAGCGGCAGCAGGAAAAACGCCAGCGCAGTTACCATTAGCCCTTCTATTGCCAGAGAACGTACGGGGCGATGTTTTAGTAATACCCGGTATAGGCCACCCTGCACAAAGATCATGACAATCCCCATTAAGGCGAAAAAGTAACCAGTTTTGCGGGTGTCATAGCTAAACCTGGCCATTAAGTCCCAGGCGAGGGTTGCTTCAAGATGCACAAACGCTACTTGAGATAAAAAGAATATCAAAAATAATTTTCCCAGTTCAGGTTTTCTAAATTCCCGCAAGAGAACAACCGGATTGACAGCTTTTTTAAACGAGGTATCAAGGCGTTTGACGTCTGGCTCTTTTAGGGCAAAATAAATCCACCCCATATTCAACAAACTGAGCGCCATTGAGAATAAACCGATGGCTGAAAAGCTGTTCCAAATGTTAGCCTGTATGATCTGCCGGATGTCATATTGGCTCAGCACAGCCCCAATGAAAGGTCCAAGAATAAAACCTAAACCAAAAATAGCGCCCATCATTCCCATAGCTTTAGCTCGGTGTTCTGGTGTGGTGACATCCGCAATGTAGCTCTGGGCTACACTGATATTGCCGCCGGTAACCCCACTGACTAAACGTGAGAGCAGAAACACAGTAAAACTTTGGCTTACTGCCCAAAGAGCATAACTTAGTACGTTGCCAAACACCGAAATCAATAGTAATGGCCGGCGCCCATAGCGATCAGACAAACGCCCAATCAAAGGGGATGTATAAAATTGAGCGAGAGAATATGCTGACATTAAAAGACCCCCGAAAACTTCCGGGCTGTAATGACCCATACCGGAGAGCTGCAGCATTTCAATGGTCAGATCTCTTAATACCGGGATGATGATACCGAACCCCAGCATGTCTAAGAATATAACGAGGTAGATAGAAGCTAAACTTGGCTTGTCTGTCATAGTTAATTCATGAAATGTTTTACAGGCTGTACAGCAAAACAGTAGCTCAGGAGTACATCCAAACGAATCCCTATGCGTGAATTTCTGTAATAAATAAAGTAAATACATAAAGGGGGC
>CALHRC010000030.1 GCA_938038265.1 uncultured bacterium
CAGTAGATGTGGAATTCCCCATCTGTTAAGGAATTCTTGAACATAGTAGCCGCCGTGGGGGTCAAAAACCATCCCCCTGTACCCCTTTGGGTTTGTTAGTTACTAAAAACTGTATTATGTCTCATCTTTGATAGGGAATTCCCCAACAAGCACCGTCCGGCAGGAAGTGTCGGATGGTGCTTTTGTCCGACATTTTGTGTCGGACGAGTCTTTGGCAAAAAGCCCGCGGGGGGTAAGGGATGGGTTTTTCCAATTTGTTCCGGAATTCCTGAACAAAAGCGGCACTACATCCTTCCAGGAGCTTGTTAGTTACTAAAAAGCTGAATTATGCCACCTTACGAGGGGCCGTTAGTTACTAAAACAAATATAACGTTAGATAGATGTTACATCCTGCTATAGTTATGGCACCCCCAGTAGATAGGGAATTCCCTATTTGTTACGGAATTCCTGAACAGGATTTTCCTATAGTATAGAATTCCATACCCATACCCCAGTGTGTCTCAAGGTACAGTATAGAGCCGGGGGGAGGGAAGCTCGGCAGGCCCCGGCCGGTGCCCCCGAAAGGGGGCAGCGGGGGCTTAAGCCCCCCTTACTGCTTTTGGTAGGGAATTCCCCACCAGAAATTATTTTCAGGGCAAACGCAAAGCCGGACAAGGCCTATGTTTGGGGGTACGGCAAATGTATTATTACTTGAGATTACCGCGGTACCTAAAGAGAGTTTGCCGGCAGAGCTAACGGTGTTTAAGCATATTTTCAGTATTACTATTTCTCTTGCAGCTATCAGGTAAGTTACAGAAACGTTTTGACGTTTGGTAAGGCCTGTGAAGGATTATCCATGACGTACCAGAAAGACTACAAAAAAATTGTTTTGATAACCGGCTGCTCTTCCGGTATTGGTTTAGATGCTGCTGTTTTTCTTGCCACGAAGGGCATTAGGGTTTATGCTGGCGTACGCAATCCGGAACGCATTGGTTTACTCGACAATGCGGCAGGGCGCGATGGTGTGGGTCATCTGCTGACTCCCGTGAAGTTGGATGTAGATCATAACGAAGAAATTGATCAGGTGACCCGCTTGATCTTTGAAAAAGAGCGGGATGCTGCCGATGCTGGCGCCGAGTTTATTTTAGTCAATAACGCTGGCTTTGCGGTAATTGGCGCCGCTGAAGACATTACTTTGGAAGCCTATGAGCGCCAATTCCGCACTAATTTTTTTGGTGCGGTCGCCTTAACCAAGGCTTTTTTGCCGGAATTGCGGCGTCGTGGCCGGGGCAAAGTGATTCAGATATCTAGTACGTTTGGTCGTATTGCTGCTCCGGTCGTCAGTGCTTATGCTGCCTCAAAATTTGCCTTAGAAGGATTTTCTGAAAGTCTGCGCTATGAAGTGATCCGTCATGGCATTTATATTTCGCTGGTGGAACCTGGACCGGTGATCAGCAATTTGATCGACAATATCAACTATGCTGAGGGCTACGAAAGCTCCCCTTACCGTGAGTTTTACCAGAAATACCAGGATTTGGCAGAGATGAGTAATTTAGTTGCCTCCCAACCACGGGAAATTTCTGAAACCATCCTGCGTATCATAGAGTCGCCTAAACCATCCCTGCGCTATCCTATTGGCGCTACTGCCGCTGCTGAAACTCTGAACCGGTTTATACCCGAGGCGTTAGTTGAGAATTTCTATAAATTTATTTGAGAGGCCAGTTCTGCCAGACATTCGCGCAGGTCAAAATCTATCAGATCGGCGGCGGTTACTAGATCTGCGGCATCGAGAGCGGCTGTGAGTTCAGAGAGCAGGGCGACCAGTTTTTCTGCGGCTTCAGGTACCTTCTCGGCAGAGAGCAGCACGGCAAGGCCGTCGCTCAGTAACTCGACCACGGGTTCTAGGGCGTTTAAGGCTGCAGCTTCCTTGCCGGCGGTAAAATCCCCGGCTATTTTTTCCAGTTGATCTGCAAGCGGGGTAATTTTTTGCGCAAAGTCCCGGCGCAGGTTATTTTTATCTTCTTCGGTAAGAGAGTCCAGCCGCAGTTGTCTTACCCAGAGACTTACTTTATTGCGGATGAGGGCTAAGGCCTGCAGTTTTTCAAAGATGCCGGCCGATGATTCCAGCGAGATCAGTGCGGCTTCAAATTCTTCTGAAATTCCTCCGGTTTGTTTTTCGAGTGTGGTAATCGATTCGCGTAGAAATTCCACTGCTTCACGGTATTGCTGTTCTTCTTGTGCGCTTAAGTCCTGTTCGTTACGCGCCTTCTCGGCGAGGAACATCCCGGCACGATCGATAAATTCCTGCAGTTCATTGAGGTGTGTCAGGATCAGTTCGCGGTGGTCTCCGATCAGAAATTCCACTTGTGCTAAATCATCGCGGCAGGGGCGTTCGGTGTGGCGGCCTTCCTGCAGGGAGAAGCGGTAATCTAAGATATAGAGATTCTGGCTCTGCGCCCAGTCAGCCACTTCGTCAACAATGGCTGAAAGCGAGAGATTTTCTTCGAGAGAAAAATCGACATTTTCCGAGTTTATCAGAATCTTCATAGATTAAATTTCGACAGGCTTTCTGCTGGCCTGAACTAAATTCAGAAAATTGCGGATCAGCTCGAGCCCCCAGTGTTGTGATTTTTCTGGGTGAAACTGAACCCCGTACAGATTGTTTTGTTCGATGACAGAGGTGAATATCCCCCCATAATCGCAAGTGCCGACCGCTGCTGGATGAATTCCCGGTAAACGGTAAGAATGTACGTAATAAAAGAATGTTTCGGCAGGTAAGCCTTTAAGCAAACGGCTGTCGGTGTTTAGTTGTGTCCGTGCCCAGCCTATATGGGGGATCACCAGCGAGGCATCGTTAAAACGTTGGATCTCGCCTTTGAGAAGGCCAAGCCCGGCATGTTCGCCAAACTCATGACTTTTCTCAAACAGCAGCTGAAAACCAATGCAGATTCCCAGAAGTGGTCGGCCTGAAGCGGCAAAATGTTTTATGGGGTCTAACAGTTGGCGCTGCCGTAATTCCTGCATCGCCTTGGCAAAAGCGCCGTCACCGGGCAACAGCAGAGCGTCGGCACCGACAATGGAAACCGGGTCACTGCTGACATCAACCCGGGCGCCGCAGTGTTCAAAAGCCTTCTGCAGCGAGCGGATATTCCCCATGCCAAAGTCTAATTCAACGATGCGCATGCCGTCAGAGTATGCCTTTGGTGGATGGAATCTCATCGCCACGGCGCTCATCCCGGGAGACAGCGTGGCGCAGGGCAAAACCTAGGGCTTTGAAAATAGATTCATGAATATGGTGGCGGTTCTCGCCATAATGCACCTGTACATGTAGGTTCATCATGGCATGGATGGATAATTTATGTAGAAATTCTGCGGTTAATTCGCTGTCATAGATACCAAATTTACCCATGGGCATCAGTGGTGGCCCGCTGTATTTGAAGAAGGGGCGACCGGAAAGATCCACCGCGACCGTGGTCAGAGTTTCATCCATCGGCAGGGTAAAGCTGCCATAGCGCCAGATGCCACTTTTATCGCCTAAAGCCTGGGAGAGGGCCTGGCCCAACACAATAGCGGTATCTTCCACACTGTGGTGGCCATCAATTTCAATGTCGCCTTCAAGGTGTAGTTCCATATTGAACAGGCTGTATTTGCAGATATGCGATAGCATATGGCTGAAGAAGGGAATAGGCGTACTCCCACTTAGGCGACCGTTGCCGTCGAGATCAAGTGCCATACGAATACGGGTTTCAGAAGTAGTGCGGGATATTTCGGCTCTGCGCATGCGTATTATGTCGGCGGCATGAAACACGGTGTCACCTATATTTTAGTTGCCTGTCATAAGCCAGCCTATATAGTGACTGCCAATGGCGACAGGCATCACGAGTGACTTGCAGCAGGGAATGTCCCTATTGCACTCATCACAGGAGTCGTGCTACCTTGAAATGCACTCTGACTTACTCGAAGCTGCGCGTTTTGTACTACGTTCGGCCGTCACTCTGCTACAGGCACAGGCTGGTAAGGTCATCTTTCTTACGGCGGGGCGCAAAACCAAGGTGTTGCGTTTTGGGGGGGATCCCTTGCTATCCATTGAAAAACATCTTGCTGCGCGGGTCATTGAGACCAGAGAGCCGCTGGCCATTACCAAAGGGCAGCGGTTTTTTGACCGGGATGGCAGGCAGCTTGGAAAAACCAGCCGCTCTTATTTAGTCGCGCCCATTGCTGCAGACCGCAACACGGTGATTGGCGTAATCCTGCTGGAAAATAAAACCATTACCGGCCAATTTAATGACGAAGATCGTTCGCTGTTAGTCGCCTTCAGCACAACCTTTGGCCGCTTAATCCACAGCTCATTGGTTGACCCAAACAACCGGCGGCTCATGGTGCATTTTTCGAGTAACCTGCTGACCCTGCTGGAAAACCTCTACCTCTATAAGAACCATTTGGAAAACAATTTTCTTCTCTCTGAGATGATGAAGGTTTCCAAGATGATCAATTCAACTCTCGACTTGCAGAGCCTGCTGGAATCGATCATGGAATCAGCTAAGATGGTTCTCAAGGCCGAGGCTTCGAGTCTAATGCTGATCGATAGCAAAACCAATGAACTTTATTTCAATACTATTGCCGGCGAAAATGAGAGAGCGCTTAAAAAAATCCGTATTCCCATGGGAGTGGGCATTGCCGGTCATGTCGCGCAGACCCGGCAGTCCCTGATCGTCAATGACGCGCAGAATGACCCGCGTCTATTCCGACAAGCGGATCAAACGATCAACTTCGTAACCCGCAACATGATTGCTACACCACTTTTGGTGCGCAATAAAGTCATTGGCGTCATTGAGGTGATCAATTCGGTTGGGCGCGATGATTTTTCCGAGAAAGACCTTGAGCTGTTCCGCAGTTTCGCCGAGCAATCCGCCCTGGCAATCCATAACCGTGAGCTAATTGATTCCCTTAAGGACATCAATAAAGAGCTTAAGAAAAAAGTGCATGAGCTCTCAAGCCTACATGAGATATCTAAGGCGCTCATTTCTACCCTAAAAGAAAAAGATCTCTTTGATTCAATCGTGCGTATTGTATCCGACGAATTGCAGGCAGAACGAGTCTCCATCCTCTTACATGACGCCGAGGCGGGTAATCTGAAAATAGTCTCCCAAGTTGGTCTTGAAATCACAACCCTCGAACAGGAACCCGTTTCCATTGACCAATCGCTTTCTGGTCTGGCCTTCCGGGAAAACAGAATCATCTACACCAATGAGCTTTCACAGAGTCCCTATGCCGCTTTTCGTAATGAGGAGCGCTATTTGACTGGTGCCTGCATTGTCCATCCGCTTGCGGCCGCTGGTACCGTATATGGCGTGTTAAATATCTCGGAACGCGCTGGCGGCGAAGGTTTTTCTGACGATGATGTCCGGCTGGTATCGACTATTGCCGTTCAGATTAGCAAAGGTATCCAGAATTTTCGCCTGCTCGACGAGATGATCCAGAAACGGGCCTATGAGAAAGAGCTTGAAATTACCTCCAGTATTCAAAAATCGATTTTGCCCACCCGTAAACTAGACTCCCCACATGTTGACTTAGGCGTCATGTCCGTGCCCGCTAAGATGATGGGGGGGGATTTCTATGATTTCAACCAATTTACCGAACACGACTTTGTGTTTTCTGTGGCGGATGTCTCCGGTAAAAGCCTGCCGGCAGCACTGTTTATGGCTGTGACCAGTTCTATAATACGCACCATTAGCCAAGAACGTAGGCCACCGGCGGAAACTCTCTATCGTGCCAATGATTTGATTTATCAAGATAGCCAGTCGGGTATGTTCGTAACCCTGTTCTATACGGCGTATAACAGCCAGAGCGGGGAGCTATGGTATGCTTCCGCTGGACATAATGAACAACTGATTTTTCGCCCCGACAGCCATGAGTTTGAGGTGTTACGCAGCAAAGGACGCCCCCTGGGGGTCATTGATTCCGCATTGCACGGCCCTTTTGGCCAGGGAAAAACCTATTTACGACCAGGCGACATTCTTGTTTTATATACCGACGGTGTTGTTGAGGCAATCAATGAACGAAAGGAAGAATTCGGTATGGAGCGCTTTAAGAAACTTATCGAGAGCATGCACCTGTCAACGGCCGACCAGATAGTTAAACGGATATATCGAGAAGTAAAGGAGTTTGCCGGAACCGAGGCGCAGTATGACGATTTTACTTTATTGGTAGTTAAAATTCTCGGGTAGGGCAATGGCTATTCAAATGATACGAGAAACGTTTGGAGTGGATATACAAGAAATCCCCCGCATTAAAGTATTTCTGGAAAAAAACCTGGTTCAGTGGGGGGTCAGGGAAAATGATCTCTATGATATTCTACTCGCCTGCGACGAAGCGGCGACAAATATTGTAATGCATGCCTACCGCCATGCCGATGAGGCAAAAAAAAACAGCGATTCTATTATGTTGACTGTCAAAAAGAAAAGAAATGTAGTTGAAGTAATTCTCAAAGATGAAGGGGAATCTTTTGATCCAGACAGCACCCCGGCACCCGACATGAAGCTTAACCTGGCAGGATTGCGCAAAGGGGGGTTCGGAGTGTATCTCATGAAGAGCCTCATGAACAGAATACGTTATCGCTGCCAGGATGGCCGTAACATAACTGTCATGCTCAAAGTGTTGTCATCCTGAATCTAAATTAGAAAATGTAACAGGAGTCTGATATGCTAAAGACAAAAGAAAAAAACAACCAGATCGTCATTTACCTAAGGGGGCGCCTTGACGTTCATTTAAGCGGAGAGATCGAGAAAGAAATTAACAGTATCATTGAAAAAAACCCTTCGGCGGACATCATTATAAACCTTTCGGAAATCGAATATATGTCATCAAGCGGTTTACGGGTACTCGTGGCCGTCATGAGAACGCTTAAGACGAATGGTCGCTCTCTCAAACTCTGTAACCTAAATAGCGCAGTGCGGAAGATTTTTGAAGTGGTTGAGCTTATGGATATGTTTGATATCTATGAAACAGAAGAAGCAGCGCTTGCCTAATCTGCATGTCCAGCAAGGAGCCAAGAGAACCTCGCAAATCTGATAAAAAAATAAAACAAGCGGCCCGTATGCTGCTGGCACTTGGCCCCCAGAATGCGGCGCGGGTTTTAAGGCATCTTGAACCCGAAGAAGTCGAGAAACTCATGCGGGAAGTCCTTAGGTTGGGCAAAGGCGACGACGTACAAAATAAAAAAGCCATGCAAGAGCTTAAGCGCGAGATAGAAAAGCTCGAACAGGTTACTATGGGCGGCAAGGAGCAGGCAAAGGTGCTGCTAACCGCCGCCCTGGGCGAAAAGAAAGCAGCGGAAGTGCTGGAACGCCTTGAATTGCGCGATATCGGGCGCAAGTTCCATGAATTAGAAGAGTACAGTGTCGATCAATTCAGCCAGGTACTTGCCGGTGAAAGCGACCAGACCGCAGCTGTGGTGCTCTCTCAGTTACATCCACCATACGCAGCACAGGTCTTAAGCCAACTCGATCCCCAGCGCAAAGCAGAGATTGCCCGCAGAATTGCTTACCTTAAAGAAGTCCATCCCCAGGCGCTCAGCGCTGTTGTTGAAAACCTACGCCATAAACTGGAGCAGCTGGAAACCGAACAGCAAATGTTAACTAAAGCCGACGGCGAGAATATATTGGTACAGATCCTCAGGCATATGCCACCAGGTAAGGAAGAGAACTTGCTAGAAGCCCTCGAAGAGCAGGAGCCCGAAATCGCCGCCCGTCTGAAAGATAGGTTGCTTGTCTTTGAAGACCTGTTGGAATTGGATAGGGATGGTATCCGGCGTCTGGTAGAGGCTGTCCCTGACCAGGGGGTATGGGCTCGGGCCCTCAAAGGAGCCGGCAATACCCTGCGCCGTCATATCTTGAATAACATTTCCCTCAACCGTGCTTCTGATATTACCGAAGAGATGACCCAGATTGGAGCCATCCCCTTACGTGAAGTGGAATATGAGCGCCGGGTCATTATGCGCGCCGCAGAACGATTACGTGCAGCAGGAGAAATTTATTTTGACCGAGACCGTGAAGATCTGATCCGTTGATTCAGACTTCAAGGGCCTTTTCATAAGCCTCAATTCTGTCGGCAAATTGTAAGGTCCAGCCAATATCATCAAGCCCCTTAAGCAACTTTTCCTTGAGGTTTGGAGCAATCTCAAAAGGAATGGCAGGTTTTCCGGCAGGTTTTATCTGCTGGTTTTCCAGATCGACAGTAAACTGTAGGGCAGGATTTTCCTTGACCATAGAGAAAATACTGTCAACGGTCATACTATCCAACGTAATGGGCAGAATACCGTTTTGAAAACAGTTATTGTAAAAGATATCCGCAAAAGATGGCGCGATAATTACCTGAAAACCATAATCCAGGAGCGCCCACGGGGCGTGTTCGCGGGAGCTGCCACAGCCGAAATTATCGCGGGTAACCAGAATGCGGGCGTTTTTATGCTCTGGTTTATTGAGTGAAAAGTCAGGATTTTCACTGCCATCCGCCTTGAAACGCCAGTCATAAAATAGAAAGGCTCCAAAACCTGTTCTTTCAATCCGTTTCAGAAAATTCTTGGGGATAATCTGATCGGTATCGACATTGGCCATGTCGAGGGGTGCGATATGGGAGACTACCGGTTCGTATGGTTTCATGTGAGGCTCCTTGGGGTAATTTATGCTTCTTCCCGGGCGTCCACAAAGTGACCGTAAATTGCTGCAAGCGTGGCCATGGCTGGACTCACCAAATAGGTACGGCTGCCTTTGCCCTGGCGCCCTTCAAAATTACGGTTTGAGGTGGAAGCGCAGCGTTCTCCCGGTTCCAATACATCGTCGTTCATTGCCAGGCACATCGAACAACCCGGCTCGCGCCATTCAAAGCCAGCAGCAATAAATATTTTATCGAGTCCTTCTGCCTCAGCTTGTTCTTTTACCCGGTGGCTCCCCGGTACAACAATAACAGTCTTAACCGAAGGCGCTTTTTTCCGGTTGCGCACATAGGCTGCCGCTTCACGCAGATCTTCAATGCGAGAATTCGTGCAAGAACCAATAAAGACCTTATCGATTTTAATGTCAGTGATCTTCTGCCCGGCAGCAAGATCCATATATGCAAGCGCTTTTTGCCAACTGCTTCTCGTTACTTCATCGGGAGCTGAGGCCAACTCGGGGATCTTTTCTGCTATGCCAGCCACCATACCCGGAGAAGTACCCCAAGTCACCTGGGGGGTGAGGCTACTACAGTCGATCTCAACTTCAGCGTCAAACTTTGCGTCAGGATCACTCTTGAGTGTTTTCCACCAGGCCAGCGCTTTGTCCCAGCCAGCACCTCGGGGAGAATACGGGCGATCTTTAATGTAAGCAAAAGTCTTTTCATCGGGAGCAACCATCCCCGCCCGGGCGCCAGCTTCAATACTCATATTGCAGATGGTCATGCGACCTTCCATGGAAAGCGCTTCAATGGCTTCGCCGGCATATTCAATTACGTAACCGGTAGCCCCAGCAGTGCCAATTTTGCCAATGAGCGCCAAGACCATATCTTTGGCATAGACTCCTTTGGGGAGCTTGCCCTTAAAGTTTACCCGCATGGTCTTAGGCCGCGCCTGAACCAGACATTGGGTCGCTAAAACATGCTCAACTTCCGACGTGCCAATACCAAAAGCCAGAGCACCAAACGCACCA
The DNA here is from genome assembly GCA_938038265.1 of uncultured bacterium. Taxonomy (GTDB): domain Bacteria; phylum Spirochaetota; class Leptospiria; order Turneriellales; family Turneriellaceae; genus CALHRC01. Next base: position 9,663 of record CALHRC010000030.1, read on the forward strand.
TGGGTACTGGTGTGGGAATCGCCACAGACAATGGTTTTGCCGGGCAGGGTTAAGCCCAATTCTGGCCCAATGACATGTACAATACCTTGGTTATAAGAGTTCAGGTCATAGAGGGTAATACCAAATTCCTCACAGTTTTTTTTGAGGTATTCCATCTGGCGTGCTGAAATTGGATCTTTAACCGGTTTATCGCGGTCTTTGGTTGGGACATTGTGGTCCATCGTAGCGAAAGTTCGTTCTGGCCGCCGTACTTGGCGACCAGACAGGCGCAGGCCATCAAATGCCTGGGGGGATGTAACTTCATGAATTAAATGCAGGTCAATATAGATCAGGTGACGGTTTTCATCTGGTTTTGGCGCTGCCGGATGCCCCTCTAAGTTGATGAGGTGCCTTTCCCAGACTTTATCAAATAAAGTTTTTCCCATACCGGTAAAAAAATCAAAAACAGACACTCTGTCAACTAATGGTAGAATACAAACCTCAAGCAATTCCTGGTAAGGGGGGCGCACCCGCCCCCGGCTGCCCTATGGGGCACCGGCCACGGCATGGCCTTTGGGCCATAAGCTTCTCGGTAGCCCTCAAAGCTTGCCTTGGCCGGCCGGTCTTCAGGCTGGTTACTTAAGAAAATCATATTCTAACATGCAGCAAAGTAACCTATATAACGTTATATTGGTTATTGTCAATTCACTTGTTTATTCTTATAATTCCTGAACTGATGGGAAATTCCCCTGCTAAAAACCATCCCCCATGAGATATAATACTGAATTTTGGTAACTAATTTAGCACCAAAAAGTTGTTCTAAGCCTTAGAATAGGCGCCTGCTAAGCAAAGCGGCTTTATCCCCGCACCCTAGGTAACGGCAGCACTTGAGCGAACCGGGCGAAAACTTCCTGTTTTGCCCAAGGTATGGCGCAAACAGGGGCAAACCCCATCTTTTCTGCAGGCCAGAAAAGACCTGCGAAATCCTGTTAACCTTTTAAGTAAAAAAATAGTTTACAGGATGCAAGTACGCAATATCCCTACCTAAATGTCCTTGGGCACCTTTCATGAAATTTCAGGCGCTAAACCGGGCGAGACGGTACGCCGCTGGTTGCCAGTCAACGAAGATTATTTTGGCTTTCCACAAAAGGTGCCATACATCCACATCCGTGGGGTAGAGAAGGGTACCAAGGGTGTCATCTTTGCCGCAGTGCATGGCGATGAGCTCAACGGCACCCGTATGATCTTCGAACTTGCAGAAATACTCGATCCCCAAAAATTGCGCGGTGAATTGCTTCTGTTGCCTATCACAAATGTACCTGCTTTCTTTTTCCAAAGCCGCTACCTACCCGACCGCCGCGATTTAAACCGTCTATTCCCCGGCGATGACGAAGGTTCTGAAGGCAGCCGACTGGCTTCTCGGCTGTGGCACAGCTTTTTAGAAGGGGCCGATTTCGGCCTGGATCTGCATTCGGCTAGCTATAACCGCTGGAACTTCCCCCATATCCGCGGGAATATGCGCTCGGAACGGGTGCGGTTTATTGCCCGTGCCTTTAGCGCCCCCATTATTATCCATAGCCAGGGGGTAGCTGGTTCGCTGCGCCGTGAGGCCACCAAACGCAATATACCGGTGATTTTGTTTGAAGCAGGGCAAGCCAATCGTTTTGAGGGGGATGTCGGACAGATTGGCCTCATGGGCATCTTACGGGTATTGAAACGCCTGGAGATGATTGATAATGGTACTATTCCCGATGAACCCGACAGAGTAACTTATTTTAAGCGCTCCTCGTGGCTCAGGGCACAAAAGGGCGGACTGTTTTTGCCCCAGGCCCAACCGGGAGATCGAGTAAAAGCCGGCGAAATCCTTGGCGAAATCCGTTCGGTTTTAGGTGAAAAATTGTGTGATATTGTGGTTGAACGGGAAGGGCGTATTTTAGGCTTTAACCTACACCCCCAAGTCATTCCGGGGCGGGCGCTCTACCACCTATGTTATGATGAAGCGGAGCTCTAATGAACCTTGCTCAGTTTGTCGAAGTGTTGCTCCATCATTCTGAACTGAAAGAAAATATCTCGTTTGCGTTTACCCGTGAGGCCAAACCAGCTCGCTATGCCCCGTTGCCAGAAGACCTGCACCCAGCCATTGCCTCTGCGCTGAAAGAGCAGGGTATTCTCGAATTATATAGCCACCAGCGGGAAACCTGGGACTATTACCAAAGAGGCAGGAATATTGTGATCACCACACCTACCGCTTCGGGCAAAACCTTGTCTTACTTATTGCCTATTTTACAAGCCAAATTGCTGCGCCCGCAGAGCCGCCACTTGTTTTTGTTCCCAACCAAAGCCTTAGCACAAGACCAATTAGCTGTTTTCCGCCGCTGGAAAGAACAACTACAACAGAGCTGGCAGATCAACACCTATGATGGGGATACCCCACCTGAAGAACGGCGCAATATAAAACAGGGTGGGGATCTCGTACTATCTAACCCCGATATGCTGCATTCCGGCATTTTGCCCCACCATACTAACTGGAAAAAATTTTTTGAAAACCTCGAAACCATAGTTATCGATGAAATGCACACCTATTTAGGAGTCTTTGGCTCCCATGTAGCCAATGTGCTGCGGCGCTTAAATCGCCTGTTAGCCCACTATGACAACCAACCTAAATTTATTTTTTCGTCGGCCACCATTGCTAACCCGCTGGAATTAGCCGAACAATTAGCCGAACGTCCTTTTGAGCTGGTCTCGCAAAGCGGCGCGCCCGAAGGCCCCAAGTATTTCATTTTCTATAACCCGCCAGTTATTGATGACCAGGGAAACCGGCAGAGTCCCTACCGGGCGGCTGCCACAATTGGAGCCGAGCTACTCAAAAATGAAATCCCCACCATCTTCTTTGCCCGCTCGCGCAACCGGGTAGAAGTACTCACTACCTTGCTGCGTAACCGCCTGCCTTACCACCTCAAGAACAGCCTGCAGGGTTACCGTGGCGGTTACCTGCCCCTCGAACGGCGCCGGATAGAGAGAGACCTGCGCTCCGGTAAACTGACCGGAGTGGTTTCCACCAATGCATTGGAGTTGGGCATCGACATCGGCATGCTACAGGCAGTGGTTTCGGTGGGCTATCCGGGGCGTATGAGCTCGCTTTTGCAACAGTTTGGCCGCGCCGGGCGACAAAAAGATCCGGCCATGGCCGTCATGATTGCCACCCCCTCGGCCTTAGACCAGTACCTCGTACGCCATGCAGATACCCTCATTCAATCAGGGGGGGAGGCAGCAATTATCAACCCGGAAAACCTCATGATCTACAGTGATCATATCAAATGCGCTGCCTATGAACTGCCGTTTTATGAGGGCGACCGTTTTGGCGCATACCAGGTGGACGATTTTCTCGACTATCTGTGCGATGAACAAGTACTATTGAAAAAACAGGGCCGCTATTTCTGGATGAAAGATATCTACCCCGCGGCCAATATCTCCCTGCGCAGCGCCGCCCAAGATAACTTCGTGATTGTCGATGTCACCGATAAAGGCAACGAAAAAGTCATTGGTGAAGTAGATTACTTTTCAGCACCTCTTCTCATACACGAAGAAGCTATCTACCTGCACCGCGCCCGTCATTATTTTGTCGAGCGCCTTATGTGGGATAAGCGCCGCGCCGAGGTCGTGGAAGTCAAAGATGACTACTATACCGATGCCCACCAAAAAATACATATCGCCATCCTCCATAAAGATAAAGAAGAAGTAGGGGGGGGATATAAACGCACCTGGGGGGAGCTTACTGTTATCGCCAAAGCCCACCTCTATAAGAAAATCAAAATCTCAACTAATGAAAATCTGGGCTGGGGGCAAATCCATACCCCCGAAATTGAAATGCATACCCAAGGCGCCTGGTTAGAATTTAGCGAAACGATATCCCCAGCCTTAACCATTGCCAATAAAGGGGGACTCATGATCCGTTTTGCCTACCTGTTGCACCAGATCGCGCCCTTAATTGCCCTATGTGACCAGTCAGATATTACCATAATGGGCCTCTACCGTGACCCCCAATTTAGTGATTTTGCCGTGGTCGCCTATGACCACTATCCCGGCGGCGTTGGCCTGTCCTATAAACTGCTGCAGAGCCTCAACGCCTGGCTGGAAAAAGCCGAGCAAGTAGTCAGGGAATGCCGCTGTAGCAACGGTTGCCCCTCCTGTATTGGCGTCTGGGATAGCGAGAGCATAGAAGACTTAGGATACTTGCCCGATGATGCCCGGCAAGAGCTGCTGAGTATTAGTTTGCCCACAAACTATAAAACAGCGGTATTACAACTCTTTGCCGACCTACGACCAATCTTTTCATAATTATACACCGTATAAAAAGCTATTTATACAGCGTATAATATACACTGTATAAATCTGAGATAGTTATACGGCGTATAGCTTTTTTATACAGCGTATAAAATTATGGGGGATGCCACCCTTACTAAAGTACCACCATCCCCCATAAATAACTTTTCATAAGATATATTATGTCGCATAACCATAGCTTGTTCATTAAACCCACATTATTGCCAAAAACTCTAAACGCTAAAATGCTATCGCTACCTTATAGCAGGTAGTCTATTTAGATTTTTTTACAAACTATTTGAGCAGTTGCAACGTCTAATAAATAATACATGAAACTTAAGACTATTGCCATAATATTTATAGTAAATCTTTTTCTTTTGCTGTTGTCTTTAGTTGCTACTAGGTCCTATGAATTAGGTTTAAGTGACTTTGATGACATGGCCTTCGATGGCTGCGATTACCACTGTGGCTGTGAACCATCGCCCAATGCACCCAAAGAAGTCGAATTTTATTCGGAATGCAATGATGAGGTTTATATTATTTGTATGTCTATTGAGTGCCTTTACCTTAACTTAGACCAGTACAGGACATCTAGTTGTTGTATGAATAAGCGTTGTTCTTTAAAGATCTCTTACCCTGAGAAAAATTGTATTGACTGGCAAGGATCTATCCAAGACTATAAGAAATTTACTAAATCCAAAAACAAACATACCAATACTCGCTTAAGCAAGCCGCAAAAAAAACAGCCATAGCCTTAAAAAACGCAAAGCCAATTATCATGGCCGGCTTTAAGCTTTAACCATTAGCCACAGAAGAGATTTCCAGTTGTCTGAGCACTTGCTCTTTCAAATAACCCAACCATCCCCTACATTGCAAAGCTAACTTAAATGGCAGCGGTACTCCGATGGTTTGCTGGCTTTTGCCCTTTACCAATCTTGCAATTGTCTTGACAGCAACAATTCTTTTCGTATTTAAGAACTATGCCGCGCAGGAATCTCTTGGCCTTAGCTATCTTTCTGCTGGCTGTTGTGTTGGTCTTTTGGGTTGTCTATGAGGCCGAAGATGAGGCGGAAATACAGCGGCGTTCGCGGGAGTTAGAGCAGCAATTAGCTGCCGGCCGACGCGGGCGCTTACCCTGGGAAAGCCGTCTGCCAGCGGGTAGTATCTCTGATCTCATGCAGCAGATTGCCCGGATAGCAGAGCCAACCCCCGAAGCCATGCGCGCCCATATAGAAATGTACTACATGTATCCCCCCAATTCCCGCCCCTTAGAGCGCAAAATGCTCGATTTGATGGATCCCATATCCCTGCAAAATGAACGATTGCCATTAGTAAGCCCCGCCGACAAAGAAAAACTCCGCAAAGGGCTATTACGTCCTTCCGATTTAGAACCTGCAGAACATGACATCCATTTCTGGGGCCCGAAACATAGCATTGCAGGCAATGAAACTTTTATTTTATACTTAGAAGTGTTAGAGCGCAGTACCGGCCAGCGGGTACCCGCTGTTGTGCAAAGTGCCATTGTCTTATCGGATTTTAAAACAGGCAATAGGCCACTCAATGCCGCTCGCTTTAATGATCGCGGGGAAGCTCCCGATGAGGCACCTGATTTAGTAACAACCATTGCTTGGCAGCCAGAACAAAACAGCCGGCTTTACTGGGGGGAGCTGACAATGCAGGTTACGTTTACCGTGGCCGGCAAAAAATATATTGAAAATCAGGTTTTTTTTAGTACTCCCTTTTATCCGGCTGAATTTACCGATCGCTTTAATGAATACCTCAAAGACGGTTCGCTATATATCGAGGTGGAAGTAAATGTAAGGCAGGCAGGTCATTATATTATTGAGGCCAATTTGTTTCATAAATATTCCGAAGAGCCCATGCACTGGGTTTATTTTAATGGCGAATTGCCCCGCGGCGTGCAGCGGGTACCATTGCAGTTTTTCGGCCGTATCTTTCATGAAAAAAACCGCGAAGGGGTCTTTGTCTTAAAGCACCTGCGGGGATATCGCAACAATATCAACTTTTCTTTAAGCCAATTAGAGCAAGTGGCCATAAATCCCTCTTTAGCCGATACCACTCGTGACCCAGATCGATCGAGTATTGCGGGCCCGAAGCGAGATTACGAAACCCAATTTTATACGTTAGATCAATTTTCCGATGAATTTTTTAATAGTGCCGATAAAGAAGCAGCTTTAGCGGATTTCCCTAACCCCTAACCATAATGAGAGCTTTGTTCAGGAATTCCTGAACAAAGGAGCCATCCCCCCCGCCACAATGGCTTGTTCGTTACTAAACAATTGCCTTATATCCCATTGGGGATGGTTTTCCCAGCTGCAGCAGCACCTAAGCAGAGCTGGAATTCCACACTTTGTTCAGGAATTCCTGAACAGAATTTTAAAAAAAATTGGCCCCGTACCCGATGAAC
>CALHRC010000031.1 GCA_938038265.1 uncultured bacterium
GGTGTGCCATAGTCTGTCCCCTGCTGCCTACCATCCCCCCGAAATACGGGGCGTCAATTGTTTATTTTTCTTATGAAGTCTGAGATGATTTTGTCTCTTTGGGGGTCTTCGAGAAACAGCATTTCAAAGTGGTTGCTGTCGTTCAGGGTTACCACGGGTGCTCCCTTGAGATCGCGGGCGAGTTTCTCGGCGGCCTTCTGTGGCAAAAAATCGTCCTGGGGTTTGATATTGTAGTGACCAGCCCGAATAACCAGCGCGGGTGCTTTTATGGTACCTGGTTCATAAGGACGATTTTTCAATGCTTGAGTAACAAAAGATAGGGGGGATGTTAGTAAACGAAACAGTATTTTACCGTATGAAAGTGAGGCACCCATACTGTTGAGTTCAGCTTCGATGGTTTCCGGTGGCGTGGCTGTTCCCCAGCGGCCGTCGTCTTTCATTTCAAGTTCATAGAGCAGAAATTCATCGCAGCGGCTGTTGCGGCGCCGCAGCAGGGGTGAAGCATAGACGTGGGCCAGATAAGCCTGCGGGTTAGCGTAACGCTGTTTCAGGCGGCGGGCACTCTGGCGTACCAGAGCAAGCGACTTTAGACGGCGCGGCAGACTCAAGCGAGCGCCGCCGTCTAACAGCACCAGGCCGGTGACGCGGTCGGGGTATTTTGCGGCAAATTTTAAGGCAATAAATGCGCCCAGGGAATGGCCAATAAGTGTCGCTTGCTGCACTCCGAGGGCATTGAGCAGTCCCAGCAGGTCGTCGGCATGAACCTCGATATTTAACGGGCCCGTTGGTTTATCGGAGCGCCCCCGACCACGCAGGTCATAGGCCAGCACATGGCAGCCTTCGCCCTGCAGTTTTTCTGCCAGCAGGCTGAAACTTTTGAAGTTAGCTGTCATCCCGTGGATGCAGATAACGACAGGTCCATCCCCCCACCACTCACCGGTATGCAGGCGGATGCCGTTACTTCTGACATTATGTTCCCGAAAGCCCGATAGCGCAGCCGCAGTTGTTTTATTTTGCCGTTTGCTATTGATTTTGCCGGGGGATTTTTTTTTGTTATTGGCGCGTTTGCCAGAGGTAGATTTTTTGTCTCTTTCGCTGCTTTTGTTGTAGGGGGGATTAAGCTGCTTGCCTGTGGATTTGGCCTTATCGGTTTTTTTTGCGCTGGTGACGACTTTAGTAGAGGCTTTTACTGGTGGGTTTTTTGCCGGTTTGCCGGTCTTGGTAACTGGAGTTTTTGATTTTCGGGGGCTGCTTGTGGGATGGGCGGATTTTTTGCGTGGTTTGGCGGCAGGCATGAGGGCTTGAGATAAATTTAAAGATAGGCAAGCAAGTGAAATTAGGGTTGACAGTCTATCTGTTTTCGTTTTTCTGTCATATAAGGTAGAGTGGCGCGGGCCGCTCTTTTTTTTACCCATAGCAATGAATGAGTCTGAGACAACAACCTGGGAAGCGGGGGCGAAAGTTCTGGCCCTGCAGTGTCTGGCCGAGGGGTTTGCCCTCGCAAACTTCAGCGTGTCATACAGCGCGGGCGGGGTTCGCATTCACGTTAGTCTCGATAAGCTTTCAGACCGCTATGGATCACCTACGGTAGAAGAATGTGGGGAGTTTAGCAGACGCTTTGCCGATCTGCTGGAAGCGCGACCGCCTGCCGGTTTGCCAGATGATTATTCTATCGAGGTATCTTCGCCCGGTGCTGAACGACGATTGGCTAATGTCAGTGAATATGAGCGTTTCAAAGCTTTACCCATGAAGGTGATGTACCGGGATGAAAAACAGAAAAAGGTATCGCGAGTGTTTAACTATCTTGGCAGCGAACAGGGTGTGACGCGTTGGCAGCTGGCACAGGCAAAGTTTAACCTGCGCCAGGGTACGATTAAGCCGGCGCGCCCGGGGAAGTTGGCGAAAAAAGAGCACAATCTGCCGGTAGTTGAAATTTCAGAGGCGGACATTTTGCATGTCAATCTCTATGTTGATATTTAACTATTTTTTTCAAAGAGGAAACAATGGCGAAAACAGCAAAAAGCGGAAAATCTGCCAAATCACCAGGAGTGCCTGATACTACAAGGCAGTTTTATGATGAAATACACAAGTTGGTGTCTGATAAGGGGTTTGATCGAGCAGAGGTGATGTCTATCATTGAAGCGGGATTGATCGCAGCTTACAGAAAAAAATATAAGACCACCGAAAACGCCCGGGTCATTTTTGACAAAGAGAAGGAAAATGTCTATGTGATTGCCCGGCGGATGGTGGTTGATAATGTAGTGCTGCCCGGAATGCAGATTCATATTGATGAAGCTCGAAAAATAAATCCCAATGTGAAGTTAGGCGACGAGCTTGATATAATCGAACGCCCTATGGACTATGGCCGTATTTCGGCGCAGACCGCCATGCAGGTTGTGAGCCAAAGACTGAAAGCGCTTGAACAAAATAAGATCCGCCAGGAATATAGCACGAAGATCGGCGAATTGATGAATGGTTACATCCTGCGTAAGAAGAATGACACCATTTATGTGGATCTTGGCAAAGTTGAAGCGATCATGCCGATCCGCCACCAGATTCCCGGCGAGAAATACCGGGTAGAAGATAAGATCAAAGTCTTGCTGCTGAATATCGAGAGTGATACACAGCCGGGCGGTCTTAAGGTGATTGTCAGTCGCGCTGACCGCAAGTTTGTGCAGAAACTTTTTGAAATGGAAGTGCCTGAAATCTATGATAATATTGTGGAGATCAAAGCTATTGGGCGCGCTCCCGGCATACGCACCAAAGTAGTGGTTGCCTCAAACCGCAGCGATGTGGATCCGGTTGGTGCTTGCGTCGGCGTCAAGGGAGTCAGAATTCAAGCAATTGTGCGGGAGTTAGGTAATGAGCGCATTGATATCGTCGAGTATTCAACTGATCCAGCGGAATTTATTGCCAATGCAATGACTCCCGCCACTCCGGTTGAAGTCAAGGTTGATCCGGTCGCCAAGGAAGCTCTGGTGTTAGTGGCCGACCATGACCAGGCTATTGCTATCGGTAAAGAAGGAACTAATGTTAAGCTGGCGTCTCAGGTGACCGGCTACCGTATCGACGTCAAGTCCCAGTCTCAGTTCAGAGAAGAGATGTCATCGCCTGAAGCTCGCAAGCGCCTCGATGAACTGTTCGCAACGCCCGCTGCGGTTGAAGCCGAAGAGGAAGAAGGCACTCCTCTTGAAGAGCTGCCTGGTCTCACTCCGCGGGTGATTCGTATTTTGCGCGATAGTGGGGTTCGTTTCATAGAAGATTTGGTATCGCTCGATGAAGAAGGGCTGATTGGTCTTGAGGGTATTGGTCGTGCGACCGCTAAGCAAATTATGAGCATTATTGCCGAGAATGTAGAATTTGAAGAAGTCGCAGAAGAAGAGGATGTTAATGAGGCGCAAGAGGTTGACACAACAGCCGAAGAAAAATAAACAGGCCTGTCCGGAAAAAATATGTCAGATAAACCGAAAGCGAAACCAAAAATAAAGCTCAAAACAGCGGCGAAAACGGGTACCATTGCCGATAAAATTTCTGCGCAGCAAAGCCAGCAGGAGCTCGATAAAAAAGAGATCCTCAAAAACGAAAAGCAGGCTGCTCCGGTTACCCCGGATACCACTGTTGAGTCTGTTGAAAATGTTCAGGTGCGTTCGGAATCTGTCCGCCAGGTGCCTCAGGAACCAATCGGCTCAGTTAAAAAATCTCCTCCCCGGACAGTTTTTGTTGTCGATCCGCCCCCCGTGCCAAAGCCTGCCACAGCTCCAGCCCGTACTGAAAAGAAAGGTAAGGTAAAATCAAGTTTTCGCGAAGATGTTATCCGCCAGAAAGAACACGAAAAATATTTTTTCGAAAAAGAGAAAACAAAGAAAAAATCCTCCGATAGCTCTTTGCAGCCGCCTTCCACGTCTTCTATTCCGGCTAGGATTAAAATCACTGAATTTATTCAAGTTGGTGAGTTGGCCCGTAAGTTAAATGTACGTACGCCCGATGTCATTGCGAAATTGATGAAGATGGGAGTGATGGCAACGATAACGCAATCGATCGATGCTGAGACCGCAACGTTGCTGGCGGCAGAATATGGTTCAACCGCTGAAGTGGTTTCTCTTTATGATGAGACGGTAATTACTGAAGAACCGGAAAATCCTGCTAATTTACAGCCAAGGGCGCCGGTCGTAACTATTATGGGGCATGTGGATCACGGAAAAACGAAATTACTTGATGCCCTGCGAGAAACAGATATTGTCGCCTCTGAGGCTGGGGGAATTACACAGCATATTGGTGCTTACCAGGTTTCTCGCCCTAAAGGTAAGATAACGTTTCTCGATACTCCGGGACACGAAGCCTTTACTGCAATGCGCGCCCGGGGAGCTCAAGTTACCGACATTGTGGTATTGGTGGTTGCTGCGGACGATGGTGTGATGCCGCAGACATTAGAAGCCATCCAACATGCAAAAGATGCCAAAGTGCCTATCATTGTGGCGATCAATAAAATTGATAAGCCGACAGCTAATGTAGAGCGCGTCAAACAGGAATTATCTAAATATGATCTATTGCCTGAAGAGTGGGGCGGCAACACAGTATATGTTGAAGTCTCTGCCTTACAGAAACTGAACCTTGATAAACTTGAAGATGCGATTCTCGCTCAAGCTGAGATCATGGAGCTGAAAGCCGATCCACTACGCCTGTGCAGGGGTACCGTGATTGAGGCTAAGCTGGACCAGGGTCGTGGGCCGGTGGCAACCATTCTGGTACGTAGTGGTACGCTTAAAGTTGGTGATCCTTTTGTCTGTGGTTTAGAAGGGGGCAAAGTGCGCGCCATGCTCAACGATCGCGGCCAAGCTCTTAAGTCCGCTCCGCCATCGACACCAGTGGAAATTCTTGGCCTTACCGGGGTACCTAATGCTGGCGATACATTTCATTCTATGAAATCAGATCGTGAAGCGAAAGAAATTGTCGAGAAACGCCAAGAACTCCACCGCCAGCAGCAAGCGCAGAAAATTAAAAAGGCCAGTCTTGATAACCTCGATCAGTTCATTGAAGAAGGTAAGGTTAAAGAACTTAAGATTATCATCAAGGCGGATGTACGCGGCTCTGTTGAAGCTCTGCAGGTATCGCTTGAGAAACTGTCAAGTGAAGAAATTCGCGTGCGCGTGATCCTCGGTTCAACCGGAGAGATAGTCGAATCTGACGTAATGTTAGCTTCTGCCGCTGGCGCGATGATTATCGGGTTTAATACGCGTGCTAATGCCCGCGTTAGAGAAATCGCCTCAAAAGAGGGCGTAGAGATCCGTTACTATAATATTATTTATCAGGCGATAGATGATGTCAAAGCGGCAATTGGCGGTATGCTGTCGCCGGAAGTCAGTGAAGAGATTACCGGTGAAGCTGAGGTGCGCCAGATATTTAAGATTTCAAATGTCGGTACTGTTGCCGGTTGTATGGTGGTCTCTGGGTTTATCAAACGTAACAGTGAGGTTCGGGTAATACGTGACGGTGTCGTTATCTACAGTGGCCATCTAAAGAGCCTCAAGCGATTCCAAGATGACGTTTCTGAGGTCAAAGAAGGTTACGAGTGCGGCCTTAGCATTGAGAACTATAATGATATCAAAGAAAAAGATATTATTGAGGCTTTCATTAAGAAAGAGACAGCCAGAAAGTTTGAAGATATTGATCGGACATGAATGAGGTAAAAAAGCAGCGACTTGAAAAGCAGGTTCTGCGTTTGATGGCAGAACTCTATTTTCGGGAATTAAAAAATGATGATATTGGTTATGCGACCTTTACCCGCTGCCAGATGTCCTCAGATCTGTCGCATGCGAAGATTTTTGTCTCTATTTTAGATGGAGAACTTGTTGGGGCACGGGTTGGCGATGGCACTCCCAATAGTGTCAGAAAAACTATGAAAGCCTTAAATCGTGCTAAGGGATTTGTCAAAGGAAAGATCGGCAGGGCTTTGGCTATCCGAACCATTCCAGATATAGAATTTGTACTTGATACATCTTTCAGCGAGGGCGCGAGAATTGAGCGTTTGATCGCTGGCAACAGTGCGCCACCGGTCTCAGACGAGAGTGATGCTGAAAAGTCAGTATAAGGTATCGAGGTAAGAGCGCAGCAGAATATGCGCTGCTAAAGAATCAAGCTCTTCTTTCTTTTTCTGCTGTTTTTTCTGGCTTGAAGTACGCCCCCCTTGTTTTTCTGTCCAAATACGTTCGGCAATTTTGCTGGTGTAGCGTTCGTCAAAAAACAGTATGTTAATGTTTGAAAATTCTTGTAACAATACTTCTCGCAGTCTATCGAGTTGTTGTTGTAAAACGGAGTGTTGACCATCGTTCTGTTGAGGCTGCCCAAGAATGATAGTACCGGGATTACGTTCCCGAATTACTGAAAATAAATTCTCTATAAAATCTGGCGCTTGGGTAGCTAAAGTTTTTAAGTTAGTAATGGCAATGCCGCTTTCATCACTAAAGGCAAGCCCTGTTCTTTTGCTGCCGTAATCAATTGCTAAGTAACCTTTCATATTTTTATTTGGCAGCAGGTGTTGCTCGTTCGTCAGCTTCGTTAATTAAATCGATAGCTCGTTGGGTGATATCCAATGAAGTTTCACCATAAATTATGGCATTTTTTTTGCTTAAAATAATACTTAAATTTTCTTCTTTTGCTAAAATTTCTAACACAAGCATAATTTCATCAAACAAGCTGCCCATATTTTCTTGTTCCCATTTTTTAAGCTCTTCCCGCGCTTCAGCAACTTGTTTTTCTGCTTCAGTAATTTTGGCATCAAATTCTTGCTGGTTTTTGGTAAATTCTTCATAACCTAACAGAATTTCTTGGGCGCGTTGTTTGCGTCTAAGCTCTTGCAAATTTTTTTCTGCGGCTAAACGCACGGCGTTAATTTTATCTTTCTGTGCGGTATAATCTTTATAAATAGTTTTTTTTAAGGCAGAATTTTGCAAGACATATTCTAAATCAATATAGCCCACTTTAGTTTTTTCTGCGGCACTAAGCGGCAAAGCAAAAGCTAAGAGTAGGATGGATTTAAGGTAAGCGCGCATTAGCGAACCTGAAGCAAGATTTTATTTCCTTGGCGCGATGAGACCGTTAGGTTTACCGTAGAGAATTTCTTATTCATGAGTTCCTGAAGCAGATCGGCTGTTTTTCCCTGAAAGACAATAACCAGCGTGCTCTTGTTGCCGTAACCCTTTTCAATGACATCGACAACCCCACGTAAGAGTTCTTTCATTTCAATTTGTAACTCATAGAACTGCCGGTAAGTTATACTGCCGCTAATTTCTAAAATAATGTTACGTCCCGAAGAATACTCCCGACTCCACTTAGAGAGCATCTGGTCAAATAGTTGCTGGTTATAAGTAGCGCCTGCTTTTTTGATCCCTTCAATGCAGCCGGTAGTAAAGTTAATATGGGGGTAAGCTGCATGTTGTGCAACAGTGGCCACTATGGCGCGGGTATTTACATCATAGAGAGAAAGTTTTACATCAACTTGGGCAGAAAGCAATTTACTACCAGCCATTACCGGACCTGCATTTTTACAGACCGTGCTGCCATAGAGCATCAGGTCAAAATCGAGTGCGTCCTTAGCTCCCAGGTCGGCCAATTGCGCCATGTTAGGCGGCAGCTTGATGGATTTTTGAGCGGCGCTGGTTTTATTGATGGTAAAGCCTTTTTGCAGAAAATATTCCGAAAAATTCTGGATGGTTGTATTGTCATAGACATCCGCCTCTGGACTGCCTTCAAAACTCTCACTGACCATTGTAAAAATAATCGGCCGCTCCCACTCATCTAATAGTTGGTTTACCATATCGCGCAGTGCCGCTTCAGTGATCTGTGCTTTGATTTTCAAAGTAACCATTTCACCGCTGGTTTGTTCGCTTATAATTTCATGTTGTCTTACCAGACCCTCACTGCGGGCGGTTACCTCACCTTTAACCCAAACACCACTTTCTGTGATGGTTTTCGCTTGGATCATAGTACCGAGCTTGCGGCGCACAGCATCTTTTTTGGCATCCCGCAGGGCGCGATCGCGAGCTAATGCTTTGTCGTTCTGGTAGATCATCGCGGTCCCCTCGCCGATGACCCATTCTTCAGTTGAGGTCTGGTGAGTGTCTTTTTTAGCCGCGCTGCTGCAGTGCAACAAAACAAACAGCATGCTTAGCAAAGCCGCAAACCATAGGGGGATTTGGGTGCTGTAGTTAGTGGCACTATAACGAATGATACTAATTTTATGGAATTGCATAGTTCCTCCCTTGGGTGATCCATCCCCCTTTGCCCTTATCATTATCAGAAATGATATGTCAAGGCCAGTCTGCCGCCGCGCTCACTGGGTAAAAAGGCAAAATCAAGGTTTTCAGGCAAGTGGAACAGAAAAAGAATTGTTCCTAAACCAACCCCCGCAAGGGCACCATAGCCCGTATAGTGTAAAATGTCATCGGTATTGCGCGAGGAACCATAGGGAATCAAACCAACTGCCATGCCTGCTAAGGCACCGCCAATGGCACCATACCAGGTATAGCTCATCAGTACTGGCCCAATGGTAAATTGCTCATCACGGCGGTATTCAAACCAGGTAACCAAAGCCCCGGAAAGAACGCCAGCAATGGCACCACCACCACTAAAAGCAATTAGCTTCTCCCGACTTGCGGCAGTGTCTTTAGAATCATAAACGGCAAGGCTGCCAAGGGCGCCAAAAGAAGCACCGGAAAAAGCGCCGACAAATAAGTTGGCGAACAAATGTTCCCCAGTAGCATAGCTGCGTTCTCGGTTGCTCAGGTATTTTTCCATGAGGCCAGGGTTGGCTAACCGGTAATTCTCAACATCTTTTTCTTCAATCACCTCAGCTGGTTTATCGCCATCTTCACTGACAGTCACATAGGCGGCTTTCTTTTTATCTTTTTTAGCTTTGGGGGTGGATGGTTCTTCTTTAGTTTTTTGCTGTTTTGTGGGCGATTGTTCTGCTGCTGGAATTTCTTCTGCGCCGGGAGCGGAGTTTTCGTTAGCCACCAGCCATCCGCCTGCGGCGAAACGGTACAAAACACATAAGGTGATAAAAATACTGCGCAGGGGGGATATCATGGGTTAACCTGAAAATGAAACGTTGCCTGAAAAGAAAAATATCACCGGTTGAGGTGGCGGGTCATCTATCAGTAAATCAATGTAACGTTCACCAGTAATGCCTAAAATACGACAATTAGGTATGGTAGGAATTTTCCCGCGGGGAAAAGCCACTATCGCGGCGCGTTTTACTTTAAGCTGGCAGATTTGCCGGAACTCTTGTTCACCAGCACTTTCGACAAAGAGATAGGCCAGCCCACTGTGATGGATTGGAATTTGTTTGTTGCGGGGTATAAAAAGCGCCGTTAAAGGTACATCCTGCTGTTGCGAGCTGGTAAGCAGTAGTTCCTCTTTGAGACCATTAGGCTCACCCAGCCTTACTTTGTGCTGGTTTGGCAAGGTAACCGTGAGGTAGCCGTCGCCAACCTCTGCGACCACCATAGCGCGATCCCATATTAAGTCGCTTTTGCGACAGGCAAGCAGTGTTAGTAAACCCGTTAGTAATGCCAGAAAACGCATTAACCCCGTAAACGATAATGTAGCTTTTGTAATAGACCAAGCAACAAGGCAATCAATCCCGAGAAAATGTATAGAATGGTTACTCCCAAAATAACCCAATACCATCCTAACCAAATCATTAAGCTGATAATAACTAAAGCAAAGATAACCAGCCGAGCTATGGTAAAGTGGGTTTTCACTTTAGCTTGGGGTTTGCTGTAGCGCACATTGCTCACCATGAGTAAGGCCATAACAATAAATAGAGCAAGGGTAATGGAAAGGGGTAATTTACCATTATACTTCGTAAAAAAAGGCAAAAAAGCAATGGAAAGTCCAGCTACGGGGGATGGCAGACCAGTAAAAGAACGCGAGTCATGCGAGACATTAAAGCGCGC
Source organism: uncultured bacterium (assembly GCA_938038265.1). Classification (GTDB taxonomy): domain Bacteria; phylum Spirochaetota; class Leptospiria; order Turneriellales; family Turneriellaceae; genus CALHRC01. The sequence continues at coordinate 9,957 of CALHRC010000031.1, forward strand.
TAAGCGAAAGGCAGCACAGATGGGGAAGATAGAAGCAATGAAAAGACCCGTGGGAATGGGATATAGCCAACCGGGAACGGTAATACGCAGCTCGTGCAAGTACATAAAATACATCAAGGCTCCGGGTGCTAAACCAAAAGTAGTTAAATCTGCTAAACTGTCCAGCTGGGCCCCTAAAGGGCTTTGCACTTTTAACCAGCGGGCAACAGGCCCATCAAGGCCATCAAATAAAGCCGCAAACATGATGAGCAAGCCGGCAATAAGAAAAATATTCATGTCATTTGAACTTGGCTTTAAAGACTGGCTGCTAACAATAATGGAAAAAAACCCAAAAGTAAGATTTCCTAACGAGAGACCGTTGGGAATCCACGAGCGCCAAATATTTTTCATGATTGCTACTTTCATTTGCTATGCTTTATGTTCATCGACATATTTTCAAAACGATTAAACCCTTTTACCTGCTTTAAACCCCTATAAAGTAGTGACGGCCTCGGCAACCTTTTTTTGCTTTTCACCAAACAATTTCTCTCGTTGTTCAGGAATTCTATAACCCCCGACTTTGCTTTATGTAAGACGAGCCGGGATAGGGAATTCACCATCTACTGGGGATGCCATAACTATAGCTGGGTAATACCTATCTAACGTTATATTTGTTTTTTGTAACTAAAGCCGCAGGCTACTCCACTTGCAGTAGAAATGGGACATAATATAGATTTTTGAGTCACTAAAAACCCCGGTGGGGTAGCTATTGGTGTTACTAGCGCAGTGCTTTTTGGCCCCGGCGGGCAGCATCAATGCTTAACCCCAAGACCCGCATGGTCTCTTGCGGGGCATGAAATCCATAGGAGTTTTCTGCTTCAATAAAATCAAAGAGAAATTGGGCTTCCCGCTGGGCTTTTTGGGCTGCCTCAATTTTAGCTGTATTGCCGGGGGTGTTATTGGCTTTGATGTCGTTGATTAAATCTACTAAAGCATTAAAAGCTATGTTACGCATTTGGTGGTGGTTATCTTGGATGATGTCAATCCGCTGTTTCAGTTCGGTCTCGCTGGTGGGGTGACATCCGCCGCAGGCGCCCCTGACATCGAGATAAGGACTTTTTACATGATGGTTGGTGACTTTAATATTTCCTTT
>CALHRC010000032.1 GCA_938038265.1 uncultured bacterium
CAGCTATAAGGTTTTTTAGTTACTAAAATTTGCATTATGTCACATTGCAGGTGACTTATTCCCGATTAAATAGCTTTGGGCAGATGGTGTCGGATGGTTTTCTATCTGAGCATTTGTATTGGATAGGCATTTTGTACGTACTGGCGAGGCTCCTAGATAAGTTTTTTGGTCTTTTGTTCAGGAATTCCTGAACAAAGATTAGGTGAGCTGCGCGCTACTACCGTTTAAGTTAGCCCCGCAGTAGGGATTCGTTAGCTGGGTTACGGGATATAGATATCCAAATAACTCTTGACACCCCCTTACCGATTCCCAGATTATGCGTCGCACTAAATATGAAAGTTATTAAGCGCTATGCCAACCGACGTCTCTATGATTCTGAGACCTCAAGGACCATCACACTTGATGAGGTAGCCAACTTTATCCGTTCCGGTGAAGATATCCGGGTGATTGATAATATATCCGGCGAGGATATCACCTCTAAAGTACTGGGACAGACCTTTCTAAAATTACATGAGCCTAAAGGTGCCGGCAACCAACCCTTGCTGAATTTTCTGCTAAAAGCGTTAATCCGTGAAAGTAATTCTGGTTTTTTTCAGCTGGTGCGTAAGTTGATGTTTGCCGGCATTGGTATTGCCGGTATGTCAGCTTCCGAGAGGGAGTCGCTGCTTAAGCTGCTCCTGCTCCAAGAGCCGACGGCAACCGAAAATAACAGCGAACAGCCCCAAAACTGGCTCTCTGACCTGGCCAGCCGGGGCCAAAAAGAAACCGATAAAATATGGGGGGCCCTGTTGAATTCACTGCAGGGGATACAGAGTAATATCCTTGCTGCCTTAGAGCCGATTGACAAGCACCGGCATGTGGAAGAAATCCTGCGCAAGATTGAAAAGCTCAGTGAAAACATGAAATCCAACTTGCTGGAAAACCCGTCTGACACCGAAAAACAGGAACCGAACATTACCCCAGAACCCGCCCGCATCATAAAAGCGACGAAACATACTTCAACTAAATAACGCATAGCCGAAGTTCGATAATAAAACAATGGCTGACTCATTTTTCCGCTGGCCTGTTGCCATAGAGCAGAGCAGAAAATCCACCTTCCAACGGCTGCGGCAGGTCTTGTTGTTTCTTCTCCCGGTACTTTTTTTTCTCACAGCAGTCTATCTGATCTTTCAGAAATTACAGAAACCACCTTTAGCCCAGATTGAAGAACACCTCGCCAGACAGGAATTCAGCGAAGCTCTCGAACTCTGCAAACAGGAGTTAGAAAGGGGCACTACCAACTACCTGAGGTATCTGATGTTGGCGACAGTAGCTGCCGAAGGGCTGCTATCGGCAGATACTTCTGATTACGAGGCCCAACTGCGCCGGGCAGACCAGAGTGGGATATACCTTAAAGAAAGTTATTTCAAGCGTTTTGAGCTCATTTCTGATCTGCCTGATTTTCCTGCGTTATTAGTCAGCTATGCCGCAACTTTCTCTCTTGAAAAAGCAGGCACGGATTTTTTCTCCCTGCTTGAAAAACACCTCGATTCAGAACGCACTTGGCTACCTATGGGCGAGCAAGAAGCCCATCGTTTTTTTGAGCTGGTATCAACTTTGTTTCCACAGCGGGTTATGACAGTTACCGGAAACAACCTGCAGCTCAGGCAGCAGCCTTCTCTTGAAAGCAAAACTTTAGCCCGGCTGCCGGCTGATCTCAAAGTCTTACGCCGCCTGCGCGGGCCTGAAATAGTCGCAGGGGGGCGCCGGGCTAACTGGCTTTATATTTTTACACCAGAGCAGCTTTCTGGCTGGGCCTTTGGCGGATATCTAAAATGATATAAAGCGCTTAGGGTAGCGCCGGACGGCTGCCTGAGGACGACGATCTACTGTTTTTTTTCTCAAGCACTTTCCAGGGATCTGCGGCTAATTCTTTGGTAAATTTGTCAAGGGTAGCCGAAGTGCTGCGCACATTCTGCATGATGGCAATCAGCTCACCCTGGGAAGCGTCAAGCACACTGTTTACCTTTATAATAGATCGGTTTAGGTTAGACAACAGCATGCGGATATCCCCTTTGCTGTCGCCTGCAATGCCACTCAAACTCTCTATCATGCTGCCGATATTCTGGATCATAGCTGAGATCTGGCTAACCATTTCGTCGAGATTGACAATATTGGAAGCAAATAACGTATCGCCTTCTTTCAAAGGGTATTTGCCCGAAAAAGCCGGCAGCAGATCAATGACTGGATCGCCAATCACATTTTGGTTCGTAATATTTGCCTTAGTTCCTCGATAGAGCACAAGAGAGCGGTCAATATAAATCCGCGCCTTGAAATACAGGTCAGAGCCATAGATAGGGAAAACCTCATCTACTTCGCCAACCGTAAAGTTTTTGATGCGGATGGGCGTGCCTTTTTTCACGCCAGCTATCTTATCCATGCGGAGCACATATTCGGTACGGTCAGAGAGAACATTAAAGGCAACCAGAACCAGAACGGCTGTCATACCTAATATTGAACCCACCAGCACAAACAGGCCCGTAAAAAAATCATTCTTTTCAAACTTCATCAGCAACCTCTCTGGAATAAAAAGAACGCATCGGTCCCATCAGCGGAGTTTGCAGGTATTGCTGCACATAGGGATTATTTGTCGCCATAAGCTCAGCACCTGTACCTGAAAAAACCATCCTGCCGCGGTAAAATACCAGATAGCGATTATCTTTGCTAAAGAAAAACTGAGGACGGTAAGCAGTAAGAATAAACGACACATTGCGATTGAAAATATCTTCTGTGGCAATATCTATGAAACGCGCGGTGGCTAAGGGACATTGCGCGTCGAGCACATGATCCACCAGCAGTATTTCAGGTTCGGCAACTAACGCCCGAATGAAAGCCGCACGCAGTTTTTCGCTTTCGTTGAGCATCTGGGGTCTCAGGTTATATTTTCGGCTGAGCTCATACTTTTCAAGATAGGGTTCAATTTTTTGTTTAATCTGCTTTTCTTGCAGCGAGGTGTGATAACGCAGTGGCAGTGCAATATTATCAAACACATTCATATTGTTGATCAGACCAAAGGTATAAGACACATAACCTATACGGGAGCGCATTGTTTCAATTTCTTCTTCGCTAAACTGGGCGATATTACGGCCATGAAACAACACCGCTCCCTGCTGGGCAAATAATTTTGCGGTTACTAAAGAGACGATCAGCTCCTTACCACTGCCCTCGGGGCCAAGCAAGATTAAATTCTCGCCCTGCCGCAGAGAAAAACTCACATTTTTAAGAGAATAGCCACTGTTTGGATCATGAAAACTGACATTGTTAAATTCGATCAGAATATGATCTGTCATCGATGGTTAACCTGTTTGCCGTTGCTGGCAGCGTCAACCATATCTTGCTTGACATTGCCACCTCTCTTAAAAGTAGATGTGACATAATGAGCCATCCCCCCACCAAAGGCGTTTTTGTGGTTTTGGGCGCTGGACTTTTTCAAGGCTATTTAATCCGCGCAGCCAAAGCTGCTGGCTATCAGGTATTGGCAACCGATGGCAACGAGCATGCTGCCTGTGCCCGCGAGGCGGATGTTTTTCTCCCTATTGATTTCTCAGATATTCCCGGGCTGCTTGCCGCATTAGAGCCTTACCGCACTGACCTACGCCTGTGTGCCACAGTCGGCACCGATTATTCGCCGTCGGTTGCCGCCGTAAACCAGAGCTTTTCCCTGCCAGGCCCTCGTCCTGAACATGCGGCAGTTACCACGCATAAAGGTATTATGCGGGATTTTTTTCTCCGCCACCGTCTGCCCCAGCCTGCCTATACCTACACGACCGATATGGCCGCCGCGCTACACTGGACCCAGAAAAATCCCTGCGAGTTTGGCTATGTGATAAAACCCGCCCGTAACATGGGCGCCCGCGGCGTCATGTACCTCAGCGAAGCTGAGCGCTTAAGCTATGCGTTTGAATTTGCCGCCCGTTATGACAAACATGGTGAAATCATTCTGGAACATTATGTGCCAGCTCTGGAACTTTCAGTAGATGCCCTGGTCTTTGAAGGTAAGGTATATATTACCGGCCTGGCTGACCGCATCATTGAAATTAAAGATGGCCACTATTTTATAGAGACTGGACATACCATGCCATCAGCACAGCATGACAGTATAGCAAAGGCAGTGCGCCAACTACTACAAAACGTGGCCGATGCTTTAAGCTCACAGACAGAACAACCCTACCATGGCGCTTTGAAGGGCGACCTGCGCCTCACCCCTGCGGGAGAGCTGGTAATTGGTGAGATCGCTTCCCGTCTGTCGGGGGGATATATGAGCACCCACACCTACCCCTTTGCGTCAGGTAATGATCTGCTAGCTGGCTTTATTGAATTGCTTGAGGGCAGGCTGCCTTCGTTCATTGCCGCTAGCCGCCATGAGGTCTATCCCCAAATCTGCGTTGAACGAGCTGTCATAGCTGAAGCCGGGGAATTGCAGCAAATTACCCTGCCCGACCCCAACTCTATCGCAGAAAAGGCTCTCTTATTCCAGCACTTTCAGGTAGGGGATATCCTTGGTGATCTGAAAAACAATATCGGCAAACTAGCCAATGTGCTGATCACCGAAAACAGCCGAGAAAAGGCCGAAGCAGTTTTCTACCAATGGCTCTCCCAATGCCACTGGCAGACGGGTCCGGTTTCGGTTGACAGAAAAATTCTTGATCGCGCTGCGAGGCGTAACTTCAATAATAATTTCTGTTGGGTCTGCAAAGTCTGTGACGGCGAACACTGCGCTTCAGGCGTACCGGGCATGGGTGGGCGTGGCGATGGCCGCTCTTTCCGTGACAATCTGTACGCTCTCGCTGAATATAAGATTATCCCCCGCTATCTGACTGCCGAACCCAGAGAAGCAATTGAACCCGACATTTCGGTAAACCTGTTCGGTCATAACTTTTCGGGCCCTGTGCTTTCCGCACCAATTACCGGCAGCATAACCAACATGGGCGGCTCCATAACGGAATGGGATTACGCGCTTGAGACTGGCGCCGGGTGCCAGCGGCTGGGCCTATTGCCGCTATTCGGCGATGGGGCTTCAGAAACCAAATACCTCACGGGGCTTTATGCCATAGAGCAGCTCGGAATTGGCTGCCCGGTATTCAAACCGCGGGCCGACCAGAAAGAACTCATG
>CALHRC010000033.1 GCA_938038265.1 uncultured bacterium
TTACAATCGCGACAACCAATAGCAGCCGATCGGCAATCGGCATCCACGCCGGCTTTTTTTTCAGGAGCAAAATAATCATAAAAAGAAAATACCGGGCAATTTTGTGGATTTCCCGGATCGTTGCGCCTTACCCTTCCCGTATCGGTTTTCATAAGCTGCAATTTTTTATCGATCGCTTCTTCACTGTCAGATAGCTCTATGGTATTGCCATAGCTTTTGCTCATCTTGCGACCATCAGTGCCGAGCACCTTCGGAAATTCAGACAGTAACGGCTTGGGGATGGTAAGCACTCCCGCGTCTTTGCCGTTGTAATGATTGAACCTACGGGCAATTTCCCGACTTAGCTCCAGGTGAGGCAACTGGTCTTCGCCAATAGGAACAAATTCCGCCTCATATAACAGTATGTCAGCAGCCTGCAGTACCGGATAGCCCAGAAATCCATGCGAATCAATATCTTTATCAATATTCTCTTGTTTTTCTTTATAGGTAGGATTGCGCAGTAGCCAGGAAACAGGCGTGTACATTGACAGAAGCAACGCCAATTCAGCATGCTGGGGGATGTCACTCTGCACAAAGACTGCCGCTTTCTGCGGATCAATCCCCGCTGCCAGCCAGTCGCTCACCAAAGGAGCAATAAATTTATGTGCCTCATGATAGTTTGGATAAAATACCGTCAGAGAATGCAGGTTGGCGACCATAAAGTAACAATCATATTCATTTTGCATTTTAACGTAATTGGTCAGCACGCCGAAATAATGCCCTATATGCAGTCGCCCGGTGGCCTGCATACCGCTTAAAACCCTTGCTTTTTTCATTTATGACAACCCTGCCCAGGAAAGTAGAAATTTTCCCCGGAAAAATTCGGGCAAACGAACAGCGACAGTAAAGAAGATAACTATAGCCACTTTCCAGATGGCTATAGCCACCGAAATAAATCTCACGGCATACAATGGCTTTAGGTAAAATCCGGCGGCATCAAAAGGTGGTAATGGAATCCAATTTAACCAAAACCCCGTCCAACTGATAAAGATTACCGCGGAAAAAAAAGTGGCCATAAAAGTTTCCGCTTCGAGACCTTTGGCGCGGCTATAAAAAATAGAAATAGCGATGAGGGCTAAAAACCAAAGCTGCGCTACCATAAAAGTCAATAGTGTATCACGCCGAGCAGGGCGGCAAAAACTACCCCAACCTATGCCGGAAAACGACCAGCAAACTAAAGCAAATAAATCGGTTTCCAGAATAATATCCCCGCTTTCTTCACCGTTTAATTTTTGCGCCAGAGACGAGCGCACCCACTCGCGACTTAGGTAGACCAGAAGACCAGCGGGAGCGTAAAACAAAACATGACCAAACTGCGCAAGAGAGATTTCCATTAGCCACCCCCGGCAAACTGGATAATTTCGACAACATCCCTATCGTCTAACGTGGTACTGGAATATTCTTCCCGGCGGATCACCTTGCCATTGAGATCAACAGCAACCCTCTCCGGGGCCAGCTTAAAGTAATGGATAAGCGCCAGTAAATTGGGCTCAGGTAAGGCAGAAAGCGGCAGAGTATCCCCATTGACTTGCATATTATGGCATTTCTATTTAAATTCAGAGCGTCAATGCCTTTAAGCGAAACACGCCGCAGATCGCTGCCGTTTCGGAACGCAACACTTGCTCAGACAACCGCAGGGGCAGGGCATACTGCGTGAGCCACTCAAATTCGCAGGGCGAAAAGCCGCCCTCTGGGCCGTTAATAAAGATAAGGGGGGATGGTAAGGCTAACATTTGGGCTTGCGACTCCACTGGGTCAACCGCTCCATAGAACAGAGTAGCTGGCGACGGAAAACACCATCCCCCCAGCGGCTCTGCCGCAAACTCAACCACAGGCCGAAAAAAATTCAGGGATTGCATCATGGCATTTTCGACAATGAGTGCTATCCTGCGGAAATTCAAAGCGTGCGCCGAAGAGAAATCCCCCTTAAAAAAAATAATTTTACCCACGCCCAATTCAGTGCATTTTTGCACCAGCCATTCGGCGTTTTTTTCGCGTATTGAAGCCTGCATTAATATTACCAGGTTGCCGCGAGGCTCCACCTGTTCTATCTTGGTGACCAACTCCAGTTTATTGGCAGACGAAAGTATGGCCCATAGATAAGAACCCTGACCGTCACAAATTGCCAGTGGGATATCCCCCCGGAGCCTGCGGGACTTGCGCAGGTGGTCTATATGTCGCCGGGGAATCTCTGGTTTTTTGGTTATCGCTGAAAACTCTTCTGGTGTAACTACCAGATACTCACGCTTTTCCTGACGAATACTCAAGCGCAGCTCAACTTCAGAGATCACTTCTCAAGATTTTCGCGCCGGAACAGAGAGGGGTCAAGCCGCGCTGTTTTGTCATTAGAAAAAAATTCTATGGTTGAAACAGTACCACGGGACATATCCATCATATCCCAGCGCGTGATGCGATCCACCACAATCAATCGCCCGTCCGGTTCCTTGATAGAAAATTTATTCACCTGCACTTCAAGACTTTTCATTAAAACACCGGCAGTATCATAATAATCTATCCGCTTGAGACGATAATCATCGTTTGGGTCAACGAGAACCACCAGCTTGCTGTAATTTCCCCGATCCAGTGGAATATTTTCTACCCGCAGCCAGTCTTTGCCGGCCTCACGTTTTTCGCTGCCACTAATTTTGGGAGTATAATAGTCGAGAAAAGGAGAATTGGCCAGATCAATATAGTAAAAACCGGAATCTAAAACCGGCTCAAAGCGATCTAAGGCGCGCTTATGAAATAGTCTTTTTTCGTGTACACTATAAGCGTAGATGTTGGCCCCTAGATCGTTATGCAGCACCTTGAGAATTCGGCCTCGGCTGATAGAATCATAATTGATCAACGATGCTTCACCCTTGACGTAAAGAATAGCCTTATAGGCAACAGCTTGTCCTTTGCGGTTGGTGATCGTCAACTGAAGTTTATTCACACCTTCAAGATATTTGAGCTGGTCATACACCAGCTCCATTATCTCATAAGCGGAAAGCTGTTCTTTTTTAGGGCGATCCACACCAGTCTGCGCCAGTAAGCAAGACGTACCCCACAAAAGACACACAAGGGCGGCATACAATGCCACCCAAAATTTTCTATCACGCAAGGTTACCGTGGTCATCAATAGCCCTCTCGATGGAAAGAACCTCCAGTTTTTGAACTTTATCGCCCACATGAAACTTGACGGTAGTGCCTTTTTTCTGGTCAAGCAGCGTACGCCCCAGGGGGGATTTATAAGAGATAATACCTTTATCCACATCTGCATCCCACTGGTCCATGATAGAATAAACGAAAATATCCCCGGTGTCAAGGTCTTTTAACCTTACTTTGGTGCCAATATCAATGCGATCCGTACGTACCTGATCGGGGGAAATGCTCTCGATAGTTTTCAGATCGTTCTCGAGACGGGTAACAGTAGCCTGAAGAATGGCCTGTTGCTCAAGAGCCGCTTTATACTCGGCATTCTCGCGTAAGTCGCCTTTTTCCTGCGCCTGGCCGATATCCTCTGAGTTTTTGGGCATTTCAACAGTAATGATATGCTCCAGCTCTTTTCTAAGACGCTCAATCGCATTAGGCGAGGCTACCGTCACGCCGGATTTTTCAAGCTGTACCGCTAAACTGATGCCCTCTGTCTCTATGGCGACTTCTTCTTCCTCGGACTCAAAGGCAGTAGGATTTAATTCACGGAGCATGTTGACAAAACCAATCTTTTCAACATCGGAAATAAAGCCGACATCCTTAAACAATGAGGCAATCTTTCTGACAGATGGCAAAGTATATTGTTCAATAAGCTTAAAAATAGGATCTTCTTTGCCATCTTTAGCGCCACTGAAGAGGATATCACGCGCCTGATTTTTGAGTTTGGTACCTTTAAGTTCTATCTTAGGCAACAACCTGAGTAATCTAAAAAAACCAAGAATATGCTCCGAGATCGCATCCCGGGCAACTGGCAATTGGGAAGTCATTAACTGCTTGGTAAGCCAGAGAAAGACTTCCGCATTATTTTTTGCTTCGCGACGCAGCCGGGCCATAAGCTCAGCAATCTCGACATCCGCATTATGCGTTATGAGCTCGGCTAATAACTGGCGGTGTATTTTAACCGGGGTTTCAAACAGCATTTCCAAATAAATACGCTTCCACTCGGGATGATGCAGGCGAATCTTTTTAGCAAAATTTTTCTTAACATCCGCATTGGATAGAGTCATGCCGATAGCGGCAGCCTGCTTTGCCGGAAGACCCTTGAGAGAATTGATAACCTCCGCAAGCACTTCTGCTGAATACAGCGGCTCACTGTCGCCATTAAATTCAGCAATCATGTCGAGCAGAATAACCGCCTGCAGACGAACGGGCAGATCAAAAGACTTAAGTGCGTCCACAAAAAAAGGCGTCATAAAATCAAGCGTATCAGCCGTCAGGTTGCCTTCTTTGTCTTTCAAGATATCAAGCAATACTCCCGCGCGATCTTCAAACCCCTGAGCAGACTGAAAGCGTTCAATGGCTGCGTCTGCCGAGGTAATTGGCGTATCATGCAGCTCTATGACATCTTTTTTCTGGTTAGACACGCCAATATTGGGATCTTTCAGTATTTCGGGGCGAACCTTGCTCCACCATTTAGACCACTGGCTAACCGGAATATACTTCTCGGCAATTTCGGCCTTGATGTCAGAAAGAGTCATGCGCGAACCAAAGGAAGCCAGTAAAATTTTGAAAAAACTTACTAAATCTTCTTCAAATAGTTTCTGCAATTCAGCCGGTCTTTCATATTGCATCACCCAGAAATGATTTTCTTTCAAGGGCTTAAGCGATTTTAACGCCATCTGCAGATCCATTTTATGGCCGGGTTTGCTGCGAAAATCAATCACCATTTGGTTGGTTGTAATATCAGCAATTTTACCAACTCCCCAATTGCGGTGAAACACATAGTTGCCCTTATCAAAGACAATATTAGTTTCAAAATTCTGCACTGAATTGAGGATATTTCGGGTAGCCTTAGTCAGGCCGCTCATATCCAGAAACTCATTGATCAGAGAATGCTCTTTGAATTTTTCCTTGTAAGCTCTGATCAACTCATTTTTGAAGCGGGTAAAATTTGGGTTATACTCCAGAATCTTTTTACTGAGCTCAATAATTTTCTCTACATCATCTTTCTTAATATAATACATTGCGAGGTTCTGGTAAAGATCGGCAATCGTTTCTTTAGCCCGATGGCTCGCGAGTATCCGCTCAATCCGTTTATAAAAGGCGAAGTCTTCTGGTATTAGATCGGTGAGCTTGTTCCAGACTATTCTGAGTTTTTCTACCTGAAGGCTTTTCGCATAAGCCTCTGCTGCCTGCTTGTAAAAAGATATCGCCTTTTCAAGCTCATCGTTGATAATGGCATCGGCTAATTTGAGCGCAATGTCAGGATTCTTTCTATCACTTCTTGCCAGTTTTTCCAGAACAGGAATCGCTTCTTTGTTCTTACCGAGCTTTTCTAACGCCACAGCCCGCGCTCTCAGAATAGTGCGGTTGTCAGTATAAGAAAGCATCTTTTCAGTGAGTACATCCACAACTGCCCATTTCGCGTTATCTTGAAACTGGTCTAACAGTTGCTTTAGATAAATGCCTTCGTCAGGAGTGTTCATCACCAGGGCAATCATACCGAGAAAATAGCGGGCAGCAATTGAAGCCTCATACTCCGAAAGCTGCTCCAGCGACGCTTGCCGCAAGTAATCAATTTTGCCAACGGCTTTTGCTTCTTCAATCAGCGTATCCAGAATTTTAAACCGCGAGATACTGACGTCTTTGGCTGAAATTCTAGTCCATTTCTCTTCATTAAACTGCGCCTGAATGCGGCTCTCAATGGAATCATCCTGAATAGGTTGGCTGGCTTGTTGGGTTTCAGTAGTGGTTTCTGGCATAGGCTCCTCTGTGTTATGACATCTTGGCAGGGATTATTTCCTGCCCCTTAAAAATAAAAAAGGACAGTAGCAAACTACTGTCCCCTTTCCTTGTATCTATTATATGATCAGGATGTCAAGCGTAATTTAGCAAGCCCGAATTATTCTCCATTCACATCGGTAGCAGAATTCTGCTTTAATTGAGTCGCATATTTCTTAGCAGCCTGCTTTTCTTCGCGATCTTGCTGGTCAAAGTCAACCTCAGCACCATCAAAGAAAACATCATAGAGGTCAGTCAGCACCTTAAGGCTGTCAAAAAACATAACGACTTTTTCCTGAGTTGTGCGGGAAGTTGAGCGAATCACAAAACGCTTAAATATCAAAGTTTTTGTTGCCGGATAAGAATTAACATCTTGCGGTATGCCAACAGGTATATTTACCGTCAGCGGACGCCAGCCAATAAAATCAAGAGAGCCAAACTGCAAGACATGAGTATTACCTTTCCAGTCTTCAATCCACCCCTCTAAAGTATATTGGTTACCGCGACCAAGCACCCAGACACTGACGGCCTTGACCCGACCAGGCAATTCAATACCAGGCGACTCGTAATACTTCGGCTTGTTGTTTTCATCTAACTGGCCGGCATAGCGTTTTACTTTTTTGCTCTCCGGTGGCAGTAACGTAACAACATTATTACCGGGATAGACAAACTGAAAGCGTAGCCCCATCGACTTTTTATTGGCCTTGTCAAAAGCGAGGTTCTGCGGGCGACCTTCCACAATATTCACTTCTACGGTACTTTCGGGCGGCGGCGGATCAGCCTTGGCTACCCAGGGTTCGGTCTCCCAATTTTCAACTACGATGGAGCGCAGCTCCATACCGTCAACGTCATCACCATTCAAGGTGGCTGTTTTGCGGCCAGGATAACTTTGGCTGTAGCCGGATGTCATGGCCAGCAGCAGTACCGCCGCTATAGTATGTTTTGTGTATTTCATCTGTTTCTCCTCCTTGAGAAAATTACCAGGTATCCTTGATCAAGCTACCAGGATACATCATCTCTGATTTATCCACCTTGATCCTCAGATCATCCACATAAAAATAAAACTCGCCTCCAACTTCATGCGGGTCAGACTCCACATAGAGGGAAACAAAGTGCAGGTTTTTATCCAGCAGAGAGAAACGGGTACTCTGGGGCAACCAGCCCGGAACTGTTAAGGTCAACTTACGCCAGCCCAGAAAATTCAGACGGCCCAAGCGCAGCTTGTGCAAGTTGCCTTTGTAATCGCGAAACTTGGCATAGAGAGTATGCCTAAAATTACGGCCGAGCACCCAGACTGAGAGCTGGCGACCTATGCCCTTGATCACGTACTCATGCGGAGGTTTAACTTCAACGCGGTCAAAACCCCTGTCTTTGAAATAACCCTTGACCCCCAGCACATGATTCGCGCCTGGCTTGAAACGCTCTTTCTCTTCAGCAGTCAACTCTTGAGGGTTAAAGACATCCTCAATAGCACCTTGCTGGATCACTTTGCGGATCTTGGTATCACCCAGGGGCGAAGTGGAGAAAGCCCGCCAGTCTTCCGCGTTCTCAAAATCATTCAGTAGAATATCTTCCAGTGTAGCCTGACCCTGCGTACCAGCATCATCCGGCTTGGTATTCTGAGCAGCAACACCGCTGAATCCCGCGAGCAGCAATGCCAACGCCAGCGAGACGATTACTTTCTTTGATGCAATGCGAACCATGACAATCTCCTTGCTTGGGAAAGGCTTCAATCCTTTGCCCACCTATCTATTTGAATATCGGAGGTGGCAAGCAGAATCTTGACACAAAATATACAAAAAATCCTAAAGCGGTGGCTCAGTGTCCTATTAACTTTTTCTTTAATCGCTCAAAGTCGTCAAGATTAAAATACTCAATAACAATTTTACCATTATGGCTCTTTTCGTTATGAACAATTTTAACGCGAACACCGAGCACCTCTTCTAACTGGCGCGCTTCTGCATTGATCACCGCGTTGCCTCTCGCAGATTTTTTCTTTGGGGTGGATGGTTCTCTTTTATAGCGGCGCACCAGTTCTTCAATTTGGCGGGCATTGAGAGACTCTTTCTCAATTTCCCGCAATAGCTTTAACTGCAGTACTTCACTTTTGAGCGACAACAACGGCCGCAACTGCCCCTCAGTAAGCCGGCCATCAGCTAAAGCGGTCTGCAGAGCATCGGGCAATTGCAGCAAACGAATACGGTTGGCAATAGTGGCACGGTTTTTGCCAACTTTGGCTGACAGTTCTTCCTGGGTCATACCAAAAGATTCCAGCAGATTGCGATAAACCATTGCCTCTTCAATGGGATCTAACTGTTCGCGCTGGATATTCTCTATTAAAGAGACCTCAAGGGTGGTCTGCCGGTCATATTCTTTTACAATACAGGGGATAGTTTTCAATTTTAACTGGCGACAAGCCCGCAGACGGCGTTCGCCGGAAATAACCAGGTAACCATCCCCCTCTTTTTGCACTAATATAGGTTGTAACAAACCATGCTTCTCGATAGTCTGCGCTAGTTCATCGATGGCGCTTTTATCAAATTTCTTGCGCGGGTTATCAGGGTTCGCCTTTATTTTTTCGATGGGGATATCCACAATGCCCTCTTTCTGGCGGGCCACTTTCGCTTCAGGGGTATTTTCTAACAGGTTGCCCAGCCCCCTGCCTAATGGTTTTCTTGCACCGGTTTTAGTTGTTCCCATATAATCTGCTACTTTTCTATTTCATTACTGCGCTTAAAAAGTCGCTTAGGCCCGCTGTCGAGCAAGCAGGTCTTCAGCAAATTTCTTATAGGCCAGCGCCCCACTTGAGAGCGGATCATAGACGCCAATCGGTTCCCCGTAAGAAGGAGCTTCAGAAAGCTTCACATTGCGGGGGATTACCACTTCAAAAACTTGTTTGCCAAAATGCTCACGAACATCCGCCACTACCTGGGTTGAAAGACGGGTACGAGAATCAAACATGGTAAGCAAAAGACCTTCTAACTTAAGTTCTGGATTTAGTTTATTTTGTACCAATTTAATAATGCGCAACAACTGGGTAAGACCTTCGAGCGCAAAGTATTCGCACTGCATTGGAATTAAAACAGAATCGGCAGCCGTGAGTGCATTTATTGTCAACAAACCCAGGCTTGGGGGACAATCAATCAGGATATAATCATAGCGGTCTGCCACTTCCCTTAAACGACGGCGCAGCACATAGTCGCGACCATCCTCATCACGCATATCAATTTCAAAACCAGCCAGATCGATATTTGCCGGCAGTACTTCGAGGTTCTCCCAGCGGGTTTTTTTCATGGCAGTTTCAAAAGTCTGCCCACCCAACAGCCACTGGTAAACCGTCTCCTGCAAATTCATGACATCCAACCCCAGACCGCTGCCGGCATTCCCTTGCGGATCGACATCCACCAGCAGAGTTTTTTTACCTTCGGCCGCCAAATACGCTGCGAGATTGATTGCGGTTGTTGTTTTGCCTACGCCGCCTTTCTGGTTGGCTAAAGCGATGATTTTTCCCATTGCTTGAACACCGCAGACAAACGCGCTCTGTCAAGCATAAAGGGAAAATCAAGGGAGATGTCGTGGCAGCAGTCAGGCAAATTGCTCGCAGAGCTCATCGCGTGCAATCTTGCGCCACGGCCGGGGGTAACCACTGGCAGCTTTACCGCTACGCACAAAATGATAGATGCCCCGGCTACCCAGTTCAGCAGGAGTGGCAAAAGTATGAAAAGCAGCAATCTGATAGCCCAGTTCTTGCAGACGGCGGGCAGCTTGAGGCTGGTTGAAATCTAGCGGTTTAGCTCTAAAGTAAAGGGCAGACCCCTGAGGCCGCAAGGCATACAAAGCCAATTCTAAAGAAGCTAAAGGCTTACGAAAAGCCCGGTAGATAACCCCGTCTGCCAGCCGCCGGGGCTTAAACAGCTCAATTTCTTTATCAAACACGACAAAATTATTCAGACCAAGCCGGGCAGCAGTCTCTTTGAGAAAGGCTGCTCGCCGGGCAGAAGCTTCAATGGCGGTAAACTGTACCGCGGGCCGGCAAATGGCCAGTGGAATGCCCGGTAAACCAGCGCCGCTGCCTAAGTCACAAAAATAAGCACCTTCTGAAAATAGATCATTTACCGGCGAAGTTAGCGGCAGTAGCGAATCAAGCAGGTGACGCTGCAGTAGGGTTAATGGATCGCAATCCCCAATAAAACCAGCGGGCATTGCTTGAGAAAAAAGAATTTCACAGTACTGAAGCAATAAGGGAATTTTTGCCCGGTCAAGTTGGGGCAGCCAGGCTTCAATGGTTTTCAGATCAGGAAAATGTATCATTATTTTACTTCAGAGATTTTACGGATGGGCGATAATATGGCTGATGGATGTACTTGCCGCTATGAGACCTGCCACATTAGATACGGGCAGCAGACCGAAAGCCACCGCGGACGTAAAGCCGGTTACTGGCGAAAGCCCTTTTGCTGCGCTGCTTGCCGGAACAGATTTCGCTGTTGCAGAACCTGTCATCGGCGAAGGTAATTCCATCCCTGCCATAGTGCACAAAGAAACAGTGACTGAAGCGGCTGAATATCAGACAGCGCAAGAGCAAGGCAAAAATAACAGCA
The DNA here is from genome assembly GCA_938038265.1 of uncultured bacterium. GTDB lineage: Bacteria > Spirochaetota > Leptospiria > Turneriellales > Turneriellaceae > CALHRC01. The sequence continues at coordinate 10,554 of CALHRC010000033.1, forward strand.
CAGAACCCCCGGCAGAGATACTTTATGCCAAAGCAGGCGAACAGATGCCATCCGTCTTGGGGTACCACCGCGAACAGACAACCCTTACCCGGGAAAAGAAAAGCCTGCGAAACACCGTCCAGGAACAGAAAGATAACCTGAAACAAAGCCTGCTAACTGGTAAGACAGCAGATAGCAGAGAAAAGATGCAGCCTGAAACGCAGAACCACATTTTTTCTAAAAACAATATCCAACAACAGAATGGCCAAAAACTTGCTAAAGCTGGACATCCCCTATCAGACGAGTTGGCCCATACGCTACCACACAGCAGCCAGCGACAACCGCAGATCGCCGGTAATCCGTTGTTTGTAGCTGGGGCCCTGCAGCAATTACGCACCTCACTTACTCCAGTAGGCAGAGAAACCGGCAAAATCCGTACAGGAAAACAGGTAACGGAACGCAGCCGGGAAAACAGTGAACTGCTGAATGTGAATTCGAGGTCGAAAGTTATGCGCCCTCTCCCGCGGAATATCGAACGGGCCGCTACTGCAGCTTCTCTCCCGGAGACCCGGCAGGATATTCCGGTTAACACCACGATTGTTTCACGTGAAACAATTTTAATACGGGAATTTTTGGGGCAAAACGATTTCCGGCACACTACAACGAGCATAAGCGAGCCCGGTGCAAAACAATCCCAGCGAACTGACCGCAGCGATCTGCCTATAGACCGTTTTCTGCGAACCGAAAACAACAAAGTCACGCGGAACATGAAAGCCGAGCCGCCAACCTACTTATCCCGACAATTTGACGAAATTATCCAGCGCGCTCGCCTGCAGGTGCGAGAAAATGGCACTACTAACCTGACAACCCGACTGTTCCCCCGGGAGATGGGGGCGGTAACCGTAAACCTTACTCTTACCGAAGGGATTATTAGCGCCCGCTTCACGGTGGCCAATGAAACTGTACAGCGCGAGCTATCGGCGCATATAGAAAACATCAGAGAGCAGTTACAGCAGGATGGCATTCGCCTCGCTAACTTTTCCGTTAACATAGGCGGGCAAGCACTGCAACAGCAGCAGGAATCCTCTGAAGATAAGCAACTAATAGGTACTATTCTGCCTAAAGCAGGGGATGCCTACGAGCAAACAGAGATCCGCGATATTCCGAAACGGGAGGGACTCTATGCCTGAGATGACACCTAATGCCATAGGGGCAGCCGCTGCCCGACCGACCACGGTGCAGGAAATTCTGGAACGGCAGAATGATCCCCGGGGTAAAAACATCCGCATCGCACGTACGGCAAACGATCACCTGGACAAAAACAGCTTTCTGAAACTGCTGGTTACCCAGCTGTCAAAGCAGGATCCTATGGCTCCGGTGAACGACCGCGAGTTTATCGCCCAGATGGCCCAATTTTCGAGTTTAGAGCAGATGAATAACGTCGCCAATTCGATGAATGAGATGAAGTCCTTTCAAGCCAATTTTCTTGTCGGCCGAGAAATTTCAGGTAAAGATTTTGTCAGCGGCCGAGAAGTCAACGGTACAGTTGATCGGGTGATCTATGACGGCAGTGGCCAGGTACTTTTGCGGGTAAGCGGTCGCACCGTACGTTTTGAAGATATCAACTCTATAGGCGCACCCGATGTTTCACGTGAAACAAATGAAATGGCAATGAAGCAGGCAATTGCCGAATATATGCGCAACCAGCAGATTGCTCCAGAGAGCAAAACAGACAAAAAAACTGAACAACAGGCAATCATAACCGGCGAGCAGGAATCAACTGCCGGCGGCCAAACAGAGAAAGAAACCCAAGGAGACCTAAAACCATGATGCGAACACTGTATTCCGGAGTATCCGGTTTAAAAAATCACCAGATCAGAATGGATGTTGTTTCTAACAACATCTCTAACGTAAACACGACCGGCTTCAAATCGGAAAGAGTTAACTTTCAGGATATGATTTCCCAGTTAATGCAAGGTGCTGCAGAACCCAAAGCTAATGTTGGCGGGGTTAACCCAAAACAAGTGGGCTTAGGCTCTATGGTTGCTGCTATAGACAAGCTGATGACCCAAGGCGCATTGCAGACCACTGGTAAAAATACCGACCTGGCAATTGCCGGTGAAGGCTTCTTCATAGTAAAAGACGGCGATAAAGAGTTTTATACCCGCGCCGGAGCGTTTGATGTTGATAAAGATGGCAATTTTGTAAACCCGGCCAATGGAATGAAAGTACAAGGCTGGAATGCGCAAAAAGACGCCAAGGGAAACCGTTCGGTCAACCCGGCAGGCCAGATTGAGGATATCTATATCCCCCTGTATGCCAAGGAGCCTGCAAAAGAAACTTCTTTCGTGAGATTTAAAAGTAATCTTAACTCGGCCGTACAACCGGTACCTGCCGGTGCAACAGATGAAGAACGCTATGCCATGATCACTGCTGCTGACCCGAAGCAGCGCCGCGGTCATATTACCAGCATTGTCACCTATGACGACCAGGGACGGGAGCACACCCTCAAAGTCTATATGTGGAAAAGCGATACCAATAAATGGACAGCATCGGTTTCTATGACAAACGCAGAGCAACTTACCGTGGATGTCTTAGGCCCTGCCGGGCAAAATACTACTGTGCCGGGCAATACCCGTTTTGAACTGTCATTTACTCCCGACGGTAAACTCACTTCAGTGTCAGACGGTACCGACGCCCAGCAGGATGGTTCTCTGGCGGCAAACCTCAGTTTCAGGCTCAATGGCAACCCCGAGGTACGTAATATACAGTTACGTTTAGGTCAAGCAGGTGAGGTGGATGGTATTACCCAATTTTCATCTGACTTTACCACTAAGGCAGTTGAGCAAGATGGCTATACCATGGGTTACATGGAATCCTTTGTAATTGACCCTTCAGGGGTTATCACAGGAATTTTTTCCAATGGTGTGCAACAGCCCTTAGCGCAAATAGCTTTGGCTAACTTTACCAACCCAGAAGGGCTTACTAAAGCTGGCGACAATAACTTTATGGTGTCTAATAACTCGGGAGATCCCTTAGTTGGTGAAGCCGGTATTGCGGGCCTTGGGAAAATAAACGCTGGCTTTCTCGAAATGTCAAACGTCGATTTAGCTGATCAATTCACCGATATGATCGTAACCCAGCGCGGCTTTCAGGCTAACTCCCGCAGCATTACAACTGCCGACCAAATGATACAAGAATTGCTTGGTTTGAAACGTTAATTATTTTAATGAACTGCCGGTTTTTACGCCGGCAGTTTTTTTATTTTTTTCAAACGGATTTCATTAAAAAATTGAAGGCAGCGCAAATCACTGTAATATATCCCCCCGGGAAGATGATAGCCGCAATGGCCCCCATACTTTGTTTTTTCAAAATGAAAAAATTTTGACTTTACAGCAATTTTTTCTGGATAAGAAGCTTTGCTTAAAAAAGAGTCATCCCCAGCGTTAATTAGCAGCGTGGGTGTTTTAATATTTGCAAGTACCGGCAGACTACTGCATTGGGACCAATAGTGGTACTCATCACTGAAACCGTGCAGGGGTGCCGTATAAAGACGGTCAAATTCATGAAAAGTTTTTACTTTTCTAAAACCATTTACCATAACTTTTTCAGGAAATATTTTTGCTTTGTAAAAAATTTTATTTTTGAGATACAAAATAAATCGCTTCATATAAATAAAATTTTTTAAGCGGGCTAATTGCCGTGCGCCGCCGATAAGATCAACTGGTACAGAAATACATACTGCCGCCTGCAATTTGTTTGGCAGTTTTGTTGCTTGCTTGCCCAAGTAATAGAGAATCTGGTTACCCCCAAGGGAAAATCCCACTAAATAAATGTTATGATAGTTTGATTTACTTAATTTTTTTACAACGTAGTCTAAATCCTGTATGGAACAGCTATGATAAGACGAAGGTAATCTATTATATTCTCCGCTGCACCCACGAAAGTTAACAACGGCTATGTCATAGTGATGCTGTGATAGATAATAAGCCATCCCCCTAATGTATGTACTTTGTGAATTGCCTTCAAGCCCATGCTGGATAACCACGAGGTCCTGGTTGTTTTTTTGAAGAAAATCTACGTCTATAAAATCACCATCAGGTAATTCATAGCGTTTACGATGGTAGTTAAGTTTAGGTACTTTTCTAAATAGGGTAGGATAGATAGTATTAAAGTGACCACTACGAAATAAAAAAGGTGGGCGGTAATGATCAGAAACTAAAGGCATATTATTTTTTATATACTTTAAGGGTTATATATTATATAATAATATAAACAAGTGTGGAATTGTGGAATATAAAAAAATCAGCTATTATTTCCTTATATAGGTCTTCTAATAGGAGTTCCAATTGCTATGGGATATAGTAAAATAAAATGTGAATATCCACAGTTTGGTAACTAACAAGTTTTTTTAGGTTTTGAAAGCGCTACTTTTCCATACTATTTATACATTATCCACAGCACTTTCCACAATTGTGGAAAAATTTTTTAAT
>CALHRC010000034.1 GCA_938038265.1 uncultured bacterium
AAAAAATCAAAAAAATAATCCAAAAAACGCAAAATTTTCCTATATCGCTGGGTATATAGGTATAGGGGGGATATATCCTCACCATCCAGCAACATACCAAGGGGGAAAATTATGTCACATCATTGGCAACAGTACCGGGTTCCGGGGGAACGTCATCCTGAGAGAAATAATTTGCAGGCCGCTAGAGACAAGATTAGAGACGTACGGCACAAAACGAAACTCTCAAAAAAATTATTGTCGAGCGTTTCGCTGCCGACTTTTTCACGTGCTCGACTGCGGCACGCTTTGGGGCAGAGCCGACGACATTTTGAAATCCATGATGCCTGGCGGGGCAAAAGGCCACCGACAGAGGGAGATATTTTATTGGCCTGCTTGGTTTTTTTAGTTACTAAATTGAAAAGGCGGGAAGGCAGGCTGCGGGCTATGTCCGGGCCGCGCTTTCGACTTTATAACGAGGATCGGTATAGTTACGAGATTGTCCCGGTGTATGCCGACCGGCAATTATGGCTGGCTTTACAGGCAAGAGCCCTGGAGCTTGAAGTTTCTCTTTCTTATCTGGCGGATCTGGCTTTGCGGTTATATTTACGCCGGGTACTGAACCGCTTATTAGGCCAGCGGGATTGGCAAAGGTTGCGCGCACGCACGGTTGCGGGGATGGGTGCAACGGCAGACAGCCGGATAAAACATGGTGGGAAAGAATGGCCATCCCTGCAACATAGCGTTGGCATAGATTTTTTACACCATCTTTTACGTTCTTGTAGTTACAAAAAAAACTACACCGCCAGCAGGTACGGAGACCCAGGAAAAAGTCGCGCAGGTATTTTTGAAGCCCGCCTTTTTTACGTTTTTGGCTTGAAAACCGCAATCCTAACCTGAGCTACGGCAGTTTCACCCATCATTGCGGGGTAAAACCCGTAGTGTTTGGTTCTTGCTATTGATACTGATAACAAAAGCCATGGGTTGCCACTGGCAGCGATTGGTACAATACCGGTGCCTTCCGGTAAAGTGCGCCTGGTATTCGCTTTCCTTCTGCAATTCAGCTACCAATTCCAATTCGGCTTCAAGGTGCCAGTAGCTGCGCAGAATCTGGCCTCTCAAAAGTATTAACGCAATATTACGCAAGCTGAACTGTTGTAATCCCTGGCGGGTAACTTCACCGACATACACCCCTTCTGGCGCCAAACCACCTGTGACATCCACCCGGTTGAGAAAACTGAAATATTTGGGATTCACTGAAACCCGTTTTTCACCGGGAGCGCGATAGAGAATATAATCGGGCGATGTCACCAGGTCATCAAACAGCCGAATCGTATTGTCATCCGAGCGAATAAGCTTCACAGCAGGAACTACCAGCGTCGCTTGTTCTGCCTCAGCGCTGTCGGTAAGACCTGACCAAGGGTTATCATGGCGTTCTATATGCAATTTGAGACGCGGTACAGGCGCTGCCGGTTCTTTGAGTTTTTTTTCTGTTATCACAGGTTTTTTAAGGGGTGGATGTACCTTCTCTTTACTAACACAGCCAACAATCAGTAAGAGCAGAGTTGGTAATACAATCCCATACATCCCCCCAATTGCAATTTTCATAACGGGCTCGAAGCGGTCGCATACAACTTTTTCGGCATACGCCCGGCGAGGTAAGATAACCGGCCGGCTTCGACGGCTAATTTCATAGCTCGTGCCATGGCCAGTGGATTTTGCGCTAGAGCCACGGCGGTATTGAGCAGCACGGCATCGGCGCCGGTTTCCATAGCAATGGCGGCATCGGAAGCACAGCCGATGCCGGCATCGACGATGACAGGCACCCGCCCGTCCACCAGTTCCAGGATCATCTTAAGGTTGGCTGGGTTAGCCAGCCCACGGCCGCTGCCGATTGGCGAGCCGGCGGGCATAATGGCATCAGCGCCGGCCTCGAGCAGCTTGAGTGCTAACACCGGATCATCGCTGGTATAAACTAACAAAAGCAACTTCTGACGATCGTACTTGTCTCTTATGAGCCTTACGGCTTCCAGGGTTTCTACTGGGTCGGGCAAAAGGGTCTTGAGTTCACCCATAACCTCAATTTTCAGGAAGTTCATACCCATGGCGACTGCTAGGTCAGCCAGCCTCAACGCTTCACGTCCAGTGTAGGCGCCGGAAGTATTGGGCATCAACTGTATTTTGGTAGTGTCGATATAATCGAGAATTGAAGGTGTGTTACTTTTGAGCGGCACGCGGCGCAGAGCGACGGTTACGAGTTCCGTTCCGGCGGCCTGGTGGCATTCACGCATCAATTCGAGGCTGGCATACCTGCCCGTGCCCAGTATCAGGCGGGAAGTAAACTGGTATGGTCCAATAGTTAGTTTTTGTTCCACTGGGGGCAAATGCCAACAGAAGTCCTCAGGCAGTAAAATAAAAAACAATTGACATCCCCCCGCCAATATTCAAGATTATGTCACATATGAGTCGGCTTCGAAGGGCCACGCTAGTCGCGACTGTGGCATTCGCAGCCGCGGGGTTTGCCTGGGCAGTTTATTATGCTGGCGGCGGCCTGCGACAGAATGCCGCTGAAGCTGCTTTCCGCAACGGCTTGTTTCTCTATTCCCAGTACCAGTATGATGCCGCCAGCGAGCAGTTCTTGCTCTCGCTGGGTAAAAACAATGATTTTCACTTGGCCCGCCGCATGCTTGGTCAGTCGCTGTTATTTTCCGGCAAACAGGATGAAGCGCTTCACGAATGGCGGCTGTTGCTTGACAGTGGACAATATGATCCGTCATTAGCGCTTCACATCCAGACCCTTGAGAATTTAGCGCCACAGCGTGATAACAAATGGGTATTCTCCCGTATTATCGAGCAGAAGCGGGGATATAAATATTCCCTGCCGACATTTGTCGGCAATCTCCCTTCTAGAAATATTTTTTTTCTTTCCTTAGGTTTGCTGGATACCGGTAGTTTACTGGAAGTCTCTGCCGATGAGGGCTTTCGCAAGGTTTTGCGGCGGATCTCAGGGCGTCTGAAGGCTCCTATTGGCGCCGCCACAGGTTCGCGTGAAATTTGGATTAGTGATTTTGAAACGGACCAAGTGCACCGTCTCAACCACTCTTTGACAACTGGCTTGCCCTATTTGCAAGATACGCCAGCCATCGGCGGGAAAGGCAGTGCCGAGGGACAATTTCACGGCCCGGCTGGGATTGCTTTCTGTGACAATGCTTTCTGGATCGCCGATCACGGCAATAACCGCGTGCAGAAGTTTGACGAAGATGGCAATTTTATCCTGGCATTTTCCGATGTAGATGGCGGCTGGAAATTAAACCATCCCTTTGGTATTGCTTGTTCCGATAAAGGGGGGCTGTGGGTCAGCGAGCCTGAAGAGGCTCGCATCAGTGAATTTGATCGCTATGGCAATTTTGTGCGTTACCGCTTTGAGACAATACTTAAAAAACCGCGTCATTTATTTCACGATAGTGAAAATGGTTATTTAATGATTGCCGATGAAGCGCGCGGCATTCATATTTTTGATCTGCGCAGTAATGAGCATAAATTGCTTGAGGGCTATAACCGTGCAGACGGGCAGTTCATTCGCTTTAACCGTCCCTATTCGGCTACTCTCGATTATTTTGGCAACCTATTTGTGGCTGACTATGCGGCTCACAGCATTATTCAATTTGTTCCCGAATCCCGGCTCATGACGAACCTTGATGTCTATATTGAAAATATTATTTCGCATCAGTATCCTGCGGTGCATTTGATTGCTTCGGTAAAAGACGAGAAAGGTCGCCCATTAACAGAGCTTAGTTCTGAAAATTTTTCGGTCTTTGAAAATGACGCCTACACCGGTAACTTGCGCGCTGATACTCTTAGTAAATTTCAGAACCAGTTACATTACAGAATTATTTTATCACGCAGCAAGCAGATGGCTGACTATTTCGACTCGCTACCGCATACTCTGGATATAATGCTCTCTGATCTACGCGAGAAAGACACGGTCCAGCTCATAAGTTATACTAATTCCTACCGTGATGACACCCCTGCAACAAATTCCCGCTTGAGGATTCTGCAGGGTGCCCGGGAAAAACTTGAAACGGATTATACATCCGACATAGTTAGCGGCTATTCTAAGGCTCTTTATCATGCAATCAGCCAGTTGTTGCCATACTTCGGGCGCCGGGCAATTGTCTGGATTACCGATGGTTCTCTATCGGGCGATGGCACAGATGGTTTTCCTCTCGATCGTATTGAGAATTATGCGAAAATCAATCATATTCAAATTTATGTCATAAGTTATGAGAACCCACGCCTGTTTGATTTCAGAGAGAACCGCGAGCGTTTGGCAGAGCTGGCGCGACGCACTGGTGGAGAATACTACAATGCCTTTGGTGATCTACGTAGATTACCTATGCGTATGAGACAGCCACGAGAGGAGCGTTATATGCTCAGCTATCGCTCCGGCGGCGACAGCTCATGGGTTGGACAATATATGGAAGTGCGTTTGACAGCCGTGTTCCAGGGCAGGCGCGGGGCCGAAACCGGGGGCTATTTCATTCCAGGAAAATAAAATGACACCTTTTTTTAAGTATTCTTTTTCAGTATTACTTTTACCACTTATTTTGCTGTTAGCAGCAATAGCGCGGTCTTTGTACCCACAAGCTTATGGCACTGCTGAATATTTCAAAAAAGCGGGGGATGAAGCCCGCATCCAGCGTCAGACCCTTCAGGCGTTGGATAACTACCGAAAAAGTCTGCAGAAAAATCCCGCTTATACTCCAGCGTTAGTTGCGTATGGCCAGTTGCTATACGAGACGGGGGCTGTGATTCCTGCTTTGGCAAACATCCAGCGCGCAGTTGCGATTGAACCTGACAACAAAGAGGCGATCCTAACGTACTGTGATCTGCTGTTGGAATTTAACCAGCTCCCGCAAGTAAAAGAGCTGATAGACCGCCAGCTCAATAGCACACCTTTTGATCCTGACTTTAATTTTTTTTCGGCCAGACTTTTGCTACTTGAAGGGCGTCATTATCTAGCAAGAGAGAAACTACTTAAAATACTGAAAAGTAATCCGGGCCATTATCGCTCGCACCTGCTACTCGGTGAACTTTATCTTAACGAAAAACGCTACGATAAATCTGAAAAGCATTTTCGCCAGGCGCAGCTAATTAAACCAGAAGATCCTGCCATATTCATTTTACTAGGAGAAAATGCTCTGCGCAAAATAACTGATCGTACAGGTTCTCTTTTGTTTGACGAACCGCTGCAACCAGAAATTTTTGAAGATGCTTTGGGGCAATATCTAAATGCCAAGAGCTACGATAACTTTCATGTCCCGGCCAATTTAGCTTTAGGGCAGATTTATGCATTAACCGGTCGCTGCCGTGAAGCAATTGCTTTCTTTGACGCAGTATTACATATAAATCCCGAACATACGGGTGCCCGTTACTATCGGGGCTATTGTTCCAAAGATTATGCTGCAACGGAATATCCCGCCATGTTGAAATTGTATGAGAATAACGACATCCTGCGGCACTCCTACGAACGAAATCTTCTGGCAGCCCAGCCCCGCAGGGAGAATCCGGAAATTGTTGCCCAAGCCAGCGAACACTTGCGATTAGCCAAAAACCTTGCAGCACGCAACCAGATTAACAAAGCGCTGTATGAGATGCGCATGGCAGTAAACCTGTTCCCCGCTTTTATTGAAGCCAGAGAACAGCTTTTAGAACACTATCGCGCCCAGGGTGACTTTACTTTCTATGAGCAGGAATTAAACTATCTTAGAACTGCCACAAAACGTCAGCTTTATACTGATACTTACGAACTTTACATCAACGAGAGACGAAAAAAACTTTATTACAAAGAGGGATTTCCCGACCCGTTGTCTTTAGCCAGTCGTACTCCAGTATATGTTTTTCACTTTCTTCCTCAGGATGTCAGAACCCCATATCCCGATGCCGGACGCAACCTTGCGGAAGCTATTCGCTTTGCCTTAGAGCGCCGGGGGCGTATTGCTTCCCTACCCCGTAATATCCTGAAAGAAGTTCAGGACAAACTGGACAAAAAAAATTATTTTGGCGATGGTGGTTACTACAACGCAGAGGTTGCTGAAACCGTCAGGGAGCTGGTAACCGCCCGCCTACAGCAGGACAACCAAGATCGCCCCTGGCTGAACCGCCCATTACGTTATGCACTTGCTGGCGACTATGGCATCATTCATGATGGCATCCGATATCGGGCGCGACTGCTTGATCTGGTAACCGGCCTGTCCGTCGCTGAAATATCCGGTACGCACACTGGCCGCGGCTACCTACGTGATGCGGCATTAGCATTAGCACAGTTTGTTGAGAATAAAACTCCTTTCCACGGTCACATTATCAAAATCGGCAGAAATGGCATCGTGGTGAATCTCGGCAAGCGCGACGGCATAAAGCGGGGGGATGTACTCATTGTAGAACGGCAGGGCCAGTTATTGAAAGAACTGAAGGTCACCCAAATGGATCATGATATTCTTTGGGCGGATGTCGCTTTAACCAAAGATCTGGCTCTGCTACAGGTAGGAGACTCTGTTCGTCTGAAGCTCTGATTTTTCAGAATTTATTCAGCGAGGCGAGATCAATTCTGTCGGGAACGGCAATTCCATCCCCCCCGAGATGCCTTGAGGCTTTACCATTGATTCTTATTGAAATAGCGTTAATCCCTTCAAATTGTTTCGCCGTATGCAGTAACTGCTGAATCTGAAATTTTAATGTGGAATGACTAACTCCAACTCCAAAATTATCAGAAAAATTTATGATTAGTGTATCATCTTTTTGCTGCAATGAAATAATCTTTGGCTTCGCCGGAAAAGAATCAATAAAATCACGCATTTCTTCGGCAGCAGTCGGCCCCTTAATCGAAGCCTGTAAGGCTAGTAGGCGCACGTCGCCACCGGAGATTTCACGCCTGACGCTTTTCAAGCGAGGGCTACCATTTTTATCCAGTGCATATAGATATACTTTGGCACTGCTGGGAGAAACGGGTCGTTCAGGTAAAGATTCTAAAGTGGGTAGCTCATCTTTGCCAGCAGCCTGGTGGGCTTCCGTCTCGGGGAGCTGAGCAGATAGAGGTATTCCAGCCAAAGGATCGTCAACCACAGGTAAATCGTCGGGGCGTGCTGCTATAGCTGTCTGAATAGGAGCCAGTGTTTTCATTTTAATTTCTTTTTCTGTTTTGTCATTTTTCGTAATCTTGTCAAGCAGCCACAATTTCAAAGCAGTTAGTGTTCCAGTTTCGGTTCGTTCAGCCTTGCTGCCCCGGCGGGGAATAATTTCACTGGAACTATCGGTCATACGCGCAATGGCAAAAAATCCCCAACTGATAATACCAATCGTGAAAATTAGTGGTATTATATTACGCTCGGATGATTTACTAGATGCAGGCCGCCCCATTCTGCAGTTATTATCGGCATTTACCACAGCTAATTTGAATATGTCGGCCTTTATTATTGAGCGATTTCTATACGAAAAGGTAAATCGCGGCTTTGGATCAGACGGGCGAGATTTTCTCTTTCGAGTCGGTAAGCTGCCTTATAGGTGCCATTGGTCCGTTCTTCATAGATAATATAACCCGGTAATAGATCGCCATAGATGGCTTCAAGCCGTTGCTTTTGCTCATCGGTAAAAGTTATGTGGTAACTCCAAGCCGGCACGGGCTGTGCTTTTTCGATTAGGCTGCGGCGGTGCAATTCATAGTGCGCGCGGTACTGAAAAATTTCTTCAAGCATAACCTCACGACAGCGCGCTGTTAATTGCTCGCGCACTAAAGAAACATCTGCTATAGGCTGTTCCAGGTGACAGTGAATCTGCAAAATATCAGCGGTAAGAAAACCGGTTTCTTCAAAATTAAGGGCCACATCCCGCAGGTAGGTTTCGACGGCAGGTTGGCAACCCTGCATGGCAAACCAGCTTAGGATGACTGTGAGCCGCCAGCCGCCCATTTGGTAATGCGTCAAGAAGGACTGTTCATGCTCTCAAGGAAAGCAGCGTTGCTCTTCGTGCCTTTCATTTTCTCGAGAATCAACTCAATGGATTCCGAAGCGCCTAATGGAGCAAGCACTTTGCGAAGAACCCAGATGCGGCTGAGGTCGTTTTTATCAACCAGTAATTCCTCACGCCGGGTACCTGATTTATTGATTTCAATGGCCGGAAAAATTCTTTTTTCGGCAAGTTTGCGGTCAAGGTGGATTTCCATATTACCAGTTCCCTTAAACTCCTCAAAAATTACCTCGTCCATTTTACTGCCGGTCTCAACCAAAGCGGTTGCAATAATGGTCAGCGATCCCCCCTCTTCAATATTTCTTGCCGCACCAAAGAATCGCTTGGGTTTATGCAGGGCATTAGAATCCACACCACCGGAAAGCACCTTACCGGATGAAGGCACCACCTGGTTATAGGCCCGCGCCAACCGCGTAATAGAATCTAACAAAATTACTACATCCCGCTTATGCTCTACCAAACGCTTCGCTTTTTCAATTACCATTTCTGCCACCTGTACGTGACGACTCGCCGGCTCATCAAAAGTTGAAGAGATAACTTCCCCCTTAACGTTACGGGCCATATCGGTTACTTCTTCAGGGCGTTCATCAATGAGCAGCACGATAAGAAATACTTCCGGGTGGTTGGTCGTAATCGCATTGGCAATATCCTGCATCAACATGGTCTTACCAGTGCGGGGTGGGGCCACAATCAATGCACGCTGGCCTTTACCAACCGGCACCAGCAGGTCAACAACACGAGTACTGAGTTTTTCAGGGGTAGTTTCAAGTACAAAACGTTTGTCAGGATACAATGGCGTCAAGTTATCAAAATGTACCCGGCGCTGCGCTTCGGCTACCGGCGCATTGTTAATGGTTTCAATGCGCAAAATCGCAAAAAACCGCTCATTATCTTTTGGCATACGGATTTGGCCATAAACAGTATCACCCTTGCGCAAACCAAACATTCTAATCTGCGACGGACTGACATAGATATCATCGGGGCCAGCAAGATAATTATAGTTTGCCGAACGCAAAAAGCCATAACCATCAGGCAAAATTTCAAGGACGCCTTCGGCGTAAACCTGACCAGTCTCTCCACTCTGTGCCTGAAGGATAGAAAATATAAGCGCCGGTTTTTTGAGTTCAGCAGGATTTTCTACGCCATTTTGCTCAGCAATTTCGACCAGTTCGTTCATGGTCTTCATTTTTAATTCACTAATTTCAAGTTTCTTACCATTCGCCGTATTGCCGCCATTGAGTGGGTTTTGCTCTGGCGCACGCGCAGTCGGCTTCTCTTGGCTGCTATCTGGTGGCGCTTCAGCCACTTTTTTGCGACTTCTTAATTTAATTTTTTCACCCGCTGGCTCATCGGCCACAAACGTAGAAGCGCTTTCCGCTTCTTCAGTCACTTTCTTTCTCGCCATTGATTCCTCATGAGGCCGACAAAAAAGCCGGCAATGGTTGGATGGAATCCCCCCACACAAGGCGGGGGGAGAGATGATCAATAATCAGTTTCTTCTTCGTATTCGTCCGAGGGATTAACAGGGCGCTCGTTTTCATCCATGGAGTCGCCATCCTCTGGACTTTCGTAGTCATTTTCTTCTTCACCGTAATTCGTGCCTTTTACCCCCGGTGCCTTAGGCGGTACGGTTTTCTTGGGTTCGACTTTCTTGGCACCAGAAGATTTAGAGCCAGTCGGCCTTACCGTGGCGTTGCTGTGCTTCGGTGGGATGTCAAAAATCTGCCCGGGGTATATCAAGTCTGGATTCTTGATTTGCCGTTTATTTGCCCGGTATATTTTGGGCCACAGGCGAGCATTATTGTAAATGAATTTGTACTCAGCAATCCGCCACAGACAATCCCGACGCTCAGGGATGAGGCGCACTTTATAGGTTTTCCATCCATCATCTGACAGTTCTTCACCTTCTGGTTGTGTTTTGGTTCCTTTACGCTCACCAGGGCTACTGGCTTTTTCTTCCGCCTGGCGACGCGCTGCCTGTACTAGTGCTAGCTCCGCATCTGGAATCTGCTCATTCACAATACGGGCTAAACGGATGGCCTCTTCGCTGTGGTTATAAGATGTCTGGTAGTTTTCTTTTTTGTATTCATCTTCAGCTCGTCGCAGACTATCTTTAGCAGCTTCCAGAGTCTCTTCGGCTGCTGACAGAGCATCCTGGGCTTCCGTTGAGTTTTCCAGGGCTTTTTTACCCTGCTCATTTTCCGCAGCCGAACGCAGGTTGATCATACTGCGATCCGCAGCCGTTACAGCGGCTTCCGCTTCGACAAATTTCTTTCTCGCCCATTCTTTACGGGACAGTTTAGCAGCCAATTCAGCATTCTCACGGGCTGCCTTGATATCGTCAGTAGCTAACTTCAGCTTTTTCTCTTCGATACGCTGCTTAGCCAAAGCTGTGCTTTCCCGGGCTTTACGCATGGTATCCGGCGCACTCTGGTTGGCGCCATAAGTTTCCGCTTCACGAATACGGTCTTCAATTTCGGCAATCTGCCGTTTCATCATTTCAATTTGCGCTTCGGATATCACCAGAGCTTTATTGGCTTCTTCCCGGGACTCTTCAAATTTCCTGAAAGAATCGACATATGCCTGCTTGGCAAAGTTATCATCGCCGGCAGCAAAAGCCGCCTTAGCGTTCTGGAATTCCGTTGGGGCAAATTCCTCGGCATAAGCATCATCAGCCGCCCTTATCGCATTATCTGCCTCGGTTCTGGTATCCTGGGCAAGCTGGGGAGCAGCAATGGCAAAGGACTCTTTAGCGAGTGCACTAGCCTCTTCGGCCAGTTTTTTCGCCTCTTTCATGTCTTCTTTTTCTACCTGTTCATGGGCAGAGAACAGAGACTTCTTCGCGGCATCGAATTTCTCCGGCGCGTACTTCTCTGCCCGGACGGCTTCTGCCCTGGCAATGTCATACTTCGCCTGGGAAAGTTCTTCTACTGGGATGGTTTTACCACAAAAAGCTACAACCGGCAAAGCAATTAAGGCCATCGCCAGGTTGCGTATTCTAGGAAAGGTTGATTTCATCGGAAACTCCTTCGATCAATCATCAGGTACTGTTTTTTTACACTATCTTAACTTAAAGAGCCTGCAAGATTGGAATGTTGGACAGAACTATCTGCCCAACCCCAATGTAAACTTATATTTGCCAGGCGAGCCAACCGGTATTATTTAAACTTCGCTAAAGCCTCTTCTTCAGAATTATAGATTTCAAAAAAAGAGGTCAGTTTGGTGAGCTCAAATACCTTTTTTACCGAAGCGTAAACATTGATTATCTTAAGGCTTCCCTGGTACTTTTTCAAGTTGGACAAACTGGAGATTAGAGCCCCAATTCCCGAGGAGTCAATATAAGACACCTTTTCTAAATTGATGATAATATTGTATTTCTGGGCTTCGATCAGTTTTTGAATCGTGTCTTTTATCTCGGGAGCATTATAGAGGTCAATTTCTCCCTGAATATCCAGAATAACTACACCATCCTTTTCACGCTGGCTGATTTCCATAATAAGTGGCTCCGTTTACTGTTTTCCTGCAGGATTACCCGCAGTATTCAATCTAAATTTTAGATTTTTAACGTCAACAAAAAAAATAAAAAAATGATAGCAATACACAGCCCGGCACACGGAGCAAATCCTCCCCATTAGAGTGTGACATCCTCATGAGCGCGCAACAACCTCATATAAACACCCGGATTCTTCTGAATAAACGATGTAATAGCCTCGCGGCTCACCTGGTAAATATCGCAGTCGCTGGTCGCTAAGGCCGAGAATGGCGACGGGAAATTTCGCTGCAGGGAAAAGATATCACCGACAAAATCACCCCGCCCCAAGGTTTTCAGCGTTTCGCCTTTGCGCTTTAGCTCTACCGCACCCTTGATGATAATACAAGCGTACTCTTCCGGCTGGTTCTCGCGCATGAGTACCGTACCGGCCGGTACACTGGTCTGCACTAAAATACTTTCCAATTGTGTTTTCTGGTGTGAAGTCATACTACTGAAAAGCGGCGAAGTTGATAGCAAATTCCAAGAATTGGATTTTCGGGTTTCAGCTAAATTACGCAATGTCTGCTCCAGGCGGGAGCCATTTATAAAATGAAGGAAATCGCTCTTCTGGATAATAATCGCCTCTACATCGGTTTCCGCATAGACATCCGCAGAGCGAGCTTCGCCCGTAATCAGAGAGGCTTCACCAAAATACTCGTATTTTCCATAGGTTTTTTTGACATCCGCCCCAACACCTTCTACCCGAACAACACCGGAAATAATAATGTAAAACTTATCGCCTGGCTCACCCTTACGGATGATGCGCTCACCTTCTTTGAAGTTTTTTTCTTCAACAATACTCAAAAATTCCCGGGCTTTCGTCAGAGGAAAATCAGCGAACAAATCCACATGATTGAGAACATCTAGCAGGCGGATGGCTCCGGCGTATTTTGGTTCGGCAATCTCAGGATAGACCGTGTTCTCCATACCAAAACGCGCTAACGCAATTTTAGAATCTGCAGGAAAATCTTTGCGGGCAATATGGTAAGCCGTAATTCTTTTCTGCACCTCTTCAGGCAAACTGGCCAAATAGGAGACCGGGGTATGCAGTGGCGGAATGCCCGCTTCATGGTAGATGATATTATAGTGCCAGGGGAAATTTTTCAGGAATTCATAGCGCCCTTCCGGCAGCACGCCGAGATCACGCAGCTTATCAAAAGTCTCGGGGTAATTTAGGTGATCTGACGTATAAAGAAATGATTGGTTGCGGTAATGCATACGGAAACCAATCGCCGGGATCGAATGCAAGGTATAATGAAAATAAAACTCTGCACCTTCAATATACACTGGAGTATCAATCATCACCGGATTAAACAAAAACAATTCGTATAATTGCTTCTTGGGTAACCCGGTAAGGGCAGTGTACTTGCGGATAAAACTATCCATCACCGTAGGGGTGGTATGGATGGTGATCTGGAACTCTTCGAGTATCTTCTGGAACGTGCCGGCATCATGGTCAGCATGACAGTGGGTCAAAATCACATGGCTAATGAGCTTCGGGTTGACATTCGACTGGCTGAGCCATTCAGTTGAATTCACCGGAGGATCAATCATGATCCCCCGGCGGTTAATCCACAAAATAAAACCCGAAGTATTATCATTAGGGTCAAACCCATGGCTCGGCCCCAAACAGGTGATGCCAAACTCGGGCGGCGAATACGGTTTCTGCAGACGCGCGCCAATATCATACATAATATTAAATTCAAGCCGCCAGGGAATCTCCGCAATAAGCGCGCCAGCTTGCAGTACCCGAAAGCCGACACCCGGCTTAATCTCGATAATGACATCCCCCAAATAGTAGCGGTTATTTTCGTCATAGATACCAAATTCCACTAGGTCGGCAAGCTCGCGCCGCCCGCGAAAATAATCCATCTCAGCTTTCATGTTAGGGAAAGTGGGGGATTTTTCCCCCTGCGGAAACTCCGACGCCAAGTTAAGGTGCTCTGGCCCAAAAACCGATTCCTGCAAAACCACCTTGAGCTGCTCACGCTGCTTTTCTGTACCAATCACCAAAGTCTTTTTCTGACAAAGAAAATGATTATAATAAAGAGGAAACTCCAACTCGGCAACGGCAATTCCCTTCTCTACATTAAATAACTCGCCCGGAAGTACAAAGATGGTCGGCACCTTCTCTGGCAATATCATCGTGTCTTTGATAGTTTCAGGTGGGGCGCCAAACTGGATTAAGCCAGCGGAAGTCTTAACAATATAACCGCCGCGCGGTAGGCGTTTGACACCGGGAAATATTTCAGTCGCTGGCATGATTTACCTAGGAAGCACTCGCCTATTTATCTTAGGTGCAATATACGATTTTATCAGGGTTCTTGCAAGACGACTTTGCTACAAATACTCTCATTTCTCTATATGCTCCAATTGATCTAGTGAGACGAAACGCCGGTAATAACAGCTCTGGCGGTGGTGCCCCTCGCGGTCTAAAGTATGGCAAGAACGGCCAGTCAACATCCTAACCAAAAACAACAGAGAATTCTGCTCACAATTAACCCGCGCTTCGACAAGTTCTAACGTATCACCACTGGTATGTCCCTTAACCCACAAAGTATTCCTGCTGGTGGAATAAAAGGCAACCCGCCGCTGCTCTAAAGTGTAGTGCAAGGCTTCACGATTCACATAAGCCAAAGTTAACACTTCTTTAGAGTCAACATCCTGCACCACCACAGGCAATACCTCAACGCCGCCAGCGACTACCTTCTGCAATTTGCCCCAATCCAGCTTGAGAGAGCCCCCTTCTTCTAAATTCAGAATTTCTTCAGTACTGTGAATCACAATACTAACTTACTAAGGCTTGTCAAATTGACCACTAGAAATTGCCAATTCAAGCAAAGCTATAGCCATAAAGGGAGCTTAACCCACCCCTTCGCTGCAACCCGGCTCTACTGTATTTAAGACGCCGGGATAGGGAATTCCTTAACTAAAAAACCTGTTCAGGAATTCCGGAACTAGTGATGTGGATTTCCATACCGGATGGGGAATTCCCCATCCGTACCGTCATGCCTGACCTAAAGAAAAGCCGGGCAGTGGCAGGGTTGAGCGGCTTAGCGAAAACCGGTGGCCTGAAAGGTTAGCCGCCACACGGTGTCCCCTAAAAGGGGGCATGCCTTGGGGGCGCGGTGGCCCCCGTACTTATTGCAAAATTTTGCCTGCAATAAATTGCCTAGGTGGTTACTCTGAAATTACCATAAAAAAAAAGTTGTAACTCTAACTGCATATTTTAAGTCATACTCCATATCACACAATTTCAACAGTTGAGAGGTATTAGATGAGTAATGGAAAAAAAATAGTTATGTTAGGTTGGCCCCTGTTGCTTTTTATTCTGGCAGCATGTGGCAGCAGTGAGGTGCGCTCTGATATTCCCATTCGTGTACCGGATAGCATCAACTTGAAAATGGCCCAGAAGGAAGTTAACGAGGCACAGGAGGAGTTAGAGCGCGAGAAACTGGAAAAACTGGCTGATTATGCTCCCCAGGAATTTGTCAAAGCAGAGCAGTTTATTAAAGACGCCCGTACCCAACTAAATGATGAAAACGAAGAACCGGCTTACTATAGTGCGGCCAAAGGCCGGGCTTACTTACGTTTAGCCCGTTCTAAGAAAGAGCTGGAAATTGCCCGTAACCAGCAAAAATCGCTGGAAGAAGAACTGAAATAGGAGTTACCCATGAAGAAAATTGCATTAATCCTTGTTGGGTTTATTTTATTTGGCACCACTGTTTTTGCGCAGAAAGTTAGCAAAGCTCAGGTACAGGTAGAAATTGAAGACGCGGAAAAGAGCATCCGCACTTTAATGGACCGCAAAGATTTAAGTGACTATACCCCCTACCAAGAGTATTTCTTTGCCCGCAGTTACCTGGCTTTAGCGCAGAATTTCTTTGAGAAAAGCGAATATGCCAAAGCAAGTTTCTACGCCACTTTAGCTTCGGTTTATAGCCAAACTGCACTTTATAAAGCAGAGAAACGCAAAATCCAGCGTGATATGCTCGATAAAGAAAAAGATTATTATAAGAAGAAAGTGGAGAGTGATACCACCTGGGTTTCCATTGCTTTACTTGAAGCGGGTATGAAACGCAAAGGGGATACTCGTTTTCAGGGGAGTTATACTGCGGTTAACGCCTTTGTGTTACCTTCCAACCGGGAGCCAGCCAAAGCTGACCAGGTTGGCCCTTTAAGCGATACGTTCAAGCGCTCCTTAGATAAAATCCACTCTATCATGCGTAAACAACCAGATGTGAAACTAAGCATTTTAACCCGTAGCCAAAAGGACAGTAAGAGTAGTATTGCTATTTCGGAATACTATGCCAAGGCCATTGCTGACTACCTATTAGACAAAGGTGGTATTAAGGCCGAGCATGTTATACAAGAGCCCAAAGGCCCCGGTAAAAAAGATGGTGAAATCGAGTTGACTTTAAGCGAGGTTTCCGCAAAGTAACACTTCATGTCAACAGATCATCACGCTGGTCTTGAAGAAGTCAAAGTTCTGCCTTCGGCGATTACCTTAATCGAAGGCAGATCGCTTTTTTACCGTGGCATTCCCATTGAAGAATTAGCAGCTAAATCTAATTTTGAAGAAGTCGTCTATCTTTTGTGGTATGGCCGCCTGCCGGGAGTGCGTGAGTTAGATAAATTAAAAAAAGAGCTACGCGAAAACAACCAGGTGCCCTGGGAAGTAGCTGAGATGATCCACCACTTCCCACGCCAGGCCCACCCGATGGCAGCGCTGCGTACCTTGGTTTCAGCACTCGCGCTGCATGACCATGAAGCCGATATCCTAACCCATGAAGCCAATGACAATAAAGCGGCAAGGCTCTTAGCCAAAATTCCCGTATTAGTCACTGGATTTGAACGCCACCGCAAGGCTAAATCGATTATTGAACCGCGGCATAATCTTTCCTTTTCTGCCAATTTTCTCTACATGCTTTGGGGCGAAGAACCCGATGAACTGTCAGTGAAAACCCTCGATACGGCGCTCGTTCTCTATGCCGAACATGAATTAAACGCATCGACTTTTAATGCAAGAATTGTCACTGCAACCTTGGCAGATATGTACTCCGCCGTGACATCCGCCTTAGCGACCTTGAAAGGCAACCTGCATGGCGGCGCCAACCAGAAAGCCATGGAAATGCTGCTCGACATTGGCGACCCCGATGCGGTCAAAGAGTACATTGACGCGAAACTAGCACAAAAAGAGCGCATTATGGGTTTTGGCCACCGGGTTTACAAAGAGGGCGATCCCCGCGTACCTATATTAAAAGAGATGAGCGAAAAACTCTGCCGCCAGCAGGGCTATGACCGGCAGTTTGAAACTGCTGTGGCAGTTGAAGAATATATGTTACAGAAAAAAAACCTGCGCGCCAACGTTGATTTTTACGGTGGGCTGGTTTTTTACGCGTTGGGATTTCCCACAGATATGTTTACTGCGGTATTTGCAGTAGCGCGCTGCGCCGGATGGATTGCCCATATTTTTGAGCAATACGAAAATAACCGACTGATTCGTCCGCGGGCTGAATATACCGGCCCACGCAACGCCGTCTATACGCCCATTGAAGCGCGCTGAATTACCCTGCAAAAGTTAGCTTACTGCGCACGCTAACCGGATAGGCATTGGGATAGTTCAACGACGGCGGCGGGACGATCTGCGCCGTGAGGCGCCGCCAGCAGTCATTTTCGCGGCCACACTTTCTCTTGGTCTGCCCAAATGCATTGCTTCGCTGGCAGCTTTTTCCATAAGACTTTCGACGGGTGACAAATCAAAAGACTTTACTGAAGAATGCGTGGCATTGCCAATTTCGTGATATTCTTGCGGTACTTCCAGGGAGACCGGTCCCTGTATCTCAGCGCGCATTAGAAATTCAATCGTCTCTTCTTTTGCAGCGGCAACCATATCTTCAAACAGATGGAAAGCCCGCAGGCGGTATTCCACAAGCGGGTTTCTCTCTGCATAGCCCAAAGTCCAGACACCTTCACGCAACTGGTCAATGGCATAGAGATGGTCTTTCCATTTCTGATCAATGACCTGCAGGGCAATCATGCGTTCCAGCGCGGCCATGTTAACTTCGCCCAGACGCTGCCGCTTGGCTTTATAGGCACCAATCACAATCTCTTCAATTGCTTGGCGCATTTCCTGGTGAGACTTGTGGTTTAGCTCAATTTGGGTTTGGGGAATGCCGAGGTTATGTTCCAGATACGCCTCTAACTGGGGGATATCCCAACTACTGGCCGAGCGACCCGGCAGGAATTGTTCAATTTTTTGTGCGATGACGTCGTAAATATATTCTTCGATTAGAGCAGTAATATTGTCATTTTCCAGAATTTCG
This sequence comes from uncultured bacterium, assembly GCA_938038265.1. Classification (GTDB taxonomy): domain Bacteria; phylum Spirochaetota; class Leptospiria; order Turneriellales; family Turneriellaceae; genus CALHRC01. Next base: position 17,857 of record CALHRC010000034.1, read on the forward strand.
TTGCGCACCCGATAAATATAAGACCTCTGGGTATTCATAACGTCATCGTACTCTAGAAGATGTTTGCGGATATCAAAGTTATGCGACTCAACCCTTTTCTGGGCGCGTTCAATCGCCCGGGTCACCATCTTGTGCTCGATGGAATCCCCCTCTTTCATGCCGATGCGCTCCATAATAGGCCCCAATCTGTCTGAACCGAAAATACGCATCAAATCATCTTCAAGCGAGAGATAAAAACGCGATGAGCCCGGATCCCCTTGCCGGCCCGAGCGACCTCGGAGCTGGTTATCTATACGGCGGGATTCATGGCGTTCGGAACCAATAATGTGCAATCCCCCCAATTCTTTAACACCGGGACCTAAAACAATATCGGTGCCGCGGCCCGCCATATTGGTGGCAATGGTAACCCGACCTTTCTGACCGGCTTCTTTGATAATCTCTGCCTCTTTTTCGTGATACTTAGCGTTTAAGACTGCATGGGGGATACCTTTTTGCTGCAACAATTTAGAGAGCTTTTCAGAATTTTCAATTGACACCGTTCCTAATAGCACCGGCTGACCTTTCAGGTAACATTCTTTAACTTCTTGCGCAATTGCTTCAAATTTTTCGCGCACTGTGCGGTAAATGCGATCCGGATAATCGATTCGGATCATCGGCTTATTGGGCGGCAGTACCACCACATCAAGGTTGTATATCTTGCGAAATTCTTCAGCTTCAGTGTCAGCAGTACCGGTCATACCGGCTAACTTTTCGTACATCCTGAAAAAATTCTGAAACGTTATGGTCGCCAGTGTCTGGTTCTCCTGTTTGACTTGAACTTTTTCCTTGGCTTCAATTGCCTGATGCAGGCCGTCGCTGTAACGGCGACCAACCATCAGGCGTCCGGTAAATTCATCCACAATAATGATCTCGCCATTTTGTACGACATAATCAACGTCTTTCTGAAACAAGTGGTGTGCCTTAAGGCACTGGTGCACATGGTGTACTAATTCTATGTTCTGTGGGGCGTATAGGTTTTCAATATTTAGCAACCGCTCCACTTTAGACACCCCGATCTCGGTCAGCAGAACGGAGCGCGCTTTTTCATCAATTTCAAAATCCACTTTGTCTTGCAACTGGGGGATAATGCGATTGACCCTGACATATTCGGCAGTATCCATTTCAGCTGGTCCACTGATGATGAGCGGGGTGCGCGCCTCATCAATGAGAATAGAATCAACTTCATCTACAATAGCATAATAATGCCCGCGCTGCACCTTAAAGGAACGATGTTCTACCATGTTATCACGCAGGTAATCAAAACCAAATTCATTGTTGGTACCATAGGTGATATCCGCTGCATAAGCGCGCTGCCGGGCGTCATGCGCCATATGGCTGGTGATAACCCCAACCGATAGGTTATGAAACTGGTAAATAGGCCCCATCCACTCGGCGTCGCGCTTTGCTAAGTAATCGTTGACCGTCACCACATGAACACCTTTGCCGGTAAATGCATTCAGACAGATGGCCAAAGTAGAAGTCAGCGTTTTTCCTTCGCCCGTTTTCATCTCAGCAATTTTCCCTTGGTGTAACACAATCCCCCCCATCAACTGCACATCATAGTGACGCAGGCCAAGCGTTCGTTTGGCAGTTTCGCGAATTACAGCAAAGACTTCAGGCAAAAGCATATCAAGCGACTCACCGTGCGAAATACGCTCACGAAATTCAAAACCTTTACCACGCAGCCGCTCATCAGGCAATGACTGGATTTCACTTTCGAGACTGTTGATCTTTTCAATGAGTGGGCGCATCTTTTTAATATCGCGCTCAAACTTAGAGCCAAAGATCAGTTTCAGTGCCAATTGAATCATGGTATAGTCCTTAAAACAGGGGGATGGATTTACTGTAACACAACTTGTACTGGCAAAAAAAATCAACCTCGCAGCACGACAACCTGTTTTCCCCTAAGGTCAGATATTTAGCATGCCTACATAGCTTAACATGTATGCTTAAATATCCTCACAAACCCAAGTGCCTTAGGTCAATTCCCGCTAGTTGCCCGAAGTTTCCTTAATAGGGCTTTCAACGTTAGCAACTGACGACATAAGCCAACTTCGCTGCTGCTTAAGGCAGCAAGAAAGACGGAACGGCAGTCTTCAGACAACTAAGCATTACTCGGCAGATTCCAGTCTGGCGGGTTAGGCGTTTCTATTGTATAGGCCCTGCCTAAAGACTGGCGCGCTGCGGCAAAAATCCGGTACTTTCCTTTAAGTAAGCATGAAGTGGCATGCTACTCCAGCGGGGCCACAGGAAGGTGCAGCAATCCTAAAGGGTCAACAGTTACGCCTTTAATGTTTAGAAAAACATGCAGGTGGGGTCCCGTCACCGCCCCGGTCGCACCACAGGCGCCAATGAGATCCCCCGCCTGTACCAAATCGTTAGTGCGTACCGCAAAAGAATCCAGGTGCATATATCCGGTAAAGATACCATTCCCATGCGACAGTAAAATAAAATTACCCTCATAATGCAGAGCGTCAGCTAACGCTACCCGCCCTGCCGCCATGGCATAGACTGGCGCTCCAGTCTGGCCCCGCAGGTCAAGGCCACGGTGGATTGAGGTTACGGGATCCAGCATTACTTTTTTTCCGTTTTTAAAATAATATTTTGCATATATCCTCTTAGCCCAGAACGGGGAGGTAATATGGTGCGTATTGCGCGGATGTCTCAGTTGCGCTCCAAGACGATCAGGATCTTTGGCGGCAAAAGCCGCATTTTTTTTTCGAGCCGATAGTTCAATAAATTCTTTCACGCCGGGCCGCGAGGCGCTGCGGGTATCGGAAAAATTGCCTAAATCCAGAGAACTTTCAAACACCGGCCACTCTTTCTTTTTCAATTTTACCTGAAATTCTAATCTATTGGTCACACTACTTCTGACACTTAGATTGAAAAAATCCTGCGTATATTCAGGCGAAACCCCCAGAAAAAAACGGTGGCCGCCCGAAATTGCAGAAACCGGTATGTCGCGACCAAAGGCCCCAAGCCGGGGCTTAGCTGGCAAGGGGGAGCCATCCTCCCGGCGGATTTCACCATAAATTACCTCACCCTTAGAAAATTCCCGCGCGAAAAGATCAATAACTACGCCTTTTTCGAGAAAGGTCTGTTGCTCCGGGTGGCGAAAGGGATACTCTTTAGGCAAATGGGCTGCATTGTGCGACAAAATGGCCGCGCGAGTCTCATATAGACCAACCTCAGGCGCCGGTTCTTTCCGTGGCGCCGAACGACAAGAAAACACGAACAGTTGCATAAATAAAACTGCTGCAAGCTGGAATATTGCCTTAGGCATTTTCATGCTGACGTAGGCCAAAGTACACCTAACACACCGACAAGCCAATTACAGTAACTTCCGAGGTTACGTGGCGGCTAGGTGTCTGAAGCATATTATTTCGCTTTTTGCCGAAAAGTGATTGACCGATAACCTGCAGCAGCGCCCGTTTACTCTATGCCAAATAGCCAGACCCTAAAAGAGAGCCAAGAAAGAATAGAAGCTCCTGAAGAAAAAATCGACACGCTTAACGTACCAGAATACTATATCAACCGCGAACAGTCATGGCTGCGCTTTAATGATCGGGTACTTGAAGAAGCGCAGGATACCAGCAACCCACTGCTCGAAAGGCTGCGTTTTCTTACCATCTGCGAGAGCAATCTAGATGAATACTATATGGTAAGGGTCGCGGGCCTCAAACACCAGGTTGCCAATGATATTCTCGATGTCGGCCCGGATGCCATGACCCCCAGACAACAACTTGAGCTCATCAAGGCGCATGTCACTGAATTTTATCGCAACCTTTATGAGACCCTCAACAAGAGTATCCTGCCTGAACTAAAAAAAGCAGGTATTGAATTTTGTACCCCTGAAAGTCTCAACAAATCAGACCGCAAGCAAATCGAACAATTCTTCCATAGCGAAGTATTCCCCGTGCTGACCCCTTTGGCCATTGACCCGGGACATCCCTTCCCGCGTCTGGCAAACCGCAGCCTTAACCTTGGCGTACTACTGCAACGCCCGGAGACACCTTCTGCTCACTTACTATTCGCGGTAGTGCAGGTGCCTTCTTTGCTGCCCCGCCTGGTATTATTGCCGTCAAGTACCGATGAAAAACGTCGTTATATTTGGCTTGAGGATATCATCGCCTATTACCTATCCGATCTGTTCTCTGGTTTTGAAATAAAGGATATTTCGCCGTTTAAGATAACCCGGGATTCTGATTTGATCATCGAAGAAGATGAAGTGGATGATCTATTAATGACCATACAGCAAGAGCTGCGGCGGCGGGAAAAAGGCGCCGGCGTGCGGCTGGAGGTGCGCAGCAGCGTGAACTCCGAAATCCTTACCCGCCTGCAGGAAGCATTTGCCAAAGAAAATATTGATGTCTTCTTCTGTGAAGGGCCACTGCCGCTTGCTGGTTACCGGGTGCTATTTGATGATCCTGTGTTATTGAAGCACACCTACCGTCCCTTTACCGCCATCACCCCGGTCGAGTATGATACATCCTCCCAGTTGTTTGCCATGATACGCAAAAGCGATATCTTCATGCACCACCCGTTTCAGTCATTTTCGATAACTGAAGATTTTATCAGTGCAGCAGCAGACGACCCCAAAGTGCTCGGCATCAAGATGACCCTATACCGCACCGGCACCAAGTCACGCATTCTCGATGCCTTAATTCGCGCCGCACGTAACGGCAAACAAGTAACCGCGTTAGTGGAACTTAAAGCGCGCTTCGACGAAGAGACCAACATCCAGTGGGCCAAAATCATGGAAGCCGAAGGAGTGCATGTCGTCTATGGCCTCATGGGATTCAAAACTCACTGTAAAGTAGCGATGGTTGTCAGAAAAGAAGACGAACGGATCAGGCGCTATGTGCACCTTTCCACCGGCAATTACAATGCCGTCACTTCACGCATCTACACGGACATGGCCATTCTCACCGTTAAAGATGATTTTGGGGAGGATATCACCCATTTATTCAACAGTATCACCGGTTATTCCAGACTGCCGCACTTAAATCGCATCTTCACTTCCCCCGGTAATCTGAAAAAGCAGATTATCCGCTCCATCCGCGCAGAACGCGTCGCAGCTACGGAAGGCAGAGAAGCGCGCATCATTGCTAAGATGAATTCTTTGGTGGATGAATCTGTCATTAAAGAACTCTATCTGGCCTCACAAGCTGGAGTGCAAATTGATCTTATTGTGCGTGGCATCTGTTGTCTGCGACCGGGAATTCCCGGTATTTCGGAAAATATCCGGGTGCGCTCGATTGTTGGCAGACTGCTTGAACACAGCCGCATTTTTTATTTTGCCAATGGTGGCAATCCTAACCTCTATCTTTCAAGTGCTGACTGGATGCCAAGAAACTTCAACCGGCGCATTGAAACTATGTTCCCCGTTGAAGAACCCCATATCCGAGACGAAATTATCAACTACTTTCTGCCAGCCTATCTCAAAGACAATGTCAAAGCCCGAATTCTGCAGAGCGACGGCAGTTACCTCAGGGTAACCCGGCAGGAAAACGAAGAGCCTTTCAACGCCCAGGAAGCATTTATCGAAATGAGCCGCGCTGAAATTGAAAAGCGGGAGAAGAAATCAGGTAGCAAGAAAACTATCGTGAAAAAAGAGAAAAAGCTTGGTTAAGCAACCCCACTTGTGGCTTAAACACAGGTGCGCGCCTACGTTTTCTCTAGATAGTTTTTCAGATTTGCCAGTGAATCGAGAAAATCAGGCTCGATAAAGCCCTTGAAAAACAAACCTAAGAGGCGTCCCAAGGGATAAACCAGCTCGCCGCTGGCACTCCAGGTGAGTGACGACCCCCCCTGTGGCAACGGCACAATGATAAACTTTTGGTCGAGGTGCAGTACATTAGGTTCTCTGACTTCCATGAGAATAGTCACTTCAACAGGCCGTTGGACTCCAACGATATGAAATCTACCTTTGCCCATAAGCGGCCCCTCCCAAGAGCGCGCATGTCCCGGCTCGCCCGGCTTGCCACTTATTTGAAATTTCGCTTGGGGATCGCGACCGTACCAAACATCCCAATGTTGCCAGCTGTTGAAATCGGCAACGGTTGCATATACTTTTTCGGGTGGAGCCTCGATATCTACAGTCCAACGGTAATCATAGCGAGACGGCAGGAACAGAGCACCAATAAACAACAATGCAAGTAAAATACCCATAGCTATTATGATTTTTTTTAGTATATCCATCCCCATTCTCCTGTTTGTCTGAAGTAAAATTTTATCACGGAACTTAAATGCTATCGCCAAATTATCTGAATTCAGCTTCATCAATATACTCAGTTAGTTTCTGTTCGTCTGGATAAGCCTCTTGGGGTCCCACGATTACAGTAAAAAATTTATCGGGGGTATAAAAATCCCGGGCGATTTTTCTGACATCCTCTATAGTCACTGCTTTGATCCTCTCGGGTAACTCGCTTAGGTAATTGGCAGGCATATCATCCCACAAAAGAGAAAGGTAGAGGTTTAAAAACTGTTCCGGCGTCTCATAGAGAAATACATATTTATTCAACATTGACTCTTTAGCCTGCGAGAGACGCTCTTCGGTAAGGTATTCTTCAGGTGCGGCGAGTATCCGGCGGATCTCACGGATTACCTCGGGCAGATTTTTATTTTCGGTCTGCGCTGCGATCGTTATGCTACCCTGAAAGCGATCGCTGTCAAACGACGAGTACACGCTGTAAGCCCATCCGTTCTTGGTGCGGATCTTCTGCGCCAGCGCCGAATTAAACGAATCGCCACCAAGAATCGCATCAAACAAACGCCACGCCGTATAACGCGGGTCATTGTGTTTCATGCCAGGCGCCCGTAATACCAGAGAACTTTGGGGGATATTTTTATTTACCCGAAATACTTTTCCCGCCGGCATGGCCGGCAATTCTTGCAGCAAGTCGAACTTAAACTCTTTTCCCTCCGGCTTAAGTTTGCCAATCGTATCATTAAGAAGAGACAGTACCGCCTTACGGTCAAAGTCGCCAGCTAAAGCCACCGACATCCTTTCAGGACGCACAATGCGGCGGTGCAAAGCGGCGAAGTCCGAAACAGCAATTCGGGAAAGGGTCGCAGTTGTCGAAATACGACTGCGCAAGTTACCGGGATAAGTACGGGTTTTGAGAACTAAAGAAACCAGAGAGGATGGATTTTCACCCCGTTGCTCAATCGAACGCAGGCTGCGTTTCTTCATGATCTCCCAATCGTCTGAATTAAACCGAGGGTTGGCGATTACCTCAAGCGCCGTCTCAATATCTTTCAAAAAAAAATGCGCTAAGGACGATACCCCAAAACTACAACGCTCTAAACCACAACTGCCACTAAAATTGCTCGCCCGCTGCTCGAAAAATTCCGCCAGGGATTCCCGTGGCATCGATGTGGAACCAGAAAAAGTTACCATGTCTGCCATGAGCGCAGCAAGACCGGCTTTTTCCTCCGGTTCATCAATACTACCACCCAAAGTGACCAAACGAAATGAGGCCCGCGGGACCAAATTATGAGCCATAAGGTAAACTGGAATGCCATTTGCGAGCCGCACTTGCTCAACAACCGGCAAATGAACTTCAACTTCACGCACCTGTGCTAATAAATCGGCAAAGGGTCTCTCCTGTGGTTCCGCCCGCGAAACTACAGCAATAAAGACAAGGTTCAGGCAAATTCGAATAGCTTTCATAGCACCACAAAGAAAGTGCCGTTCAGACAAACAATTCTTTAATAAACCTTGACCCGCTATAGTGGTTTTGCCGATGGGTTTAATAATATGGAAGAAATACGTCGGAAGTTACAGCGCTTGCAGAAGAAAATAAAACAGAAGGGCAATGAACGTCTAACGTTCATGATTATCCCGCATAACGAAGCGCACATCTTCAACCTGCAACTGAGTAAATTCACCATCGTCTTTGCTATCCTCATTGCGCTCACTATTTTAGTTACTTCGGGGTTCTCTGTCAAGCTGCAGCAGAATATCAAACAAGAAGCCGCAGAGCTCTACTCCACAGAAAATGCTTTCGTGACCGAACGCCAGCACTACCGCGTACATTACAGAAAGTTCAACGCGCGCCACCGCCAACTGCGCGAAAACCTCACGGCACTGATGATAAAAGCGGAGTTGATCCAAGAAAGCGATTTGCTCTTCCGTAATGATAATTCGCTGAGCACAATTGCGAACATCCAACTTGAACGCGAAAGTGAACAGTTTCTGCAGCAACTGAAAAACCGCGAAACATCCGCCCAAGAAGCTGGCACCACACTCGCCCAAATACGAGAACGACTGCTGGCCAATGATAACAAGAGTGTTGAAAAATTTTCTTATGGGTCGGATGTCGTAGAATTCCGCGAGCTTCACCTGGAATTAAAAGAAACTATCGCAGCTATGAAATCTTTCAAGCGCTTCATCAGTGAACGCGAAAATGTACAGAAAAGCCTGCCTTACTCCTGGCCAATTGGCGGTGGGCATTTCACCTCTTTCTATGGACCACGCATTTCGCCCTTCGGTTATTCCCGCGACTTTCATACCGGCATTGACTTAGCCGACGAAATTGGCACACCTATCTATGCGGCCGCAGACGGCATCGTCGCCCTATCAGGTTACAACGGCGGTTATGGCATTTCAGTAAAATTACAGCACCGCTTTGGCTACATGACCCTTTATGCCCACATGAGCAGCACCTATGTCTATACCGGACAATCTGTTAAAAAAGGCCAAATGATTGGCCGCGTCGGAACAACCGGTCGTTCGACAGGTCCGCATTTACATTATGAAGTGCGCCTCTATGACCGCCACATTGATCCGCTGCCGTTTTTAACTTCGCTGTAAGTTTAGAGCAGCTTTCCTAAGATTAAAGACTGGTTTTTTTCTTGTATTCTTTCGCTGGCGCGGATGTTTTTGTCTTAACTTCAGACTTGCCTGAAGGCAATAATTTTTTTCTGCCAGTAACAACCTTCCTACGCCTGGGGATACTGCCACCCTCATTGGGGTTGTTATCAGCATCTTGTTGGGGTGAGACTTCAGACACCTCTGGCGAGACTGCAGCTGCTTCATGCATCTCAATACATTTGAGGTACTTAAAATAAGCGCGCAGTACTGTGGTTAGCGTCACAGTCAAACCATCCACCCCCTGCAGAAAACCACCCTTGAGAAAAAATTTTCGGAGAAAAGCAACGAAAGCGTGCAACACGGGCGCCATTTTCGTGGGCCTCTTACCCTTTTGGTACATCGCCCAGGCATCTCGGCTAGACAGGGCATTGACCCGTTCAAGCCAGTGACTGTAGTTTTCATAAGTGCGGTGTAACAGATGTGCCCTTACCTTATGAATCTTTTTTGCTTCTACCCTTGAATGAGCTTTGCGTGGCAGGTAGCCAGCACGGGAACGGTGGTACAGGCGCACCACATAGTCGGGATAGAAACCAGCCGCCCTGATCCAGTGCTTGCCGACAAAATTCCTACGCCGAAAAGCATAGGCATCGACAGAGTCATCATTGAGGTTAATAGATCGGATATAGGCAACCATGTCCTGGTCAAGACGCTCATCGGCATCAATGCTTAAAATCCAGTCATGCCGGGCGTGGGGCACTGCCCAGGCTTTCTGCGGACCATCCCCCAGGTATTCTTGGTGAAACACACGGGCACCGGCTGCTCTGGCAATTTTAGCAGTGCTATCCGTTGTCTTGGTATCGACAATGACAATAACTTCGTCGCAGACCTGTTGTGCCGAGGCAATACAGCCAGCAATATCTTTTTCTTCGTTATAGGCAATGATGGTAGCAGTAATCTTCATACAATTCTGAGTAGCAACTTTTTTCGCAGAACCAATGGCTGCTACCTGACGATAATGGAAGTGTTGTCAGCATGAGAAGCCAATTTCAGAACCAGATCCAATGGGAACAACATTACACGCGCGAGCGCTCCCGGCAGCAATATCCCGATGAAAATGTGGTGCGTTATTTTAGCCGACTGTTGCGCCAATTGCCTGCAGAGAGCCAGCTCACGGTATTGGATTTGGGCACCGGCTCCGGACGGCATCTGCAATACCTCAATACCCTGCCGCTGCGCGCCTTTGGCTGCGATTATTCTTGGGAAGCTATTAAACTATTGCCACACACAATTCAGGCACATGCAGCAGAGCTACCATTTCGGGCTCTATCTTTTGATGTAGTACTCTGCTGGGGTGTCCTGCACTACCTGCCAGCAGAAGAAATTCCCTCTCTGACCAGCGAAGTCTGGCGCATCTTAAAACCCGGCGGACGCTTTTTCCTTACTGTACGCAGCGATCTTGACACCCACCTCGCACAGACTATAGAGCAGGGGGATCTCGCCGGCGGAAAAGTAAAGCTCTACTCGGAGCAGGAAGCAAAATCTCTGCTGCAAGCTTTCCGCAATATACAGACAGGATTTATCTCCCGCCGACCGTTGGGAGAAAGCGGACTTATTGCCCACCATATTTTGGAAGGAATCAAATGACTGATACCTGCCCGGTCTGTCAATCTTCAGACACACAAAAAAAATATATCATTAAGCGCTTTCAATCCCCCTTTGTGATGAAACTCTGCAATAACTGCCACTGTCTGTTCCAAAGCCCGATGCCTGAAAATGCCGACCAATACTATGACGCCGCTTATTATGATGGCACAGCAGAATTTTCATATACCGATGAACGTCGCCGCTACCGTTTTGCAGCTTACGTGTATCGTGCCCGGCTTAAGACAATCCTGCGCTACCTGCCAAGGGAATTGCATGGCGGCAGATTCCTCGATGTGGGCTGCAGCTTCGGCGGCCTAACCCTTACCGCTAGCCGCTGGTTTGAAGCTTACGGCATAGATATCTCACGCTATGCCATTGAACAAGGTCGGGCCTGGCTACAAGAAATTTCCCCCGGCTGCACTGTACAACTTGAACATGGTTCGCTTACACGACTTCCAGCAAATAGAGTTTTTACTCCCGAAAATTTTGCTGTCATTACGCTAATTGAAGTGGCCGAACACCTATCTAATCCGCGGCAGGCTTTTGCCAAAGCGTATGAATTATTACAACCCGGTGGCATGTTGGTAATACAAACAGCAAATTTTGCAGGCTGGCAAGCCATCAATGCCGGTGCTGGCTACCATTATTTTTTGCCGGGACATTTGGTCTGCTACACAGCCACCGCTCTCAAGAATCTGCTGCGGGAGCAGGGTTTTGTCTCTTTCAAAGAATTTTTTCCAGTAGATTTTTCCCTGTGGGCTAAATTATGCAAATCACGGGGAGACTTTAAGAAAATAACGGACTACCAGCGTTGGCTGACAATCACCTGGTATCATCTTAAGGGAAAATTTTTCTGGCGAGGGCGCCCGCTGGTATCTTCTTACGTTTTATATGCATTCAAAAGTTAGTGGCGCTAACGAATCCCAGAGAAACCTTAAACCGACCATCTGAGATTCAGAAAAACTGTTGCCATTTCAGACAAAACCAGAATAAAGACAAAACGTTACCGGCTTTTCAGGCCAGCAAACAAATGGAGGATATTATGAAACTAAAAGAAATCTTCAAGCGGTTAGATATGACCATCCCGCCAAAGACAGGTGAAATTCCCAAAGAAGTCATGCGTTTGGTACAGCACAGTGACGCCGGTCGCAGCCTGTCGAGTAAAGCTGCGAAAACAGATAACTCGCTCGAAAATCTGCTTGAAAAGGTACTGCCCGATTCTGTCTTAAGTCCCGGTGCCCATTTTCACAGTATTACTCTCGATACTTCTACCACGGGTTTTTCGGCCGTTTTAGATGGGAAACAGCGACTTGCCTGGTTTCTATTATTTGTCTCAAAAGGGCGCATGTCAGCAGATATTGACCTGCCGGTAGTGCAGATCAACTGCGGCGCAAATTCCGAAGATGATATGGCCGATAACCACTGGTTTATCCATCCAGCCAGAATCCGTGAATTTTTACTGCGCCACTGGCAATCTGCAGATCGAGGAATTACATCGGGACCTACCACCGGTGTCTCGTCTATGCCACGCGAAGAAGTTATCTCTCATTTTACACGGCGAATCGTGCGGCATTTGTCATCCATTTCCAATTCCGGCTCTCATGCAAGCGAAAGCGCGCTACTAGCGCTTACCCTGAGTCGTTATTTGCCTCAGGTGAGGATCGCTGAAATATTACGCCGCAGCGAAGCCTGGGTATCGGCAGCTTGTTCGTTGGGGCAGCTCGAAGAACAATATCTTGCGGCCCTCGAAAATAATACCATAAGCTACTCTGCTGCCCTTTTGCTGGCGGAAGCCCAGATGCCTGAAGAGCGTGCTCTACTTTTTGAATTAGCCACAGCCCACAAGCTTACCACACGTTCCCTGAGGGTGGCGCTGCAATTTTTGCGTCTTAATGATGGTTTTGCCCGGCGCACCGATGCTCTGGCAAAGCTACTAAAATTGCTTTCAGAAAGACTTATCAGCCTTAAAGATAATTATTTTGCGCGTCTGAAACTTATCTTTCGTAACCGCCGGCCCCTGTGGCAAATACGTTTTTTTCACAAGAAAAAGAAAATTGCAGTAAAAGATAATCTTCAGACAGGGTCCGAAGTTACTTACCGCGGTTTATTGCAAAAACTGCAGGATGCCGAGGCAGCTTTAGCCCAATTTCCGCTGTAGAGCAGGCAACACAAAGCCGCCGGTAGCACTAAAGCCGGCTAGATAAATGTCTAAAATACCAATGCCTTAACACAGGAGGGACAACTTATATCCTTTGAGGCTTTTAATAGACTTCAGACAGTTATATTATAACTCTCTTATAGACACTCGAAACAATTTACCGGGAAATACCTTTACTGTGTGAATCTCAAGCCCCCTGTGGCGGCATGGTATTGGCAGATCGCATTGGCAACAAAGAAGAAGCACAAAAATTGGGACTTTTGGAAAGTGAATATGAGCTGATCTGTGATGGCTTAGGACGTGCTCCAACCTTTACCGAACTGGCCATGTTCTCAGGCATGTGGTCAGAGCACTGTTCTTACAAAAATTCTATTCTGCTATTAAAACAGCTCTACAGCCAGTCAGATCGTCTGCTGGCTAAACCTGGTGAAGAAAATGCCGGTGCATTGAGGCTTGACGATCGCCTTGCTGTGGTATTTAAAATTGAATCGCACAACCATCCCTCTGCTATTGAGCCTTACCAGGGTGCTGCCACAGGAGTAGGCGGTATCATGCGCGATATATTTACTATGGGCGCGCGACCAATAATCTCTCTCAATTCACTACGTTTTGGTAACCCGACTGAACCGCGCAATAAATGGCTATTGAAAAATGTCGTCAAGGGTATTGGTGATTATGGCAACGCACTGGGGATTGCCTGCGCTGCTGGTGAAATTTTTTTTCATGATAGCTATTCCAAAAATCCATTAGTTAATGCCATGACAGTAGGTATTGCCGAAATTGATAAGATGGCTTCGGCCAGAGCGGGAAAACCTGGTAACCTAGTAATCTATGTTGGTGCGAAAACCGGGCGCGATGGTATTCACGGCGCCAGCTTTGCATCGAAAGAGCTATCCAATGAATCGGCGGAAGAACGCAGTGCCGTGCAGGTAGGCGACCCTTTCATGGAAAAGCTGCTGATGGAAGCAACTCTCGAATGTCTGAAGAAAAAGTTAGTTGTAGCCATCCAGGATATGGGGGCGGCGGGCTTAGTCAGCTCTTCTAGCGAAATGTCTGCATCCGGCGGAGTCGGCATGCGACTGGCGTTAGAAAAAGTGCCTGCACGTGAAGAAGGCATGGAACCGTTTGAATTCATGCTTTCTGAAAGCCAAGAGCGCATGCTCCTTATTGTTGAAAAAGATCGAAAAGAAGAAGTGCTGGCTGTCTTTGAAAAGTGGGAGCTTGACGCTGCAGTCATAGGCGAGACCACTGCTGGTAAAAATCTCACTATCAGCTTTCATGGAAAGATTTACGCCGACCTACCCGCAGAGCTCCTGGCGAAAAAAGCGCCGCGCTATGAAAGGGAATTCCAAAAACCGGCTCACGATTTGTGGGCGCGATTTAATCACGAGAGTCACCAGACACCAGATGATTTTTCACAACTGCTTACCAAAAATGATACTGAGGGATTGGGTATTTTTCTGCAACAGTTGCTCTCAGAGCCTAACTTCGCCTCAAAAGAACCAGTCTATGAACAGTACGACACAGATATTGGCTTAGGCAAAATTATCGGGCCGGGACAAAATGCCGGCGTCTATCGGGTACCTAATAGCCAGATGGCTCTATCGGTAACGGTAGATGGTAACGGATTTTATGTCGCACAAGAGCCTTACTTAGGAGCACAACACACTGTCGCTGAATGTTACCGTAATATTGTATCTTCCGGCGCAACTCCCATTGGTCTCACCAACTGCCTGAATTTTGCCAACCCTTATAAGCCCGAAAATTTTTACTTCTTTCGCAATGCTGTACTCGGCATGTCAGACGCTTGTGCTAAGCTTAAGATTCCGATTACTGGAGGAAATGTCTCTTTCTATAACGAGTCGGAGGATGGACCGGTTTTACCCACTCCTACTATGGGTATGGTTGGCCTGTTAGAAGACGCTTCATACACCTTGCCTGCCATCCTGCAACCGGGAGAGAGATTAGCTGTGTTGGGGTTTTTTAAACCCCAGCTTGGGGGATCGCTCTACGCATACCTGCGCCGACGGAGCTTCGGCGGGGTATTACCGCCTCTCGACCTGGAACAAGAAATCCGCTGTGGCGAATTGTTGCTCTCTCTCAATCGCAAGAAGCTACTCAGCGGAGCCATTGATCTATCTTTCGGTGGATTGCTCTATGCTGCCCTACGACTTGTGTTTGCTGCAAACCGCAAAAACCGGCAGACATCTGGTTTAGACCTCTGCGGGGTACTATCCTTACCCGTAAAGCAAAGTGCAGTTAACTTCGATGAACTGTACTTTGGAGAATCAGCGCATAGTTACCTTGTAGCGTATTTGCCTGAAAAGGAAAAAGAAATTGTGGACATAGCAACTAGGGCCGGTGTTCCCTTCCAGCCAATCGGTATGGGACTACCGGCTGATCTTCTAAAGCTTGGTGATGCCGAAATAGTTATGTCTCAATTGCAGAGCAGTTTTGAAAATGGATTAAAACTATTGTTTTACTAAAAGTATCTACTCAGAATGTCGGGCATAACAGCAGAAACTCAAAATGGACCACTCCCTTATATCTAGGGCGGCGTGCTTTCTAGGCCTGGCTAACCCCGGTATTCCTCAACCAGAAAACAGCGTACCTCTTGGGGGTTAACAAGCTTAGCCGATTACTTTTGCGTTAGCAATCTCTGCCTCGCCTAACTGGAAGAGTTAAAAGCCATCTCTTGCGGGGCTCACGAAAAGGCAGCAGCGCAGCAACTCACCTTTGGGGTTCAGGAATTACTGAACATGCTGTGGATTTTCATACTGGATGGGGAATTCCCTACCAGCATAGGCACTTAAAGCTTGGTGTTCAGCCAAGTCGCCTCACACCACACGGGGAATCGTTGGGTGGTTACTGGTACAGAAGTGTAAGCGGGTATTAGGTTGGCTAAAACACTTAATCTGCTTTAATGACTAGCTCGCCGGAGACTTTGACATCCCCAGCTTCGTTAGCGGCCTGTACGGCAACGGTAATCAATTTTTCTCCGTTTTCTTCTTTTTTCTTTTTTACCTTTCCAGTCATTACCAAGGTTTCGCCGGGCAGGGTCATGCCGCGGAATTTAACACCAAACCATTTGATCTGTAGGGGGTGCGCCCAGTTACTGCACATGCGTCCCACTTGTGCCATGACATACATACCATGCGCAATGGTACCGTTTAATCCTACTGATCTGGCAAATTCAGCGTCGTTATGGATGGGATTAAAATCGCCTGAAGCGCCGGCATAGCGCACTAAATCCATTTGGGTAATGGGACCACATTTAAGGGAAGGTATCTCCATTCCCTCATCGACTGCGTTAAACACGATTCTCTGCATTTTTTTCTCCTTAAAGAAACAAATCAGTCAGGGCGGATCACTATGGCCATTTCTGATTCAATGTAGGGCACGCCATTTTCATCGGCAAACACTCCCTTAAAGGTGGCCATATTCATTTTCCCGGTTTTGACATCGATGACCTCCATACGGCAATGTACGGTGGTGCCGGGGTAGATGGGGCGGTGGTAAGTGTATTCTTCTTTTAGGTGCAGCAATTTTTTGACATCAATACCAAGCGCTTCCAGGTCAGTCCAGAATTTTGGATAACCCCAGAAGGTAAATGCTGTCTGGAAGGTGAGCGGTACCGGGGTATCTGAAAATCCTGCTGCTTGGGCTGCGGATTGGTCAAGGTAGATGGGGTTGGTTTCACCAATTGCCAGACAAAATTCTCTCACCTTGCCGCGCTCCACATGAAAGGTAAAGGGGGCGAGTTTTTTGCCTACAATGTCTTTATTTAATTCTGCCATACTTCCAGTCGAAGTTGTCTGAACATACTGTCAACCATAAGCCATGTAGCATATTCTGGGCGCATGCGCTTAAGTTACGCCGGAGACAAAACGAAAATGCGTAGTAGTTTGATTTTGGGGCGGCGGGATGAAGGGTCGAGGGCATGGGCGCAAATTATATGAGACGACCAAGCCCGGGGGGAGCCTAAAATGCCAAGCGTGGCGGCAGGTTTGGGTGCTTGGCACGAAAACCGGTGGCTTAAGCCAGCCGCCACGCGTTGTCCCCTATGGGGACATGGCAGTTGAGGCGCGGGGGGCGGTTGAGCGCCCCCGTATCCAACAAAAAGTTTAGCTGTTGTCAGGCCAACGCACGGCGCACTAAGTCTGCTTGTTCAAGTGCATGAACTTTGGTAAGGCCGGCAGCCGGGCTGGGGCTGGTTTTACGCGCAATACAGACCAGGGGAAACTTGACCGCCTTTTGGGTTTTCTCCCAACGTTCTTTCATAAAAAACCAGGCGCCCATATTGCGCGGTTCTTCTTGTACCCAATAGACTTCTTTAAGTTTTGGATATTGGGCCACAGCCTCATCGATAAGATCATAACGTAACGGGTACAGTTGTTCAATGCGGTGGATGGCGATGTTGTAATTTTCACCTTCTTCACGGGCGCGAATTAGGTCATAATAGATTTTCCCGGAGCAGAAGATAAGGCGGGTGATGTTGCGTTCTTTGGCTGTTTCATCCCCCAAAATATCTTGGAATCTGCCTTTTTCAAGTTCATGAACATAGGAAACCGCTTCAGGCAAACGCAGCAGACTCTTGGGTGTCATCACAACTAAAGGCTTGCGTACTTTGCGCAGGGCATGGCGGCGCAGCATGTGAAAATACTGGGCTGGGCTTGTCGGATAACAGACAATCATATTTTTTTTGGCACAGAGCTGTAGAAAACGCTCTAAGCGGGCAGAGGAATGCTCCGGCCCCTGGCCTTCATAACCATGCGGGAGCAGCATAATGAGACCTGAGAGGCGATTCCATTTTACCTCAGAGCTTGAAAGAAACTGGTCGATCACAATTTGTGCGCCGTTGGCAAAATCGCCGAACTGTGCTTCCCAGATAACCATGTCGCGCGGCGCAGAAAGAGAATAACCATATTCAAAACCCAGCACTGCGTATTCAGAAAGAGGCGAATTGATAATACGCACCCAACCCTGATCGGGGCTTAGATGAGCGAGGGGACAGTATTTTTCGCCTGTTTGGTAATCAACCAGTACTGCATGACGATGGGAAAAAGTTCCCCGCTCAGCATCCTGCCCGGAAAAACGGATATTGTATTTCTGCTTTAGCAAAGTGCCAAAAGCCAGCGCTTCGGCCAAAGCCCAGTCGATGGCTTGGTTTTCTTCAATTGCCTTGCGGCGGTTTTCCAAAAGTTTCACCAGTTTGGGGTGCGGCGAAAATGTATCGGGCAGAGTTGTGATACCGTAAGCTGTCTGAAGCAATTCATCACGGGAGACGCCGGTTTCGGGTTCTGTTTTGTCAAAATCACGCGAGAAGCCTTCCCAGATGCCCTGCATGGTATCTACGGTGATCTGTACATTTTTTTCACTGGTTTCGCGGTATGATGCTTCAAGTGCATCCATGATTTTAGTTTGGATGGCATCTAACTCGCTTTTCGCAATACCGGCCTGTTCTGTTAGAAATTTGCCATAAAGAGTCACAGTAGTGGGATGTTTCTTAATTATTTCATACATCGTCGGCTGGGTAAACGCTGGCTCATCAGTTTCATTGTGACCCAAACGGCGGTAGCAAATTAAATCAATGATAACATCCTTCTTGAATTTATGGCGGTACTCCATGGCAAGCTTGATTACACGCATAGCCGCTTCAGGGTCATCGGCATTGACATGAAAAATGGGAATCTGAAAGCCTTTCGCCAAGTCGGTGGCGTAAAGTGTAGAGCGTGATTCGTTAGGCAGTGTGGTAAATCCTACCTGGTTATTGATCACAATGTGGAGGGAGCCGCCGGTAGTAAATCCTTCGAGATACATTAGATTCAGTGTTTCGGCGACCACACCTTGGCCAGTAAAGGCGGCGTCGCCGTGGATTAAAATACCCATGAACTTCTCGCGTTTATGATCGCCGTAATAGTTTTGTCTCGCTCGCACTGAACCTAACGCCACAGGGTTTACTGCTTCAAGGTGGCTGGGATTGAACATAAGCGACAGCTTTACGTTTTTACCCGATCTCGTGTTGATAATGCTGGAATAACCGAGGTGGTATTTGACATCCGCATTATCGAACGTAACCGCGTCAGCTTTCTCTTCAAATTCAGCAAAGATTAGGGAGGATGGTTTGCGCATAATATTTTGCAGTACATTGAGGCGCCCTCGGTGGGCCATCCCAATGACAATACCTTCCATATTTTGCGCACCGGCATCTTCGATAACCCAATCGAGTAGGGGAATCATGGTCTCGCCACCTTCGAGAGAGAACCGTTTTTTCCCGACATATTTTTTAGCGAGGAAACGCTCAAAATATTCTGCTGCGAATAATTTTTCATAGATCCGCAACCGCTCTTCGCGGGTGAATTCATACTGGAAACTGCCGGTCTCAATGCGATCCTGCAACCACAGGCGTTCGGTATCATCAACAAGGTAATAGTGTTCGCTGCCAATGGTGCCACAATAGATGCGCTCAAACCAGGCGACCACATCGCGCAGCTTGGCAATCCCCAAACCAGGCACATTGGTGTCAAATTCAGAATCAAGATCGCTTTCGGAAAGGTGGCGCAGACGATCGTCGATCATCTCTCGGTTAGGCTTGCTGATACCCAGAGGATCCAGGTTTGCCGCTCGATGCCCCAGACGGCGGTAAGTGTTGAGCAGGTTCTGCACACCCATTTCTTTGAGCAGGGAAATATCGTCCGCAGCTGCCATTGCTGCCGCAGCTGGTTGGGCGACTGTTGCGTTTAACGTACGGTGGTTTTCCAGAGCACGGAAAAAATCTCCCCATTCATGGCCGACAGAGTTGTTACTTTGCCGGTATTTCTCGTACATTTCTTCTAAGTAGGCGGCCTGGTCGCCGGTGAGCATGCTGTTGTTGTTCATGATTACCTCGGAAAAGACATCATAAAGTTATGAATAAAGTGGTCTATTGACCACCGAATCATGCAATTCGGACAATTAGCCGGTGCTGTCAACCCTTTGTCGCTTTTCTTTCCCTAATTGTCAAAAGAGCTTGACTGCAGCCCCACATGGCTGCCATTAAACTATGACATTATTGGATTCTCTGGGAAATTCTTTTAGCGCCGCAAGTCGGGTTTTAAACACGATACGCATTTTTGGTAGCCGCGGCGGAGAGCTTTTAACTGCCTTAACTTTACAATCGCCTGAAGCGCCACGGATCTTACGCGAAACCTTTGAGGAGCTCGGCGCCACCTATATTAAATTAGGCCAACTGATTGCTTCGGCGCCAGGCTTGTTCCCGGAGCCTTATGTCAGAGAAATGCAGCGCTGCTTTGACCAGGCCAAGCCCCTGCCTTTTCGGGATATCCGTCGGGTACTTGATCGCGAATTCAATAACCGTACCGACGATATCTTTGCCTCAATAGATCCATCCCCTCTGGCTTCGGCCTCAATTGCACAGGTGCATGCCGCCCGATTACGCAGTGGGGAGGATGTCGTCATCAAAGTGCAGCGACCCGGCATTGAAGACATACTCATGGCTGACATGAACTTGATCTTAATCGCTACTTTTCTTTTTGAAAAAATTACTACAAAAAATGGCGCTGGTTTAACTGATATTGTAAAAATGTTCCAGGAGACAATTGCCGAGGAAATAGATTTTATTCGCGAAAGTGCCAACCTTGAAGAGTTTCGAGACTTTTTGAATTCTATCGGTGAAACCCGGGTAGTGGCCCCCAAGGTCTATCGCCAGTACACCACCCGCCATGTTCTGACAATGGAGCGTCTCTACGGACGTTCACTTACAGACCTCGGCGCAGTGCGGCGTTACAGCGGCAATCCCAAAGAGACGCTGGTCATAGCGCTTAACACTTGGACTTTGTCTCTGATGCACTGCGGTTTTTTTCATGCGGATGTTCACGCAGGCAATCTCATGATACTTGAAGATGGACGGGTGGCTTTCATTGACTTTGGAATTGTCGGCCGCATGAGCGAGAAAATCTGGAATTCTCTGCTCGGTCTGGTTCAAGCTTTGGGCACCGAAGATTACGAACTGATGGCAGAATCTCTGGTTGGCATGAACGCCACGCATGATGCAGTAAACATCCCGCAATTTGCTGCGGAACTAAAAAAGATTTTTAATGACTTCAGTACATTAGGGGCGCAAGTCGCCAACAACGAAATGTTAGACGAAGACCGACTCAATGAAATGATGATGCACCTCTCAAATGTCGCACAGAAAAATGGTCTCAAAATTCCTCGGGAATTTGGTCTGTTATTCAAGCAGATGCTCTACTTTGACAGGTATGTACGTATTCTGGCGCCCGAAATGAATCTCGCCACATCGCCTGAATTCCAGCTTGGAAAGCGTCCAATGTTACCTTCTGCTAACTCTAACAAGAAAAAGTAGTCTGTTTCTGCTATAACCGTGGCGCAACTGCCATATAAAGCCTAAGGGCACCATTAGGCAGGCGCAACTATTTGAGAGTACTAACAAGCCGGCGGGCTTGCTGATAAAGTTGCATGGTACCGCAGAACACATGCACCATCTCGCTGCGCTGTAATAATTTTAAAGTTTCAATTTCTGAAGCGTATCGGCCCCGGTGTAATGTCAGAGATTCGAGCGCTTGCGGGGTATGACAGCCGGCGATTTTAATATCGGGAAAAATAATTTCATCTGTTCTATTAAGATCAAGCGCGTCAAGCAGCTCCACGGGATCGCGCTCTGTCATACAAGAGAAATATATCGCACGCGGAATTCTACCATACTCATGCGCTAAAAGTTCTCGCAGAGATCGCATGCCTGGAGCGTTATGTGCCGCATCGAAAATAATATCTGGCTGAAAATTTAATTTCTCAAACCTGCCGATAATAGCAATCTGGTTAACATTTACCTCGCTACCTGCAAAGATAGATAAGGCTGCGGATACAAATTCTCGATTTTGCTCTCGGTAATCAGGACTGTTGGGATAATCGGGAAAATAAATTTTCGTCCCTTGTTGCTCGGCTGTCTGAAGAAATATATGCGCTACTTCTTTGGGCTGCCGCATGGAAAAAACTTTAGCTCCTGGCTTGATAATACCGGCTTTTTCCCGCGCGATTTCTTCTATTGTGGCACCAAGCACATTCCTGTGATCCATCCCCACCGGACCGAAAAAAACTGCTGCAGGGTTCACCACGTTAGTAGAATCAAGTCTGCCGCCAAGACCCACTTCGATTACAGCTATAGATACTGACTGTTTCTGAAAATGAAGAAAAGCAATCGCGGTTAAAGCGTCAAAGAAACTCAAATGCTCAGCAGCGACATTATGTCTTAACGTTTCAAAACACTCAGAAAATTCAGTGTCACTGATCTCCCTGCCATTCACTGAAATTCGCTCGTTTAGTCGTAACAGGTGGGGGGATGTATAGAGACCGACAGTTTCGCCCTGTTCACGAAAGTAAGACGCCAGCAGGTAACTAATGCTGCCCTTCGCGACAGTACCCCCGACGTGAAATATCCTACCGATATTCTGTGGATTACCGAGCCGCTCCAAAGCTTTACGCAGAGGCTCGGTTGAATAGGCGCCGGCGCCAAAGCGGCGCGATCTTTCATAGTTATTGCTTTGATAAAAGGCGCAGAACTCACCGATAGCGCTGCCCATTTGCCTTACCGTTGTTCTGGAAAGCGACGTTTTTGTAATTCTGCAGTCCAGCGCTTGAGTTCATACAAATTGTCTTTATTCTTACGAATTTGCTGCATGATATAATCAATTTCATTTAATTCACGCGTCGATTCTGAAAGCGAAGGATCATTATCGGGATTGTAACTATCCACAAAAAATAAATGATGTAATGTTGAACTAAATTCACCGCTGCGTTTATCGCGGCAGCGAATATGCAGGTAGTAACTTCCGGGTTTTAATTTAGCTACCAATGAAGCGCGACCATCTTTCGCCAAATTAAGCGGTTTCACCGG
>CALHRC010000035.1 GCA_938038265.1 uncultured bacterium
CAACGGTTCCCGGTAGCCCTCGAACCTGGCCATGGCCTGCCGGTCTTCCGCTACCCCCGGCTTTTTTTGTTCAGGAATTCCTGAACAAAAAAATTTCTTGCCGTTTTTTCACAGTTCCTGCGGGCGCAACACTTTGGCTGGCAGGCAGACAACCGGATCCAGCACACCCCGTATCAAGTTAAGCCGCGACAACTCACCACCCGAGAGAAGCTCGAGCATCTGGAATTCCCGGTATAGCTCCTTGAAAATAGCAAAATAATCCCGGGTCTGTAAGTGTTCAGCCGTTCGCAGAATGGCTGCCTGCTCCTTTTCATACCACTTCTTAAGCGCAAGCAAGTTTTTTTTCCCGCCAGGGAGAATCTTACCATGGGAGGGTAAGACCAGCAGTGGCCGACCCGTCTGTTCTTCAAGCCGCAGCACGCGACCCAAAGACTCAATCATGGCCGGGACCGATGTCTCCCACAACGCCATCGGCAGACGGGGGGCCAAATAAAGATCGGCAGTTACAATAGCTATTTCCTCTTCTGTAATTACAAACGGACTTAAGTGGAATGGAGTATGCCCCGGTGTGGCGAGCACTTCGATTTTGAAATCCCCCTCGAAAAAAATATCCCCTTCATCATAAGGTAGTATCTCATGAGCGAGTGGCCAGTCAGGTAGATCGCTCCAATAGACAGACCGATAGGGCGGCACGGGAAAACCCTGCTTAACCAGTGCCGTTACCTCTCGCGGGGCATATACCTGCAATTCAGGCCAGCGCCGCAACAGGGTGGGCAATCCCCCAATGTGGTCTTCGTGGTGGTGTGTCAGCAAGATTCTTTGGGGGGGATGGTTCTGCAGGGCTTCAAGCAACACTTCACTGGCGGCAGCACTGCCGGCATCGATGAGCGTTCGCCCTAGCCGATAGACACAGTGATGGGTGCGCAAATTATGGGCTGCCACAATCTTAACAAAGTTCAGACGAGTAAACGGGCCTGCGTTCTCTTCGAAATGTTCCATGCTGTATTCGATAGGGTCTGGCTGCATCACGAGGCTTAACTCCAATGAGGAATTTATAAACCTTGTGAAAATCGGAAAAACTGGCTTTTAGGAATTCAGCAGGATCGATGTCTTTTATAACCGAAGAAAACCTGGCAAGGGGGCCGCTGGAATTCCCCAGAAATCTTCAAGGGAAAATGACCGGCTGATAAGGAATTCCTTAACCAAAGATCGGTGGTTACGCTGGCGGTGAATATCTACAGTTTTATTAAACTTCAAACCATACCAGAACAACCGCCATGCAGGAACCCTTTGCACACCCTCCAAACTATCGATATACCGTAGCAATGCCACCCGAACCAACATCGACACAGTCACACCCAATTGACCAGCTTTCATTTTTACCCAGAGAATATCATCACCGTAAAAACAGATATAAAAACGGCCCAATTCACGAAATGGCGGGCGGTCTGCTCGAAATTCATCCACCATCTCATGAAATTTATTGATGTGGATCTTCTTTTTATGCACCAACTTGAAAATACAGTATCTTGCCAACCATGACATAGTTGTTCGCCGTTGGATGGCCAACCTGCGCAGGCGCTCGATTATTTTTTTATCAAGACGCACCTCCCAGATATCGTGGATGCTCTTGCTTGGGTTTTTTTCATTCTTTAGTCTCATACCTTTATATACCCGCCGAACAGCAAGAAATTTGCAGGTATTGGCAAAAAAATTTCTTAATCGCAGCCATTTCCTGCAAAAAATGTGATTTGTTCAGGAATTCCTGAACAAAAAAGTAACTGTTCTAACAAATATGAGACATAATCCAGTTTTTAGTAACTAACCACCAGCGTAAGTAAAGGGTGCCCTAACCGGCTAAGTAACCCAAACCTACCATAAGCGCACGCTCTCTCCTAAATTGACAATTCTCTGGCAAAAAAATTTGACGTAATATTGCAATATTGCGATATTGTAATTGTGCGCAGCCACCTGCGCACGCTGTCCTATGGGGTTGATCCGCAAAGAATTACATCCTGCTGAAATTAACCGGTTGGCCGATAGCCTGCGCGCCTTAGCGCACCCCGCCCGCCTGATGATCTTAGCAAAAATTGCCGAAAGTCCCACCTGCATTTGTATTGACTTATCACGGGAAATTGGCTTAGCCCAGGCGACGGTCTCTGGCCATTTGAAAGCACTCAAAGAGATCGGCATAATACGCGGCAGTGTAGCAAAAAACTCTATGTGCTATTGTATCGACCAAG
This sequence comes from uncultured bacterium, assembly GCA_938038265.1. Taxonomy (GTDB): domain Bacteria; phylum Spirochaetota; class Leptospiria; order Turneriellales; family Turneriellaceae; genus CALHRC01. The sequence continues at coordinate 2,244 of CALHRC010000035.1, forward strand.
AACAATTAGCTGCACTGCGGCAAAATATCCTGCAAATGTTGGATGGCTTAGCTAAGAGAGAGAGTCTTAACTGTGAATAAAATTTAATTTTTAAGGAAGGAAATATGACGAACAATGACTGCACCCCGCTGGCAAATAAAAAGCGCCTGTCGTTTCTTGATCGCCATCTCACCTTGTGGATTTTCTTGGCCATGCTTTTTGGTATATCTTTAAGTCACGCCATTCCTAAGATGGAAGAATTTATCGAAAGTTTTAGTATTGGCATGACCAATATCCCCATTGCCATAGGGCTTATTTTAATGATGTACCCCCCATTGGCTAAGGTAAAATATGAAGAGTTAAGCAAGGTCTTTCGCGACATAAAAATACTTTCTCTTTCTTTGGTGTTAAACTGGGTTATTGGCCCACTGTTGATGTTTGCCTTAGCGCTGCTGTTTTTGAAAGATCGCCCTGATTTAATGGCGGGTTTAATTTTAATTGGTTTAGCACGCTGCATTGCCATGGTGATTGTCTGGAATGAGTTAGCCGAGGGCAGTCGGGAATATGCGGCAGGTTTGGTGGCGCTAAATTCACTTTTTCAGGTTTTTGTATATGGGCCGATGGCCTGGTTATTTATCACCGTCTTGCCGCCGCTTTTTGGTTACCAAGGAAGTCTTGTACAAGTTACCATTTGGCAGGTAGCAGAAAGTAGCCTTGTTTACTTAGGCATTCCTTTTGTTATGGGGATCATTTCCCGTTATTCGTTGCTGCGGTTAAAAGGGCGACAGTGGTTTGAAGATAAATTTATTCCTAAAATTTCACCTTTGACTTTAATTGCCCTGTTATTTACCATTGTGGTTATGTTTTCTTTGCAAGGCAGAGAAATTGCGGCAGCTCCCTGGGAAGTATTGCGGGTAGCGGTGCCTTTGGTCTTCTACTTTGCCCTGATGTTTTTTATTTCTTTTCTATTGGGACACAGGCTCGGAGCAAACTATGCCACCAATACCTCGATTGCTTTTACAGCTTCAGGGAATAATTTTGAATTGGCAATTGCCGTAGCCATTGCTGTTTTCGGATTGCGCTCCGGGCAGGCTTTTGCCGGCGTCATTGGCCCTTTAGTTGAAGTGCCAGTGTTAATTTTATTAGTTAACGCAGCTTTTGCTCTGCGTAAAAAATTATATCTTAACTAAAGCGCCTTTTGAAAATTATTTAGCATCCACAATTAGTAGCAGGAAAACAACCATGAACAATTACCAAGAATTAGCACAAAATTTAATAAAGAGAGCAGAGGATTTTCATCCCCCCAATGAGCAGAGAGAACGTGCTTTGCTAACTCTCGCCACTTATATCAAAGAAAAGCGCACTGCAGGCCAAACCATCCAACTTAATTTTATTTGTACTCATAATTCGCGGCGCTCTCACATGGGGCAGGTAATGGCACAGGTGTTGGCAGCCTATTACACTCTTGGGGATTTCGCTTCGTTCTCCGGCGGCACAGAGGCAACGGCCTTTCATCCTCATGCGGTGCAGGCGCTGCGCTCTCTTGGGGTGGATATCCGCCAGCTTGACCAAAGCGATAATCCCCGGTATGAAATTGTCACGGGCCCGCTTAGCAGTATTACGTTTTCAAAAAAGTTTTCTGACCCGCCAAACCCCCGGGAAAATTTTGCGGCCATCATGGTCTGCTCTTCTGCTGATGCGGGATGTCCCTTTGTGCCAGGGGCTGAAAAAAGAATTTCACTGCCTTTTACCGATCCCAAAGAGTCGGATGGTTCAGGCCAAGAAGAAACGGTGTACCGAGCAAGGGCACTGGAGATTGGCACCGAGCTGGCTTGGGTTTTCGCTCAAGCTTTAAAGTAGTCACTTAGGTAAAGTTGCCATTTTGTCACTTGTTAACCCGCCTTTTGAAGGGTATCATGTTTTAGTTATTAAAAATGGCTATCGTAATACGAGGGGGGATGGTTTATAGTATAGGGAGTCGCTAAAACAAAATATAACGTTATATAGGTTTTTGGCCATCCTCTTGTTTACGCTAACCACTGTGGTGGGGAATTCCCCAGCTGTTCTTAGAATTCCTGAACCAAACGGAGGCCCCCATAAAAGATTACTTGCACAAAATAATCTTGACGATACAATTTCCAGCTGTGGCCTGGCTTATCTCATGTCTGGCAGTTTGCGTTCCCTACTGTCGGTAGTCATTGTTTTACAGACCACTGGTCTGCCCGCCATGCTGCCGCAGGAACACCACGACCACCACCGCTGCATCTGCCAGTTGGGCCAGAATGACTGCCGGCACAAAGTGACACAGGCCGCCCTACCGCAAGAACGCCTGCAGCTTGACAGCCAAAGCACTCACCTTTGCAATTGCCCCAAAGAGAACGGGCAAGCCCCTTTAGTACCGCCGGTAAACCTACCCGCAATAGTGCAGTTACCTGCAGTTCGTATAGTTACCAGATATATCTTTTTTACGCCATCGGGGGATCTACCATCTCCGGCGTATGAAATCTGGGCGCCCCCTTCTTAAATCCTCTCCTTAATTTTGCCTGAAATATAATGGATATCCCGCTACCTTGGGGTAGGGGATGGTTATCCCTTAAATGGCAACAGCCTCATATCACAAGAGGCGACAATTACATACCATAATAAAGGAGTTTTTAATATGAAGTCTATTTTCAAGAATTACGTGTTCTTGGTGTTGGTCATTACAGGTCTTTTGCTGGAGCGCCCGGCAGAAGCGACCTGCGGTGGCGAGTTCTGCCCCATAAGGGTGCAAAAGTCAGAAGAGATCCAATATGCGCAAACCAACTTTTACGAAGGCTGGGGGGTGGGTACTCACTACCGCACGGCAGCCTTTGATATTGGGGGTAAAGGATACTACAATGCGCTGTTTGTTCAGCCCATGTACTTTAATTCCCGTTTTTCAGCAGGTGCCCTGCTACCCATCATACAGCTCTACCAGCCAGGGGTCAAAGATGGGCAGTATGGTATTGGCAACCCCCTGCTTATGGCAGAGTACTATCCCTTAAATGGGGCTACGATGTTAGCTATTGGCTCTATGGTAGAATTGCCCTTTGGCAATGACGACAAAGGGATGGCTGCTAACCATACTATGCTGATTCCCTATGTAACGTTAACTCAGGCTATTGCCAAAGGTTACGTGGGTGGGCAATTAGGTTACCAGGCTGCCCTTAACGGCCATGACCACAACCATGACGGTCATGACCACGAACACGAACATGGGGTGCTTTATTTTAACCCCCACCAGGAACAGGAGTTGCTCTACCGGGCTTTCTTGGGTTGGCGTTTTGGTTCTTATACCCCGGAACTATTGTTTAGTGGGCGCTATGCTGTAGAAGTAACCGAAGGTGCGGATCGCAGCTTCCTGAACATTGGTACCATCCAGCGCTACCGCTTGCAGCCTAATGTAGAATTAAGTCTGACCTTTGAGCTGCCAATTTTAAGTTTAGAAAGAGAGTGGTTCCGCGCTGGTGGCGGGGTCTATTACCAGATTGTAAATTAACCAATTTTATTTTGCATAAAAGGAGATATACCATGAAACAAATAACAAAATTACTATTGGGCTTAACTGCCCTATCTTTGAGCTATTGCGCTCACGATGAAGAGGTCTCAGAAACCAGAGATATTACCATCCCATTTGCTGCAAAAGTGGGCAGCGAAACTTTTGACTGCAATGCCTCATATACCGGCATTGGCGCCAAAAGCGGTGGTGGTTCACCGATTGCCCCGCGGGATTTTCGCTTTTACGTGCACAATGTGGAACTGCTCACTGACAAAAACGAAACCTTAAAGGTAGAGCTCATTCAGGATGGCCAGTGGCAATACCAAAATGTGGCCTTGCTTGATTTTGAAAATGGCAGCGGTACCTGTGCCGCCACTATAGGACCAACGCCGGCGACCAACACAGTGGTGCAGGGCAGCTATAAGACCAAACAAGGCAAAATTAACCGCATTCGCTTTACCGTGGGCGTGCCCGATAACCTCAATCACAACGACCGTGCCGCAGCACCAGACCCCCTCAATATTGCCGCCCTCCATTGGAATTGGACAACTGGCTATAAACATGCTCGCTTAGATTTTACCTCAACGCACTTTGCCAACGGCCTCGATGAAGAGTTTACTGGTCAAACTGCAAATACTTCAGGGACCTTTAACATTCACTTGGGGGCCACCTCTTGTACCGGCGATGGCGCAAGTGGCACTGCCAATTGTGTAGTTAAAAACCGCCCGACAATTACCCTCAACTATACTGTAGGGCAAACCATCGTAGCTGACTTGAAAAACCTGCTGGCAACTACAGATTTAAGTGTAAAAGATAAAAATGGCCCCAAAGGCTGTATGTCAGCCCTCACCGACCCGGAGTGTAAAGGCATCTTCAACAACTTAGGGCTGGATTTTCACTTTGATCCCAATAATACGGTACCAGCCCCCGAACGCAAAAGAGGTCTTACTTCCGGTACAGAATATGCTACGAGTGGCCAGACCTTCTTTCGGGTAGAGTAACCGCGGTTTACCTACTGAATATACAGTGTATAGTTAAACTATACGCTGTATAAAAATCTAATTATACGGTGTATAAACTTATTATACGCCGTATAATTATAGTTAAGTTTAGCTCTCTTTTGCATAGGGGGTATGGGGGATGTCTCTTCGGACTTGTTATACAGCGTATAAAATAAAACGGTCTCTTTTATTTTTTCTTTGGCTTGCGCTATTTACTGTTCTCAGTTGTGAAAACTATGACCCCCGCATTGTGGTAGAAAGCTCATCATACCATTGGGATATCCCCCCCCATATACCACTGCCCCGAGAATTTGCCGATAACCCCATGAGCCAGCGCAAAGTGGAACTCGGGCGCTATCTGTTTTATGATAAACGCCTTTCAGGCAACCAAACCTTTGCCTGCGCTACCTGCCACCACCAGCGTCGGGCTTTTGCCGATGACCCCGACATAGACGATGGCAGCAGCAACAACACTTACTTAGGTAACCCACAGGCTATTTTGGTGCCCTTAGGGGCCACCGGGGAAGCCCACCCGCGCAATTCCATGGCCCTCGTAAATTTAGCCTGGCAACCGGTACTGACCTGGGGCAATCCCCTCATGCGCCGCCTACGCACCCAAGCCTTAGTGCCGATCTTTGGGGAAAATCCTATTGAGCTGGGCTTGTTTTACCCCGACGAACGCCTGCAAGAACTCAGCGCCGATCCGGTTTACCAAGAACTCTTTCCCGCTGCCTTTCCCTATGACCGCAACCCGTTTCGTATGACCAATGTGGTGAATGCCCTCGAGGCCTTCCAGCGTGCCATGATTAGTTTTAACTCACCCTATGACCGCCAACAACGGGGGGATGTAACTGCAATCTCGGAGTCTGCCAAACGCGGCGAAGAACTCTTTTTCAATGAAGATTTAGAGTGCTTTCACTGCCACGGCGGCATCAATTTTACTTTAATGGAAGACCACCGCAATCTGTCGGTACCATCCATCGACTTTACCAACAACGGCCTCTACAATATTGGCGGTACCGGCGCTTACCCGCCAGGTAATACCGGCATCCATGAAGTGACCAACAACCCTAACGATATGGGACGCTTTAAGGCCCCCACCCTGCGCAATATTGAACTTACCGCCCCCTACATGCACGATGGCTCAGCTATTGACTTAGATAGCGTCATTGACCACTACGCCGCCGGGGGACGCACTATTACCAGCGGCCCCTATGCTGGCAACGGCAGTGCATCCCCCTTTAAAAATTCATTTGTAAAAGGCTTTACCCTCACCGCCCAAGAACGCGCTGACCTGATCGCTTTTCTCAAAAGCCTCACCGACTGCGACTATGTCACTAGTGAAAAATTCCGCAACCCGTGGCCAGTGGGGCACTTTAACCGCCCCTCTACCATAGGCGAATTACCCGAAGGCAGTCACCCATGCGCGCCATAAACCAACCCATGAGCTTGTTAGTTACTAAAGAAAGAATTATGTCTCATTGGGGGGATATATTTCCCCCTATGCAGCTTGGTTGTTACCCAAAAGTTCAGAATTATGGCATATCTATGGTAGGGAATTCCCCATTTGTTCAGGAATTCCTGAACAAAATTGCCCAGGTGTGTTGGTTGGTTTGTTACCAAAACGTACGGTATTATGCCGCGAGGGGCATGGCTTCACTTTGGCAGCTTGGTAGTTACCAAAAACTACATTATGTCACATTTTGGGCTAAACCAACCCGCTACCTGTTCAGGAATTCCTTAACAGCAGCACTCTGGCTTATTGTGGTCTTGCTATCCCCCCCACTACAGGCTGACCATGGCCCCCTAACTACCGCCGCCGGAGCCTCCGTCATGAGCGCCGAGCCCTTGAAACCGGGTGGGTATATCGTCTCAAGCAGTGCTCTGCTGACTAACTATGAGCGACTGACAGATAGCCAGATTCGTGACCTCACCCAAAGGGCAGCAGCAGACATTCATGTAGATGCCCTGCGTTCGGCCATGTTAGCCTCCTTAGGGATAGACTATGGCATTACGGCGCATTGGGATGTCGGCTTGCGCCTGCCGTGGTACCGGGGGGATAGCTTACGGGAAGGGCTTATCGATAGTGGGGGTAACTACCGCTTATTGGACCTTGGCAGTGTTGCGGGGATGGCCGATCCTTCGGTGCGCAGTCGCTATCTGCTGTGGAATTCTGTTCAGGAATTCCTGAACATACAGGCAGGGATAAAAGCCCCTTTAGGGAAAACCAGCCGGCAAAGCGAGGCAGTGCCCTTAAGTGATTTGCTACCGGCCACACGCCCCGGGAACAACCCAATCGCACCCCATGTGGTGACGCCGTCACCCAATGCTAACCCGCTGAACGACCGCTACTATGTAGAACCCGCTCTGATGCCGGGCTCCGGTGCCTGGGATTTCAGCGGGGGGATGGCTTACACGCGCTATTTAGCCCCCCGAACGGCGCTATCCGTAAGCGGACAATACATCCGCCGCGGCACCTTTGAAACATATCGCCTGGGCGATTTAGCAGAAACGGGACTTAGCTTTTCCCATCGCTGGGGCAGCCGGGATGAAACCAATATAACGTTATTTACAGAAATGGTTTACCAGTACCGTGCCGCCATTACCATTGCGGGCAAAGCCTTACCTAACACGGGCGGGCATCTATTGCAGGCCGGTTGGGGTATTCTGGTAGGATTGCCTTCGGGCTTAGGGCTTATGGCCAGCTCGCAATTGCCGGCGGGGCAATGGCTCAATGAACCGCAGCAGCGCATTGCGGGGCGCTACTTGGTGGCGGTGAGTTATGCACCTTAACTGCCTTAAGCGAGAGACCTGCGAAAAAGCCTATCCGACACAAAATGTCGGACAAAAGCATCATCCGACACCCCCTGTCGGATGGGTAGCTGGGGAATTCCCCATCAAGTATGTGACCGAATACAAGTTTTTTGGTAACTAACCGGTAGCCCAGGGGAAATGGGGCTGCTTTTGTTCAGGAATTCCTGAACTATAGTATAGATTTTCATAGCACAAGGTAAAATCTCTGTTCAGGAATTCCTGAACAAGTGGTTATATCCCAACGGTTGGTTTTTTTGTTACTAAAAAACTATACTCTCTCGCCCGGGCAGCAAGCCGTCGGGTGCAGTTGCTTGCCGGGGAGCTCCCCTTCAGCGCCAATCTAATAACTGGCCATCTTGCATTAAGTATTGCCGCTGGGCCGCTGAGGCTAAATCTTCTTCGTGGGTGACCACTAAAATACTGAGATTTTTTTCTTGTTGCAGGGAGTTGAGCAGTTCAATAAAAAGCCGGCGGTTCTTCGCGTCAAGGTTACCGGTAGGCTCGTCGGCTAATACCAAAGCTGGCTCATGCACTAACGCCCGGGCAACGGCGGCCCGTTGGCTTTCCCCGCCCGAGATTTGTGAAGGGTAGTGGTGCAGCCGGTGGCCTAAGCCAACGCGGTTGAGGATGCCAGCGGCTCTATCCCGCGCTTCTATTTTCTTTTTCTTTTGGATAAGTAGCGGGAACATGGCATTTTCTAAAACGGTAAAATCTGCCATGAGGTAGTGGTTTTGAAAGATAAAACCTATTTTGTCGCGCCGGTAAGCAGCTAAGCCTTCTTCTTTAGCATACAAACGCAGCGATTTATTTTGCATGAGGATATCGCCCTCATCAAAGGTATCTAAAGCGCCCAATAAGTTAAGAAAAGTACTTTTACCAGCGCCTGAGGCTCCTCGGATGGAAACAAAATCCCCCTCGTTCATGGAAAAATTGATCTGGCGGATAACATCCACCCGGGCTTCACCGTCGCGGTAACGTTTGACTAAGTTGGTTACTTCAAGTAATTTCATTCTGCCCCCCTGATAATGCGCACGGGTTCTAAGCGGCTAGCGGCTAAAGCCGGTAGCAGAGCAGCAATTCCAGAGAGTACAATGGCTACCGAGCCGACCATATGCAGCATGTGGGGGTCAATATGGATGGGCAAACTGTCAAAATAATAGACATCGCGGGGGATAAGAGAGACATGAAACCAAATACCGTCGCGCCATTGTTCGGTATAATAGCGGCCTACAGCATTGATGACCTTTTCAATAAAAGAGACAATATTTTCTAAGTTGAGAGCAAGGAATATGCCGGTCATAATACCACTTAAGGTGCCGAGAAAGCCCATGCCAAATCCGCTTAAGGTAAAGACAGCGACAATGGTTTGGTTGCGCACGCCAATAGCTTTGAGTATGCCAATGTCTTTGCGGTGGGAGTTGACAATGTTGTACGTAGCCACTACAATACCCACAATGGCTGCAATGACAAACAAAAACACAATAATTGTCATAATGGTTTTTTCAAGCTGTAGGGCATGAAAAAAATTGCGCTGTTCATCTTCGATGGTGCGGATAGAAAACGGCCAAGTTTTCAAGGCAATTGCTTTGCCTTCCCGCAGCTCTTCAATGGACTTAAGGCGGATATTAATTTGTTGCACGGCCTCACCCACGGAAAAGAGATTTTGGGCTTCTTGTAGGGGCAAGACAATGACCCGGCTGTCATATTGGTAGTGTCCGGTCTTAAAAAATCCCGCTACTTTGTAGGCTTTAATACTGGGAGTCACACCCAACTGCAGGGAAAACTGCCCGCGGGGCACCACAATTTCCAGGGTATCGCCCACATAGAGGCCCAGGTTAACTGCCATTTCGCGGCCAATCAAGCAATAATTCCCCTGGGGGATTTCTTGCAGGCCTTCTGGTTCGACAAGCTGCGGGAAAAATGAGGGTATTTGCCATTTCTTACCTGCGGGGGTAAATTCAAGACCACGCAAAAAAATATGCTCAATGGTATTTTTACGCCGGACAATAGCCGGTGAGGTAATGTTGCCCTCAATAGAAATGGCTTTGTCACCATAGCGCTCTTGCAGGCGTTTTTTATAGGCCTGCCAATCGGTAATCTTTTCAGGGCCACTGCCAGTTTCGCGCGTTAAGGTCAAGTGGGGATCAAATTTAAAAATACTGTTTTTCAGTTGGGTTTGAAAACCATTAAAAATCGAAAGCACCACCACCAAAAGAGAGGTACCCACAAAAATCCCAATAAAGGACAGGCGGGCGTTGAGTGACAGGAGCGCGTTGCCGCGGCCTTTGATATAGCGCCAGGCAATAAAAAACGGTAGTGAGTTCATGAGTCGCAGAAAACTGTATTGGGAAAGCGCATCATAGCTAAAAGAAAAAAAACAGTTGCGGCAGTTGCTCTTACTTGCTCTCTCGGTCTATGACAAGTGTTACAGCCCGTGAGCGGGTGAAATTTTCTTATTATTTTCCTTTTTTGCTATTTTTGGGGATTGCCGTTACCGTAGCGGCTTTTATTATTCCTGTATATCCCCATAAATACCATTTTGTTTTTCCCGCTTATTATGCTGCCCTAATTGGGGGATATATCTTTTATTTCATTACCCTCCGTCTGGCAATTTACCGGCGCACGAAAGGGGCGGTGTATTTTCGGTTGCTCTACCACATTCCCTATTTAGTCTTTTTGCTACCCGCCGCGATGGTGGGCTACCTAATTATCCCTGTATTATTGGGGGATGTACTTTTCTTAACCGCCGCCTTTGGGGTGAGTCTCGTGGCCATGGCTATTTTTTACCATTTAGGTTTATGGTTGGTAGTGCAGACCACCCCACAGAGTAAGTTGCGCTTTCGCTTAACGGCTTTTCTGCCTTTAATTGTATTTGTCGTGGGCGCTGGCGGCCTGTCGGCCATTTTAATTCCCGTGGGCTTAGGTAACATAACGTTTCTATCTATATCTTTCGGGGTCTCGCTATTTTTTGCTGCTGTCTTGTATATGTTAGGCCAAGCATTAGTTTTTTTAAGCTCCAAGCAAACTCGGGTTTATTTTAAGGTGCGCTATCTCATTCCTTTAATACTTTACTTAGCCATTGCGGTGGCGGTGGCCCTTTATGCCATCCCTACTTACTATGAAAATTTACTGGCGCTATCTATTGCCTATACCTTTAGTGTTTTTGGTATTTGTGTGGCTTATTTTGCTTTAGTAGTGTGGATGTTATATGACGAAAATAAACTACCTACTTCTGAAGTGACATGAACCCCTTTAGCACTGAAATTTTAGCGGCGGCGCAAGAAGCCCGACAATGGCGGCATGAGATCCACCGCTACCCCGAAACGGCCTTTGAAGAAGAGCGCACCGCTGCCTTTGTGGCCGACAAACTAAAATCATTTGGTCTTGAAGTGCACACGGGTTTAGCAAAAACTGGTGTTGTGGGGCTGTTGCGCCGTGGCAGCCGCCTGATTGCCTTGCGCGCCGATATGGACGCATTGCCCTTACAAGAAGAAAATACCTTTGCCCACCGCAGCCAAATCCCCGGTAAAATGCATGCCTGTGGCCATGACGGTCATACGGCAATGCTATTAGGTGCGGCGAAAGTTTTGTCACAGCGCCGCAACCTTAACGTTTCGGTATGCTTTATTTTTCAACCTGCCGAAGAAAGCGAAGGTGGCGGGCGGGTGATGGTAGCAGAAGGGCTGTTCTCTCTGTTCCCTGCGGAAGCGGTTTTTGGGCTGCACAATTGGCCTGGCCTGCCTGTGGGGCAGTTTGCGGTGCGTGCCGGGCCTATGATGGCCTGCTCAGATAATTTTGAAATTATCTTACAGGGTAAAGGCAGCCATGCCGCCATGCCCCATTTAGGCACGGATGTCAACCTCTGTGCCGCACAGCTCATCACAGCCCTACAGTCGATTGTCGCACGGCGCATACATCCGGCAGAAAGTGCGGTAGTTTCTGTTACCAGCCTGCGCGCCAACAGTGATGCCTGGAATATTTTACCTGAAACTGTTTACCTAAAAGGCACCGCACGCGCCTTTAGTGACAGCGTGCGCGATACCATGGAGCAAGAGATTCACCGCATTGCCACCCATACGGCACAGGCCTTTGGCATTGGGGCTACAGTCCATTACCAGCGCCGCTATCCCCCCACCATAAACCATGCGGGTGCAGCAAAGTACGCTGCCCAAATAGCGGCCACTGTTCCAGAGAGCAACGTGGTAACCGACTTTCTGCCGAGCATGGGCGCTGAAGATTTTGCCTTTATGTTACAAACCATCCCGGGGGCCTATGTGTGGTTAGGCAATGGTGAAGGGCCGGGGGGATGTAGTTTGCATAACCCGCACTATGATTTTAATGATGAAATCCTGGCCTATGGTATTGCCTATTGGGACCTGTTAGCCACTAATTATACAGTGTATAATTAGCATTATCTCTTTACCCCATCTTAAAATATTAGCTTAAACTTAAGCTGTACATAATTATACACTGTAGCAATAAAATGTTAGCTTTGCTGTTTAATTATACGGTGTATATTATACAGTGTATAATAGCTACCCCTTGCCATCCCCCTAAATACATTTAATAACTATACAGTGTATAAATTATCCTGAGCCTTTGAAAATATATTATACAGCGTATAACTACTTAAGGCACCCGCACAATACGAATGATATCAGGTATTTTTTTGTGAGACGAGGCGCCGACCACTACTAAGATATCCCCCGATTTTACGTTTAGGTTAAGGCTAAGCCAATTACTGGCATGGGCAATTTGCGCTTCAGTATCAGACTGGGGTTTTATGACCACTGGAATGGTGCCATGTAAAATATTCATCCGGCGTAAAATTTCTTCTTCGGAGTTTAGGGCCAGTATAGGCACCGCCGGCCGCCATTTTGAAATGAGCAGGGTAGCTAAGCCAGAGCCGGCTAAAGTCACAATCGCCTTCGCCTTCATGCGCTCGGCCGCAGTAACTGCAGCACCGGCAGCGCCTGCGGCAAAGCTGGTAATGTCATCTTCAAAGTGCAGGTCGCGCTTTTGCGGCAAAGTTTCCATTTCGCGGATAATGCGCACCATGGCCTCTACGGCTTTGGTGGGATGGTCACCCACCGCCGTCTCTTCGGAGAGCATCAGACAATCGGCACCATCTAAAACGGCATTGGCCACGTCAGAGACCTCAGCGCGGCTGGGGCGGCTGTTTAATACCATGGAGCCCAACATCTGGGTAGCCACTAAAGTCCATTTGCCCCGCACAGCGGCTTTTCTGAGGATTTGTTTTTGCAACAGTGGCACCTTTTCAAAAGGCAGTTCTACCCCTAAGTCGCCGCGGGCAATTAACAGCCCATCGGCAGCTTCCATAATTTCATCTAAGTTGTCTAAGGCTTCAGAGACTTCTAATTTTGCCAAAATTGGTTTTCTTGGGTTATTGAGATATTTTCTGGCTAAGCGAATATCATTGGCTGAGCGCACAAAGGAAATAGCCGCTAAATCAATATCGTATTTGCCAACAAAAGCTAAATCGGCGCGGTCTTTTTCGGTAAGTGTCTCTACCGAGAGTTTTGTATTGGGGATATTCATGCCTTTATTGGAATAAAGCCGCCCGCCGACGATGACCCGGCAATGTACATCCCCCCCCTTGACTTCTTCGACTAACAAATCTAAGGCGCCATCGGCTAATAAAATGTGGGTACCCGGTTTTACATCTTTGGTCAAATATTCATAAGGAGAATGTACTTCCATCACCGAGCCTTCTACTTTACGCGAGGTAATAATAAAAGGCTCATTTTCCACCAAGGTTACTCCCTCTTTCGGGAGTTTGCCCACCCGCAATTTAGGCCCCTGGATGTCAGCAATTAAAGGGATATGTTTTTGTTCGGCAAGGATGGCCTGACGGGCAGTTTCGATGAGGGGCTGTAAAGACCGGGCATCGCCATGAGAAAAATTTAGACGAAAGCCACTAACCCCTGCACGAATCATGGCCCTGATAGTGTTCTCATCGGAACTTGCAGGACCAAGTGTGGCAATTATTTTAGTGCTGTGTCGGATCTGCATACTGTTTTGTCGCTGTAACAGTCCAGGTCGGGAGTGCAAGATATTTTTGCCTCTGATGAAAAAATATTGTACAATAAATTAACCAGTTGGTTAATATCTGCGGGTGTCAGAGATTTTTTGGGCAGCGTTGGTACGGGTTTTGTTGCGAGAATATGAATAATTCTGTAATCATACTTTTATGTGCTGTCGCGCTCACGGGATGTTTTAATTTTGAAGTCAGTCCGTTTGACACCAGCGTGCCCGAAGATATGGAAAACGCAACTGCTCGCAATTTGTCTCGTCTGAGACGGCACAGCGTGGGAGTAACGATCAATGTCGGGTTCATGGCGGATATTCAGAATTACTATACCAGCTCAGAGGCCATTGTCAGTCGGATTAACCGTCATTCGCTGGATCTCGTTGCCGTAGCAGGTGATCTGACAGACGCCGGTTTACGGCGCGAATTTATCTGGACGTATAAGATTCTGGATGCTTTAGAGTTTCCCTGGTTTACCGTGATCGGTAATCATGATCTGCTTTCCTCGGGGCGAACGATCTATCGCAGAATGTTTGGCCGTCTGAATTATTCGTTTACCTATGGCAATGCAAAATTTGTTTTTTTTAATAATAATGATCTGGAATCAAAGCCGGATTCGTTAGACTATGGCTGGCTTGCCGAACAGTTGAGCAACCGGGGTTCTGCTCAGTACCTGTTTGTCATTGCACATATTCCGCCCTATTCTGATCTGGAATTTCGCCATCTGGAAAGATTCAGCGATCTGCTGGCTGAAAACAGCGTGGATGGCGCGTTTTACGGGCATTTGCACCATTTTGGCCAGCCGCGTAAACGTGAGGGTGTCTGTTCGGTAATCATCGGGTCGCCGATCAATGGCAATTATGGCATATTAACCATCACTCCGGGCGGTTTAGAATATGAAGGCAGAAAAAATGGCTCTATTGTTTACCAGGGATGGTGTTCCTGATGCAGCGGCTTTGGAGTTTCAGTCTTTTGTTCTTCTTTTGCATGGCTCCCCTTGGTGCCGAAGAAGAAAGCACCCCGGGTAGATTTGATTGGGCTGCGGGCCTCATGCCTCATTATGTAAACCTACACAGCGGCAGTTATCTGGGATTGCTGGCGATCGGACCGGGCTATTCTTTTATCGGTAATCTCTACCAGGTAGAGCTGTTATACGGCTATGTGCCGGCCATTGTCGGCGGGCGGGATATTCACACTCTTTCACTGAAGAATAATATTCACCCGTATGAATATCGCAGGTATGACAGAAGCGCCTCTTTGTTCTTTGGGTTTTCAGGTATTTATCTGTTAAACCCTGATTCCAGAATGTATTTTCTGAGAAATCCCGGAGAGTTTCCTGCCGGCTATTACTACCCTACAAGGGTTAGAGTCGGCATTCATTCCGGAATTCTGTATAAGTGGCCAGCGCCTTCTCCGTATTTTTCACGTTATGGTATTTATGCCGAGTTGGCGGCGCTGGATGTCTATATTGCCGCGCGGCACTATGAACACCGGGGGCGGACAGTGGCAGATATTATCAGCTGGGGTTTTGGCTTTTCCGGTTATCTGTGAGGAGGTAGCCAGTTATCCAACAATCATTAGGGAATCTTCTTTACAGAAGAAGCTTGGCCTATTAATTGTCGCGTATGGGAGAGCCTGAACCCACACAGCAATCTTCAGGTTCCGATGCAATATGTGAATTTATTGGCAACCTGAAGGTTGAGAATGATAATCTGATTCTGGCGCTGCACGCAATTGAAAATCGTTTCGGATATGTGCCGCGGCAGTCAGCCTTATTGCTTTCAAAACGCTTTAGCGTGCCTTTAGCAAGAATTTACGAAGTACTGACTTTTTACCATTACTTTCGCACCACCCCTTCTGCGGAACATACCCTGACCATCTGCCTTGGCACTAGTTGCTGGCTGCATGGCAGCGAAAAAATTTTGCGCAACAGCCAAAATCTGCTGGCGGAATTGCCGCCTGAAGAGCGGCAACGCTTTGGGCTATCTGAAGTGCGCTGTGTCGGCTGCTGTTCGCTGGCGCCTTTGGTCTTTGCTGGCAAAAAAGTGATTGGTCGCCTTACCCCCGATAAAATGAAACAGATCATCGAGGGCTTACTCAGTAACAGGGGGGATATCTCATGACCGGCGAACTGCGCGTTGCCCTTGATTCAGGTGGGATTGCCGCCGGCGCCGGTGAAATTCTCGAAGAACTGCGTATCCTCTGCGCAGCTTATCCGGGGCTCAAGGTAATTGCGGTGGGTACCCCAGGCATGTGCTATGCCGACCCGCAGGTAGAAGTGGTAATCGCCGGCCTGCCGCAGGTGTCGTTTGGTAACCTTACCCCCGAAGCGGTGCATTATATTTTCAGGGAGTTTCTTGAAAAAAAGCAGTTCCCAGATCAGGAATTCCTGAACAGCAAAGCTATCTTAATAGGTGGCCGGATCTTTGGCCAACCAGGCGCCGAGCCGCCGCAATACATCCTGCTCTGCAATACCCAAATCCAGGGCAGCCCCCTGCCAACAGAAATGATTAGTGCTTTTGCTGCCATAACTAAGGTTGCGATTGCCGATAATTTTGGTTTTTACAACCAAGGCTTAGCTATCCAGCTTTTTCCCTCAGGGGCAGTGTATGCCAATTTGTCTGAAGATGACTTGTTAGTCATTGCCCAGGGGCTTTCCAGAGGTGAGCTACCTTCTAAAAAATTTTGGCTTGCCGGCAATGGGCAAACTCGTATTGCCAGCCGTAATTGTGGTGTCATTAATCCAGAAAGTCTCTCTTCCGCAGTAGCAGCCGGAGCTTACGAGGCGCTAAAGAAGGCCCTTAGTCAAATGAGCCCCCAACAGGTTATTGAAGAGGTGCACCAAAGTGGCCTAAGAGGGCGCGGCGGGGCAGGCTATCCCACGGGAAAGAAGTGGCATCTGACAGCACTGCAGCCATCCCCCCAGCGTTATGTGATTTGCAATGGCGATGAAGGCGATCCCGGCGCTTTTATGGATCGCTCGCTGTTAGAGAGTGATCCCCATAGAGTATTAGAAGGCTTAATTTTAGCGGGCTATGCCATTGGCGCTTCCACAGGTTACTTCTATATCCGTGCGGAATATCCGTTAGCCATTGCCCGCGTGCGCCAAGCTGTGCGGGAAGCGCGGGAAGCGGGAATATTAGGTAAAAACATTTTTGGCAGTAATTTTTCGTTTGATGTCAAAATACGTTTGGGCGCCGGCGCCTATGTCTGTGGTGAAGAGACCGCTCTCATTGCTTCTATTGAAGGTAAGCGAGGCTCGCCGGTGCCACGGCCACCCTACCCTTCGCAGCGGGGGTTACATGGCCAGCCAACCTGCATCAATAATGTAGAGACCTTAGCTTTTATCCCCGCAATTGTTTTACAAGGGGGGCAGTGGTATGCCTCGATAGGGCGTGGCACCTCTACCGGTACTAAGGTTTTTGCCGTTTCGGGGCATATCCGGCGTACCCAGTTAGTTGAGGTGCCCATGGGAACCACTGTGCATGAGGTTGTCTTTAACATTTGTGGCGGTTTACCCCCTGGGCATAACTTAAAAGCAGTGCAAACGGGAGGGCCTTCGGGTGGCATGATACCCGCTTCTTTATTAGATACCCCGCTTACCTATGAAGACATCCTGGCCATTGGTTCTATTATTGGTTCAGGGGGGATGGTAGTCATGGATGACAGGGTCAACATGGCGGAGGTAATGCGCTTTTTTTTAAGTTTCAATACCGACGAATCTTGTGGCAAGTGCGCCCCTTGCCGCGTCGGTGGCTTTCAGTTGCGCCATTTATATGAAGAGCTCTGTGGCGGCCGTGGTGAACAACAGACCATCCCCCAAATTGAGAGGATTGCTCATGCCATGCAGGCAGCTTCTCTGTGTGGCTTAGGTAAAGCTGCGCCCAACCCTATTTTTTCAACTTTAAGATATTTTCGGGAGGACTATCTGGCATGTCTCAAATAAACGTGCAGATCAATGGGATGGCTGTGGCGGTAAGCGAAGGCACCTCGTTACTTGATGCCGCCCGCATGGTACAGGTAAAAATCCCCACTTTGTGTAAACATCCCGATTTAGTAGCCACGGGCGCCTGTGGCTTGTGCATTGTGCGCGTCAGGGGGATGGCTGGCTTTCCCCGGGCCTGTACCACACCTGTTGAAGAGGGTATGGATATCTATACCCATGACAATGAACTAACGGAAGTACGACGCACGGTATTAGAGCTTATTTTATCAACCCATCCCAATAGCTGCCTCACCTGTGGCCGCAATGGTAGTTGTGAGCTGCAAACATTAGCGGCAGACTTTAGTATAAGGGAATCGTCATTTGCGAAATATGTGCCAGAAATTCCGCGCGATACATCCACCGGCTCGTTAATTTTTGATTTTGAAAAGTGCATTAAGTGCGGGCGCTGTGTGCATGTCTGCCAAGATTTACAAAATGTCTGGGCACTTTCGTTTCTCAACCGCGGCATCCATACCCGCATGGCGCCGGCGGGAGACATTGCCCTAGCGGAGTCTCCCTGTGTGCGCTGTGGCCAATGTTCGGCACACTGCCCTACTGGGGCCATCATTGAATTAGATGAAACTGCCGAAGTGTGGCGTCTATTGAGAGAGCCGGGCAACCACGTAGTGGTGCAAATTGCCCCCTCCGTTAGGGTAGCCATTGGTGAAGAATTTGGCTATGAACCGGGCACCAACCTAACCGGGCAACTCTATGCCGCTTTGCGCCGCTTAGGCTTTCATGCTATTTTTGATACCAATTTTTCTGCCGATGTCACCATTATGGAAGAGGCAAGTGAATTTATCGAGCGCTTTGTGCATAACCGCCGTGAATTACCTTTAATTACCTCTTGTTGCCCTTCTTGGACCGACTACATGGAAAAATTTCACCCCGACTTTATTCCCCATTTTTCGACGGCAAAATCGCCGCAACAAATGCTGGGGGTCTTGGCCAAAACCTATTATGCCGCCCGCCGTGGCTTAGATCCTTCTACTATTAAAGTTATCTCCATCATGCCCTGCACGGCCAAAAAATATGAGTTAACCCGTAGCCATGAAATGTACGCATCGGGATATAAAGATGTGGATATCGCCCTGACTACCCGGGAGTTAGCCCGCATGATCAAACAAGCCGGTATTGAATTCCACCGCCTGCCACCCGAAAACGCCGATTCTCTTTTAGGTACTTATTCTGGGGCCGGTACAATGTTTGGTACCACCGGCGGCGTGATGGAAGCAGCACTACGCACCGCGCAGTATTTTCTCACCGGCGAAAAGATGCCCCGCTTGGTCTTTGAAGAAATCCGCGGTTTAACAGGTATTAAAGAAGCCAAGATAGAATTGGCCGGACAGGAAATCCGACTTGCGGTGGCCCATGG
Organism: uncultured bacterium; assembly: GCA_938038265.1. Lineage (GTDB taxonomy): Bacteria > Spirochaetota > Leptospiria > Turneriellales > Turneriellaceae > CALHRC01. The sequence goes on from CALHRC010000035.1 coordinate 20,967, forward strand.
CCTGGGCCATGTAGCGGAAGTGCTCGATAGAGTACGCGAGACAAAACGTAAGGGTGAAGAACCTCGCTATCATTTTATTGAAGTAATGGCCTGCCCGGGGGGATGTATTGGTGGTGGCGGACAACCCTATGGGGTAACCGATGAAATCCGTGCCAAACGTATGCAGGGTATCTTTCAGGATGACCGCGACAAAACCATCCGCTGCTCACATGATAATCCCGAAGTCATCGAACTCTATGAAACTTTCTTAGAAAAACCACTTTCTGAAAAAGCCCACCAGCTATTACATACAACTTACTACGCCAGACCCATTTACCAGAGATAAACGAGAGGTAACTATTTTTAAGGAGAGCAAAATGAATAACCAACAATACAAATGGATTAAACCCTTTCGCAATATCAGCATTGGGGATGTACCATTAGTCGGCGGCAAAAATGCTTCCTTAGGTGAAATGTTCCGTGAGCTACACAGCGAGGGCATTTTGGTGCCCGACGGTTTTGCCGTTACCGCGGCCGCGTACCGCCATTTTTTTGAAGAGACTGGTTTAGACAAAAAAATCCGTGAAATATTACACGACCTCAATACCCACGATATGGAAAACCTGCGGCAACGCGGCGAAGCTGCCCGCAATGCCATACTTAAAGAAGAAATTCCCGACGATATAAAAAAAGAAATCGTACAGGCTTACCATGAGCTCAGCGGCCCTGTTACCCATGGTATAGATGTCGCCGTACGCTCGAGTGCCACCGCCGAAGACCTGCCCGATGCCAGCTTTGCCGGCCAACAGGAAACTTACCTGAACGTGCGTGGCGAACGGGCCCTATTAGAAGCTTGCCGCCGCTGCTTCGCGTCAATTTTTACTGACCGAGCAATATCCTACCGTCATGATAAGGGTTTTGAGCATTTTAAAGTGGCCCTCTCTATTGGTATCCAGCGCATGGTACGCTCTGATTTAGCGAGTTCAGGGGTAATGTTTTCGATTGATACCGAAACCGGCTTTAGAGATGCCGTGCTGATTAACGCTGCCTATGGCTTAGGTGAAAACGTGGTGCAGGGGGCAGTCAATCCCGATGAATATATCGTCTTTAAGCCCACCTTACAACAAGGTTTTAAACCTATTTTACAAAAAAAAGTAGGCAGCAAAGAATTTAAAATGGTCTATGATGAAGGGGGTGGCAAGATGGTGAAAAACATCCCCGTATCCCCCGAAGATCGGGCTTCTTATGCTCTCAATGATGACGACATCCTTACTTTAGCCAAATGGGCCTGTGTCATTGAGAAGCACTACAGTCAGAAAAAAGGTTCCTTTTGCCCTATGGATATGGAATGGGCTAAAGATGGCCGCACGGGGGAGCTTTTTATTGTGCAAGCGCGCCCGGAAACCGTGCAATCCCGCCGCGATAGCAGCCGCTTGGAAGTCTATCGGTTAGAAGAGAGCGGTAAAGTTTTGGTTACCGGGCGCAGTGTGGGGGAAAAAATAGCTGTGGGGCCGGTGCGGGTAGTGAAATCCGCAGCTAACCTTTCTTTAGTGCAAAAGGGGGATATATTAGTTACCGACCGCACCGATCCCGATTGGGAGCCTGCCATGAAACGAGCCGCCGCCATCGTGACCAACCGCGGTGGCCGCACCTGCCATGCTGCTATAGTTAGTCGCGAATTAGGCCTGCCAGCTATCGTGGGCACCCTTAATGGCACCGAAATCTTAAAAGACGGCGAGGTAGTAACCGTAAGCTGCGCTGGAGGCGACACCGGCAAAGTCTATTCGGGCGCATTGAAATTCTCTAAAGAAATCCATGATTTTTCAGGCGGACAGAGACCGCGCACAAAAATCATGCTCAACGTTGCTAACCCCGAAGAAGCCTTTCGCTTAAGCCAATTACCCAATGACGGCGTCGGCCTAGCGAGAATGGAATTCATTATCAATAGTTATATCCGCATCCATCCCCTCGCTTTGTACCATTTTCATGAGCTGACCGACCCAACCTTAAAAGAAACCATTGAAAAAATGACCCCTGGCTATAGCAACAAAGCCATGTTCTTTGTGGATCATTTAGCCTATGGAGTAGGAATGATCGCAGCCGCTTTTTATCCCAACGATGTCATTGTGCGCATGAGCGATTTTAAGACCAATGAGTATGCTAATTTAATTGGCGGCGCTGCCTATGAACCTGTAGAAGAAAACCCCATGATTGGCTTTCGCGGCGCCTCCCGCTACTACCACGAACGTTACCGCGATGGTTTTGCTTTAGAATGCCAAGCCATGAAAAAAGTACGCGACGAAATGGGTCTGCGTAACGTAAAACTCATGGTGCCCTTTTGCCGTACTGTAGAAGAGGGCAAGCGTGTTATTGCCGAAATGGCCAAACACGGCTTAAAGCAAGGCGAGCATGGCCTTGAAATTTATGTCATGTGCGAAATTCCTTCAAACGTGATTTTAGCAGAACAATTTGCCGCCATATTCGACGGTTTCTCGATTGGCTCCAACGACCTCACACAGTTAGTCTTAGGGGTAGATCGCGACTCGGAAATTGTGGCCCCCATTTTTGATGAGCGCAATCCTGCCGTAACAGGCATGATTGCCAGTGTTATTCGTACTGCCCGTGCCAAAGGACGCAAAATCGGCATCTGTGGTCAGGCTCCCAGCGATTACCCCGAATTTGCTGAATTGTTAGTCAAAGAAGGCATAGATAGCATTTCGCTAAACCCCGATGTCGTGTTAAAAACCACGACGCATATTTTGGATGTTGAGAAAAATCTAACGACAAGATAACAAAGGGGGCGCTACCGCCCCCGTGGGTTGAGCACCCAACGGACAACCTCCTTGGTAGGGAATTCCCCATCTTTGTTCAGGAATTCCTGAACAGTGCCCCCGGCAGATAGGTTGCTCGACTAACAAATCACTTATGGCATCCCCTTGGGCTCGTAGTTACTAAAAACTGTGTTATGGCACATCTTCAGCTGGGGGATCGCCACCTATAATATGGAAATCCATACCGCAGTTACGGAATTTCTGAACTAAGGAAAAGTCGGGGGTAGTGAAGGCCAGGCAGGCTCTCGCAAGGTTCGAGGGGGGTGCGGCAGCGTTAGCGCCCATGCCCCCTTACGCGGGGGCAAGCCTGCCGCAGCGAGGGGGCGGCAAGCCCCCTTTAATTTCGATGTGGTATTATGGGAAGGAATTGTTGTGGTGGTTATTTTGCTCGCAAGCTAGGCGGAAATACCTACGGATCCTGCAGGACTACTTTTATGAGGCGAAATATATCCCCCATGCCTGATATTTTTTGACTAACAAATCAACTGTCAACCCGTCAACTGGGTTACGTATGCAAAGACTGCTGTCGTGAACGGTACATAAAAACCTGCAAGGCCGCCACACTGCCCGCGCCAAAAACATGCCACAACCAGTGTCCACCACCCACCCCAGTAAAAAACGGTGTATAGTCATTGGTGCGGCAATAGATCGCTATAAAAAAGAAAATCACGGAAAACAAGATATAGAGTCCATGCGCCCCCTGTTGCTTTATTAGGTACA
>CALHRC010000036.1 GCA_938038265.1 uncultured bacterium
GATTCTTTTTTAGAACGCAATGGCGTAATGCGCGTGAAAATACATGGGGATATAATTATCGAAGAAAAAATTCTCTACCCCGGTGAAGCCTTTCCCGTTAGACAAGTTCGCGCCGCAGGCGCTGCCCTAAGCCGGTAATAATTTCATAAGCAAAGGAGCATGAGACATCCCCCCAGAATTCGGCACTTGATGAGTTTTCTCCTAACACTTCAAAAATTTCATCAGTAGTTAAGTCACCAACAATAATTTGATCCATGGTAACTCTGCCTAATAAAGGGTGGCCAGAGAAATGAACTTTACTGCCTGAAAGTGCCCGGGGGATACCATCGGCATAACCTAATGGAATTACACCTACCCGGCGACTTTCTTCTTCACAGACATAGAGCGATCCATAAGAGACAGTGTCACCTTTTTTAAGCTCGCGCAAACTAATGGGGCGTGCCACTAAACGCAGAGAGGGCTTTACCGGAAAAATTTTACTGTAGCGCAGGCGATCTGCTTCGTTTTGGAAATAACCATAAAACAAAAGGCCGGGCCTGACCATATCTAAATGGGTTTCGGGAAAACGCAACATCGCATAGGAATTGGCACTGTGCAGCAGCACTTGTTCACGGGGAATATGTAATGCGGCGAGAAAATTAGTTGCTAAGTCTTGAAAGCGCTTGAGGTGGTTAAGCGTTAAAGCAGTATTTGGATCGTCAGCACAGGGAAAATGAGTAAATAGCCCTGTAATATTTAAGCGATCCGTTTGGCGAAATTGTTCTACTGCTTCGGCAAACTGGTGTTGGGTGAGTCCAATGCGTCCCATACCGAGATCCCACTTGATGTGTAGCTTCAATGTGGTATTGAGTTCGGCAGCCCGTTGTTGCAGCAGGTCAATTTGCCACAGGTCGGTTACGGCTGGTAGGATATTATGATTAAAGAACAAATCTATATTTTCTGGGTAAAAACCGCCTAAATTGAGAATATCCCCCCGATAACCATAAGAGCGAGCGAGCAAGCCTTCATGGGGGTTAGCGACGCCAAGATAGGGAATTTCATTTTCAATAAAAAAAGGCATGATCTGTGATAGGCCGCAGCCATAGGCGTTTGCCTTGACCGGTATGAGTATCTGCGCGCCTGGGGCGTGCTTTTTGATTAGCTCCAGGTTATGTTGCAGGTTTTTCCTGAGAATTTGCAGGGCCGGGTAAGGGGGAGGAGAAGAAAACCGCACTGTCATTCGATTGACTTCCCATGTTTATCTCTCAGGTGGTCAACTACATCAGGTATCTTATGCACAACCAGTCTGAAAAAAATAGTGCTGAAAATTCTGCGGTGCCCTGTGTGTTACCTGAGGGGTTACTGCCTTACCAAGCGATGGTGAAGAGAGCGCAGCGGCGCAAATTATCTGCTAAAGCTTTAGAAAAACGCATTTTGCGCGATCTGGATCTGCTCAGGCAAGAGATCGCTGGCGAGCAAGCTGTTCTGGATAGTGACCTTTCTCTTTCGCTGCAGGTAAAATGGCAGGCCTCAGAGCAGCGTTTTATCGGTGAGTTGCGCCGCCAGTTATCCGAAGCGCTGGTAGATGGCAAACCTGTAACACCCATCAGAGAAGGGCATATATATTGCCATTTCTGTCGAAGTTATGAGTGTGCGCACAGTATTCCTAAAGCGTCTGAAGATATTTTCCTCGCGTACAGTGAAAGGGGAATTCCACGCTATGGGGCATTTCACCAGTTGCTGCTTGATCTGCGTGATGAACGCAGTGAGTTGTTGTTCCGACCTGATGCACCTTTAGTAACAGTTTTCCAATATGGGCGCGATCTGCGTAAGGATCAATTAGCTCTGTTTGGGCGAAAATCTACAGAATATTCATTATTAGGTCAAGTTTCGTTAGGCTATCTGCGCCAAGCAGAAAATAAATTTGCTTTATCTCTGCAAATGGTAAAATCGGGGCGGATGGTTTTACTCAATTCTGTCATGGCTCCCGAAGCTGCGTCATGGTGGCATGAGTACCGGTTAACTCCTGAAGGGCGGCAGGTAGAAGCTGCGATAGAAAGCATCCGACGCGAAATTCGTGGGATTGAAAAATTCGCCCCTGAGGTGAGAACCTCAATTCTGAAAAAAATCCCCGCATTACTGCGCCGTTTAGCTAATGATATAGAAGCGGTTAACCGCAGGCGTTTGCGCCGCACCCAGCATGCGGTCGTGCGCCACAGCCAGCGGCGTCCGGTTGCCTTAGCTTATGATGATTTGCAAAAAGCTGGGCCAATGCAATTATTTTGGGATGAAAAAAATAATACCTGGATTCTCTGGGCAGATAAAAATCGCATTCATGTTTTTTCACCGGAAGCAAAATTAGTGACCAGTTTACACCTTGCAAAACAGGCAATTGAGCGGCGCATTACAAGCAGTCGTTGGCAACCTGCGGCTCCGGGTAATTTAGAACAACTTAAAGCACAGGCAGTTCGAGGTAACATTTTGGATAGTTGAGCAAGCTGAATTTAGCCGAATAGCTCGCGGATGCGTTCGACTGCAGAAAGCTCGCCAGCCACCCGTCGGGCCTCATCGGTTTTCTGCGGGCCAAGCCCATTGACTAACTGGCGTATTCTGGGCATCTCTTCTTCGGGAGCATAAGAGGCAATTTCTAAAACAACTGCCACGAGGCCGGCAGGGAAAGCAGAGCCGATCAGAGAGAGTAGCTCTTCATCTGAAAAAAGCGGTAAGAGAGTTGCCAAGCGACGCTTTTCCTTTTCATCCAGGTGCCGGGCGATCTGCAAAATCTGCTCTTGTTCGCGGGTCTTGTGGGCTGCCCGTACCAAAGCGATAATATCGCTATCAGCAAGCGCTGGAATAAAAGATGCCAGGCGGATTTTCTGTTCGTCATCGAGCAATCGGGTCATGATTACAATATCTTCAGGAATGGTGAGTGAGCAGGCGCTGCGGATCATACTGATCAGTTCATTGTCGGTAAACTGTGGAATTAGCGCAGCGATCTTGCGCCGCATGTTATCGTCAAAATGCGAGACAATGCCGATAATTTCAGGCCACAGGTGTAGGGCTTCTGCGCTGTTGACAATCCTCAAAATGCGGTTGTTATCGAAACCGGTGATCATTTCTGCCAAGTGTGCTTTATTATTGGCATAAATAGCAATGCGCAACAATTGCGCTTCGTTGGGAATTTCGCGGGCGAGTTCATGAAGTGTTGCTACTGGCAGTACATCCACAAAAGTTCCCATCGTGTAATATTTTTCGTTTTTTAATAATTCGCGGGTAATTTTTTTCATATCCGCTAATGGAAAAGAACGTATGAGCTCTACCGCACGGGCCGGTACCAATTGTTCGGCAACTTCGGCCATAAAAGCTGGGCTGAAGTGTTTGGCGATCGATAAAGCTTCTTTTACCGGAACATGATAGGTCAAGTTGGCCGTGATATGCGCTCCGAGGATGTCGGTGGCAATTCGGGCATTGATGAAATTTGGAATAAAGGCAGTTACTTTGGCTAAGCGCTCCCACAGAGGGGAGGGATCGTGCTGCAGCCGTTCGGCCACGAGATTGTGTAGCAGCATGACTTTTTCTGCGCCGAAATTACCTAGAAATTGTAAGTCTTCAGTTCGGGTCTGCAGCAAATGGGAGAGTTTTTCAATGGCGCTTTGGGCGCGAAATTGTTCTTCTGTCATATATTACCTTACTTTCGGTTTAAGTCACTATGTATTATTTTGAGCAGTCGTTCACTTTTCAGAAGACAGCAACAAAAGGCAAGCATAATCTGTTTTTAGCAGAAGCTGGTAGTATTGAAAATGCTTGACTAAGCTGTAGTGGCTGTCTATACTAAAGATATGAAAAAACCATCGACCTTTTTACTGGTTCTGGCGATCATCGCGCTGGTTCTACTATTGCCCAAATCATTTTTAGCCAGCTTATTTGGCTTTGCCTGGTGGATTGTGAAAGTTGCCATCATTGCAATTGCGCTGCTTATTATCTTTCTTTATGTAACTAAGAAAAAGTGATGTCGCTCACGCGGATTTTTCTCGTTTCGCTGGCCATCCCCCTTGTGGGAATTGGGGCACAGAACAAAAATACTTACCTTGAACAAGGCGAGAAGGCCTTTGCCCGCGGCGCCTATGATTCGGCATTCGATCTATTCCAGCAGGCAATTGATGCCGGCGAGAGTAGTGGCCGCCCACAATTTTTCATGGGACAGATTCTCGAATCACGCAAGAAATACCGTGAGAGTCTTGTCTATTTCGCGCAGGCAGTTGATAGGCCGCTCGATAAAAATTACAAAACAGCGGCTCTCTGGAAACTGGTGCTGATACACCAGCAGTACCAGGAATATGAGCAGTGCTTGCGCTATATGGATCGTCTCGAAGCTATGGGCGTCAAGCATGAGAACCTATCTAAAATACGCAGCCAGGCCGAAGCGCAGCTTTCTCCCGAAAAACGGGAGGCGCGGCGTCGGGTGAGCGCAGCTCTTAAAAAAGAAACAGAATTACGATCATTGCGTAAAGAAAACAGTTTTTATACCGAATATCAAGATGAGCTGTTAGAAATTGCTACAATTTATGAAGAGAGTGCTGCCGTGGATGTAGGATTGCGACCTTATCTGTGGAATGCTGCTTTTTATCACGAAAAGTTAGGCAATTTAGCAGCTGCCCGTAAGATTTATTTAAGCCTTGCAGAAGATGAAAATAGCAAAGAAAAAGAAAAGGCTTGGTATAAACTGGGCGTGTTAGAGAAGAAAAATGGCGAGTATGAAAAATCGTTGGAATATTTTTCCCGTGCCATGGAACTAAAAGGACAGCCATCGCCGGCCATGCGCTACTACCTGAGCATAAATTCTGCCCAGTCAAATTTTGCGTTGGGTAACTATGAGCAGGCTATCCGTTATGCGGTGACAGCCGGAGAATTTTCTGATGGCAAGAAAAAGATACGCATGGCCCAGTTAATTCAGTGCCTTGCTTTTGAAAAAATAGGCAAATATGAGGCGAAGTGTGGTGCTCTTGCCAAAGAGAAAGAAACGTCGTTTAGAGCGGGCGAAAAATCCCTACTGCACCTGCTAGCAGCGGCAGAGGCGCGCCGCAAAGGTAACCATCCCGAAGCCCTGCGTCGCTACCAAGCAGCATTTCTTGCCGATCCGGCGGCGGAAAATCTATCAGGTGATGAGGAAGAAGAAGCAGGAGTGCCGGGATGGCTACTTGATGAAGTGTTGCCGGTATTTGATTATTTCCTTGAGCAGGGTCGCCATGCTCTGGTACTCAAAATGGCCGACCGGTACCGCTATTTGTTTGACGAACCCAAATACCACCAGCCCGTCGGCATGGCAGCCTTCCGGGAAAAAGATTATAAAACCACGTTACACCGCCTAAGACAGATAGAAAATCCATCCCCAGAAGTTCGCGAGATGCTACATGCTGCCATGCTGTCCCTGCGAAAGTTTACGGAACTTGCCGACGAGTTACACCGGGAAGCCGCTGTAGATAACGCAAGCCGTGAGCGTGTGTTACAAGAGCTCAGCCAGAAACAGTATGCCGAATTTCTGAAAAGTATTCCGGGCGAGACTTTGCTACGTCGCTTGCAGAACCATCCTGAGCAGATGATCAATACGCCAGATTAACCTTGCCCTGCTTGCTGTCCCGCACGTAACGGGGCAGCAGAGCTATCGGTAAAGATTGTTTCAGCTGGTAAAAAATTTCGCGGCCCCGCTCTACGGGAACCTCAAAATGGCTGGCTCCTTCGACACGGTCTAACTGGTGCAGATAATAGGGAGTGATTCCCCCAGCTGATAACTTGAGCATTAGTTCTTTCAGAAGAATTGCATCATCGTTGACGCCTTTGAGCAAAACGGCCTGGTTCAGTAACGTGAAGCCTTGCTGCCTGAGCTGTGCGGCAATTCTTAGCGTTTCGTCGGTTATTTCTTCAGCGGTGTTAATGTGGGTGACCAAAAAAAATAAATCGATATCCTCCTGAAATAATTTAGCTAATGTTTTAAACAAAGATGGCCGCCAACGTTTGGGGAGCGTGGTTAACGTTCGGGTATGCCAGCGCAAATAACGCACCTGGGGAATACGGGCAAAAGATTGTGCTATATGCAGCAATGTGCGGTCAGGCAACATAAAGGGATCCCCACCTGAAAAAATAACTTCATTGATGGCAGGGTGCGCCTGCACATAAGCTGTTGCTGCCTCAAGACTCTGTCCTAAAATCGGTTGCCTCTTAAGAGTTTTTCTCTTGCGGGTGCAATAGCGACAAAACACTGGGCATTCGCTCGTGGTCAGGTAGAGTATTTTATTGGGATATTTGTGGATGATATCCGGCAGTGGGTGGATATCGCTGTCTTCCTCATGCAACGGATCTTCTGTGTAATAATCAGCCGGCTCTAATTCCAACTCTGAAGGATAAAATTGCAGGGCCAGCCGGGCAGCGGCTTTCGGCGGCAGAGTTTCTGCCAAATGCCGAACTTCGGGCGAGATACGTACCCGGTATTTCTCTGCCAGCCGGCGCGTCAGATCTTGCTGCCAAGCCATCGGTGGTACCTCACCCTGCCGGTGATATGGCGCAACTCAAAGGGGCCGAAAGTGCGACTGTCATTGAGGTAAGCTCGATTATCATTGAGACAGAAAAAAAAACCCGGGCGTATCGTGAGAGCAGAAGAGAGGTTGTCTCTGTGGCTCATGCCAGCCGGGAAAATCGGCTGGGGGGATGTAACTCCCGAAATTGAAAAAGGCTTGCCTGCAACAAACAGATTGCCATTGGTCAGCTCTACGGTTTCTCCTTCGACAGCAACAACCCGGCAATAAAGCCTGCCACCTAGTGGATGATCCACCTGAACTACCTGCCGGTGGCTGACAGCATCTATACTCTGCTCCTGCACAAAAAATAGTGAATGGGCCGGTATTGTCGGCTCCATCGATTTGCTGCTCATCCGCACCGGATGTACCCACAAGTAACGTAACAGCAGGTTAGCGGCAACAACCAGCAACAAAACCAGTAAGGCATGCGGCAACAGGCGGCTAAGCCGGGCTTGCCAGTTGTCTTTAGAACGGGCAGAGTAGCGCTCGGGTTGTTTGAGCATCACTACAGCAAGCCAAAAAGATGACAGGCCGTCAAGATTTGCAGTTGGTCCAGTTTAAGGTAGGCACCCGATAAATCTCTGTTCAGGAATTCTAAGAACTATGATGGGGAATTCCCTACCAGGAAAACCATCCCCCATGGGACATAATGTAAATTTTTGAGTCACTAACAAGCCCCGGCGGTAGATTGCTTAACTGCTTACGGTTTGACGGTATATCGGCTAGATTTTTTAAACCCGTGTAAGATTTATGGACGAAAAACCATAAAAATATTTTACTATACATAGTTTTGCTCAGACAGGATAAAATTCAGGAGACCCCATGGCCAAAAAAGTATATGTGAACAAGGACGACTGTACCAGTTGCTCACTGTGCGCCGATACCCTGCCAAATTACTTCAGATTAGATTCCGATGATTTAGCAGAGTCCCATAACAATGGCGCTAATGTCAATGATGCTAATGTACCCGATGAGGATATTGCCAAGGTACAAGATACCATCAACGACTGCCCGGGTGAGTGTATCCACTGGAAAGAATAACGTAGCTTAAGCCCCAAGCTATGGTATCGGGGTATTGCCCCGCTGTGTTAGTAACTATTATTTGGCTCTATTGCATAGAGCTTAAGTTCTTATGCTAATTTGCTGCCATAAAATTAGCCCTTGTCGCTGGGCAAAAAAAAACTTGCCAGTTTACTTAACTGTGATATAATAAGCCGCTAAAAACACCTAGCCCAGAACATAGCTTTGTGAGTGGTAAATTTTATCTGTAAATTTGGGATAAAATTGCCAGAGTAGTTACCAAATTTACAGCCCAATAGGTGCATTTTGTAGATCTAAATCTGCAGGAGCGTGAAACTATGAAAACGAAACTACTTTTTGGGTTAAGCAGCTTGCTGCTTTGGGCCTGCCAGGCCAAAATAACGATAGAAGAAAACTTTGCCTTAAAAGACCTCACCCCGCCGCAGGTGGTCTCAATTTTACCGGAAAATGGCG
>CALHRC010000037.1 GCA_938038265.1 uncultured bacterium
TTGGCCTTTTCGCCATTGGGGGGGATTTAGAGCCCGATACGTTGCTTTATGCCTATAGCCATGGTTTTTTCCCCTGGGGGGATGAGCCGGTCATCCGCTGGTACTCTCCGCCGCTGCGACCGGTGCTGTTTTGTCAGCAAGCTCTGAAGATCCCCCGCTCATGGAAAAAAGTGTGGCAGAAGCAAAATTTTACGATTAAGGCAGACACTGATTTTGCACAGGTGATTTATTACTGTGCTGCTTTGCGCCGCAATAATACATGGCTGTCTGGTAGCATGATAGTGGCCTACACCAAAATGCATGAACTGGGCTATGCACATAGTATTGAGGTGTACCGTGCGGGTAAGCTGGTTGGGGGTCTTTACGGTATGGCCCTGGGAGCTATGTTTTGCGGAGAATCGATGTTCCACCTCGAAAATAATATGTCCAAAGTGGCGCTCATTGCTTTGCATGGGTTTTTAGCAGACCATGGGTTTCATTTTATTGATGTGCAGCAGATGACGCCGCTGATGCAATCTTTGGGCGCCATTGAAATCCCCCGACGGGTTTTTCGTGCTGCCGTAGGTGAGGCTGTCGCGCAACCCGGGATTCCGGGAAGCTGGCAGACAATTTTTTCTTTTCCAGCTGTCTTGCTGTCGCAAAGCAAGCAGCAGTGAAGGCGCTTACTGAAATTCAGTTACCTGGTCTTAAGCCGAACTACCGGGGCAAGGTTAGGGATGTCTATCGGGTGGATGATAATCGCTTGCTGATCGTGGCCACTGACCGACTTTCGGCCTTTGATGTGGTTTTTTCGCAGGGCATTCCCGAAAAAGGCAGCATATTGACGTCGATATCAAACCACTGGTTTTCTCTGCTAAATTTTATTCCTAACCATCTGCTTGAGACCAATGCATCTCGTTTCCCTGAACCGTTTCGTTCTTACACGGATATTTTGCAGGGACGTTCTGTGCTCACCCGTCGGGCAGAGCGTATTGATTTTGAGTGCGTGGTGCGCGGCTACCTCATGGGTTCTGCATATAAAGAATACCGAGCATACGGTACTGTCGCGGGAGAGACAGTTGCTCCAGGCATGAAACTGGGGGAAGCATTTGCACTGCCCATCTTTAGCCCGGCCACAAAAAATGACCGGGGACATGACGAGAATATCAGTTATGCCCAGTTTTCCCAGCAATTGGGCGAGCCTCTTGCAGGGCAGTTAAAAGAATTGAGCTTGCAAATTTTTGCCTATGCTTCAAGACGACTGGCGGAAAAAGATTTGCTATTGCTGGATAGCAAGTTTGAATTTGGCTTTATCGATGGGCAAGTAAGCCTCATTGACGAAGTGCTTACCCCCGATTCATCACGTTTTTGTTTTCGGGATGACTGGTCTCGTGCCATGAGCCGGGGTGAAAATCCGCCTACTTCAGATAAGCAGATCCTCCGCGATTATCTTGAGACTACCGGTTGGAATAAGCAACCCCCGGCGCCACAGCTGCCAGAAAAAATACTGCAGCAGACAGCACTCCAATATAAAAAAATGCAAGAGGTAATTTTATGTCTTTTACCGGAATAGCGATAGTGCGCTTCAAAAAATCTGTGCTTGAACCACAGGGGCAGGCCATCCATCTCTCGCTTAAAGAACGCGGAGAAACCCAGGTGGAACTAGTTCGGGTGGGGCGCTATATTGAAGTACAGCTCAATGTAACTTCAGAAGCACAAGCGGCAGAGAAAATGCAGAACATAGCTGAAGATATGCTATATAATCCGGTAATGGAAACCTGTGAGATTAAAATAGAGAAACGATGAAAAGACTTAAAGCAGGTATTCTGGTTTTCCCTGGCAGTAACTGCGACCGGGATTTAGGCCAATCTCTGGAGAATTTTTTTTCCTGTGAGGTTGAGTACCTCTGGCATTCCCGGAGTTTTGAAATCCAACATGACATTTATTTTGTGCCGGGCGGCTTTTCTTATGGCGACTATCTCAGAAGCGGAGCTTTGGCTGCCCGGGCACGTTCAATGGATTCACTTAAAGCCGCCATAAAGCAAGGTCGCATGGCGGTTGGCATCTGCAATGGTTTCCAGATATTGACAGAAAGTCACTTGCTCGAAGGCGCTCTCATCCGGAATAAGAGCTTAAAATATATCTGCCGCAATATTGGCCTCAAGGGCGAAGGCGTTTTTAAGGATGCCCCCGCAGGTTACCACCTGCCCATCTCCCACGGAGAAGGTAATTTTATTGCTGGCAGTGATACCCTAAAGAGAATTGAAGGTGAGGGCCGGGTAATCTTTCGTTACAGCGATAACCCCAATGGGTCTATGAATGATATTGCAGGCATCTGCGATGCCAGTAGAAGAGTCTATGGCCTAATGCCTCACCCCGAAAGAGCCCTGCTGCCGTCTCTTGATGATGCTCTTACTGCTAAACGATATGGGACTTTTTTCTTTGAAAAATTATTTGCTTTGTTATAAGAGATGACTGAAGCACTGCAGGCGGAGATAACTGGTATATTTGGGGCCTATTACTGGGTAAGATTAACGGAAGAAAAAATTCCTGCCGGTATGCACCCGCTGTTCTTTGATGGTGGCCGCCCTGTGCTAACTGCCAAACCCAGCGGGCGCCTGCGGATTTCTGAGGCTGCTGGCCAACGCGAACGTCGGGAGCATCTGCTGGCCATCGGCGATCAAGTTGGAGTAGAATTACATCCTGGCAGTGGCGAAGAGATTATGGCCAGTATCGTTGCGGTGGCAGCACGCCGTAATATGGTACAGCGGGGTGCTGCCGATCGCGTGCAGACATTAGCTGCCAATGTCGATCTGGTGCTTGTTATTTCCTCTTTTGATCAACCGGCATTTAACCCCGGTTTCATCGATCGGGTACTGTGTGAATGTGAACTTGCCCGGGTGCCAGCCATTGTGGTTTTGAACAAATATGATCTATTCAATAAGCTGTCTGAGCAGCGCCGGGGGGATATACTGGCTACTGTGGAGATTTACCGTGCTCTGGGGTATGGAGGTCTTACAGAATCTTTTTGTCAGGGCGTCTCTACCGCTTTGGATGAATTATTACAGAAAAAAAGGGTGCTGTTGCTTGGCCAATCGGGTGTCGGCAAGAGTACATTTCTCAATGTTAGAGCCAGAGAAATCATCCAGCGGACACAGGATATCAGTATCGTAAATAAAGGCAGGCATACCACGGTAAATCCCGTTTTATACAGCATGCCGGGCGGAGAGGAGTTAGTGGATGTTCCCGGTTTGAGGGAGTTTGGCATGCAGCACCTGCAGCAAGCAGATATTCGTTTTGGCTTTCGTGAATTCAGTAAAATTTCCTGTCGCTTTGATAATTGTCTGCACCGTAATGAACCTGGCTGTGGAGTCCTGGAAGCTGCCAGCAAGGGCGAGGTCTCCCAACGACGCTATAAATCCTACCTGGCGATTGTTGAATCAATAAAAGAACATTTCAAACCTCGTAAAGGCGATTACTGGCGGGGGATTCGTAAGTAGGTTAGATTTCGCGCAGCGCGTCACGACGAAACAAAGCATAGCAGAAAATCTGTTCGCGGGGCACCTGCCATACTTCATGTACCAATCGGGCGCTGCGGTTCAAGGTCGCGCCTGAAGTAAAGATGTCATCCACTATGATAATACTGCTTGTTGCTGGAATGGCCGGTTTGGGCGACAGTATCAGGTTTTCCAACTGGCTGAAGCGTTCGTCCTGCGCTAACTTTTTGGTATCTTTCTTTTTTCGGGGCAGATGGAATACGCCGCTTAAAAGCTGAGCGGAGCTATGTTGTTGCAGTGCGTTTGCAGTAAAATGAGCTAGCCCTTTAGAGGATGGCAGCGGAAGGATATAAGATATTTGATTTAGAAAATTAGGCAGACGCAGGTTAGTTTTGAGATATGCCAGGGCGCGTTTTGAATTGTGGAATTTGGCTTCTTTAAGCAGAGTGCGGCCAGCAGCAGTATATAGAAAAGAAAATTCCGCCCGGCTAAAAAATACCTCTCTGTTGAGGCAGAAAGAGCAAGTGCCATTTTTGAGTAGAGAACCACAGGTCAGGCAACGTTGTGTCGGATCAAAGAAAAAAATCTGCCGGGCACAGTGGGCGCAGAGCAGCAACCCGGGTTCAGCATATTTCTGCAAGCAGTGGCGGCAGTTCTCCGCAGCTAAATACCATAGAATTGTATCGAGTATCCTCATTATAGGCAGCGCAAATAAAGTCTAATAGATTCTTGCAGAGTCTCTTCGGTTAATTCAGGCGCGTCGGGAAATTGCTTGCTTATTTGCTGCTCTGCTCTCTCAATTTCTTTTTGCTGAAACCCCAGAGACTGTAGCGCTTCATAGAGACGCTCTTTAATTTCATCTCTGGCTGTCATTTTTGCCGCAGTTCTGCCGCCTGCTGAAACTAACCGCTCAGCCAGAGCTTGCAGTTTTTTTTCTTTTAGACGAGCTTCAAAAATGATCTTATCGGCGCGCGCTTTGCCCACCTTGGGAGCTTTCTGCAGACTAACAATATCTCCTGACAGTAGCGTGCGGATCAAGCCATCAGAGCCCATGGTCGATATCAAATTCAAGGACATACCAGGCCCTATGCCATGCAACTCTCTTAAGAAATCAAATAACTCCGCTTCGGCAATATTCAAAAAACCATAGAGCTCCTGCGCATTCTCCCGGATAATCGTGCGGGTATATAGCAGTATTTCGCCTTTCTGTGCGGCGATAAATTCCGAGGCGTCTAACGGTAGCTTGACTCCATAGCCCACACCGCCGCACTCCACAACAGCAAAAAAAGGTTGCACCATAAGAGGTCTGCCGCGCAGCGAAAAAATCATGATTTCCTCTTGCTGTTCTGCAGTCGTCTGACTGCTGTTTGTTCTGTTCTTTCCCTTAGGGCGCCGGCAATGGCCAGAGCTAATGCGTCAGCAGCATCATCAGGTTCAGGAATAGTCTTGAGACCCAGAAGATGAGCTGACATCTGCTGCATTTGTTTTTTTTCAGCGCTGCCGTGTCCTGTCAGCATTTTTTTCAGCGCGGTAGGGGAGGTCTCGTATATTTTGCAGCCGACACGGGCCATAGTCAGTAGAATAACCCCTCGAGCCTGGAGCAACCTAACTCCCGTCGTGAGATTTTTTCTAAAAAAAACTTCTTCAATCATGCAGATTTCGGGAGGATGTTTCTTAATTTGTTTCTTGAGTTGTGATTCCAGCACAAGTAAGCGCTCTCCGGTTGCGCAATCCGCAGGTGTTTCAATTACGCCGTGTGTCAGGTAAGAAAATTTTCCGGCTTTCAAGCTGACTATGCCAAAACCTAAACGGGCATAGCCGGGATCAAGACCCCAGCAGATCATGACGCCGCAAACAGTTCCTCGTTCATTTCCAAATTACTGTAAACATTCTGCACGTCGTCGTGGTTTTCCAATGCTTCCAGCAACTTCATCACCGCCTGGGCCTTCTCCGGGTCAACCTCTGTGGTTGCCTGGGGGATGTATTTCAGGCCCGACTCAATAATCTTCCAATGCTGTTCTTCGGCTAGCGGTACCAAAGCGGTTAGTACAGCGTTGAAATTTTCTTTCGCAGTCTTAACCACAAATATGTTATCGCCATCCTGCTCAATATCTTCAGCCCCGGCTTCCAGCGCTTTATCAAATAGGAGCTCTTCGCTAGTGTTGTCTGCCTCAAGCACAATGACCCCTTTGTAATCAAAGAGATAGCCTACCGCGCCGGCTTCTGCCATATTGCCGCCAAATTTCGTAAAGATGCTGCGCAGTTCAGGAATCGTGCGGCTTTTCTTGTCGGTCATTACCTCAACCATTACTGCGATACCACCCGGCCCATAACCTTCATACACGCCTTCTTCGTAAGAAACGCCTGCGAGCTCGCCAGCACCTTTTTTGATCGCGCGTTCGATATTATCTTTGGGCATATTTGCTGCCCGCGCTTTGAGGATGGCGGTTCTCAGGCGGGGGTTGCTGTTCTCATCAGAGCCACCTAATTTAGCTGCTACGGTAAGTTCTTTGGCTAACTTGGTAAACACCGCGCCTCGTTTGGCGTCAACAGCAGCTTTTCGGTGTTTGATATTTGCCCATTTGGAATGTCCAGCCATATTCTAAACCTGCATTTTATTTTACTGTGACAAGCAAAATCAGTTGCGCACTAACACTATCGACAGGTGATCCTGCGGCAGTGGGTAGAGTTCGGCTAATTGTCTTTGTGATTCGAAAAAGGCCTCTTCTACCGATCTGTCAGGTTTTTTCATCTCTTGGAGCATAAATTCAGCCAGAGCCAAATATGCACCCCGGTTAGATCCATCCAACAGAATAAAATGGTAACCTGCTGGGGCAATTTCATTTAGCTTGGTCGCCACAGCTTGCAGGCTCTGGGCGTCTGAATAAAACCGCAGCGGCGGCTGGTTTGCCCGCGCTGTTGCAGACAGACTATAGCGGGGGTTCTTGGTTTCAGAGCCCAAGTAGAGACGGAACATGGCATGCAGAGCACTGTTGCGCCCATCGCCCTGCCAACCTTGTCTGCCTTGAAAATCTGGTATGACATCCCCCATGAGAAAAATCATGTTGCGTTCTAAGCGCAGGTTGCGCTCTAATAGGTAATTCTCACGGCGGGGTAGGTAAATATAGCTGCCGCCCGTGAGACTGAAATTTTTTTGAAAGTCGCTCTGGTCAGTTAGCAGAATCTGGCTGAATTCTGTTTTTCCGCTATTGACGGTGAATTTCAGGTCGATACCCCGGTAGGTAGAAATTAAACCCTGCAGGGGCAGTTTTCCTGTGGTCGGTATTTTTTCAAGACCGCGGTCATATTGCAAATAGGTTGCCACGGCCTGTTCTGCTCGGCCGCTTAGCCGCAGGTAGTCAACGGACAGAGCCATCTGCCAGCGGGTTTCGGGCGAGCGCTTACCGCCTGATTCACCTAATAGCCTCAGGTAGCGGATACGTTCATTTAACTCTGCATCCCCCAATATTTCTTCAAGTTGAAAGAAAGCAAAGTTTGAGCCTTTCTGAGGCTGCCAGGTGGCGGCAAAATAACCCAAACGGTTCATCACGCTTTGGTTGCCGGCAGACAGCGCACGCACCCCGGAATTTCTGGCAGCATCGAGTAGTTTTTCCGGGCCATTTACCAGCGCGGGGGCGGATTTAAGCAGCTCGCCCCAAGCCCGGCGCTGTCGGTTGGTTTCCATGCGCTGGATTATGTTGCCCGCCTCGGCTAAGTAATCCAAAATAATTTTCTCATCGGCAGGTTCAAGTTCGCGCTTCCAGATATCTTTTAGGAAAATAAAAATGGTCGCATCCTGCACTTCCCGTGTCGCGGTGGGATTAAGCAGCTGCTGTCGGGCAAATTCTACCGCCCGGTTAATGTCGCCATTGCGCAAAAAGACATTTATCTGGACAAAGTCATTGCGCAATATCTCCTCTCGGTTTTCCGTTATTTCTTTGGTGCTTACCATTGCCTTGTGGATATCCCTCAACCAAACAGCTGCCCAAGATGGTGAATAACTGCCGTCAATAAGACTCTGGTAAGTATAGGCCCGGTAGAAATCGCTGTGC
>CALHRC010000038.1 GCA_938038265.1 uncultured bacterium
GTTTGAGCGACTCAAGCGAAAACCGGTGGCCCCACGGGCCAGCCGCCGCCCGGTGCGCGAAGCGCATGCCGGTTGAGGCGCGGGGGGCGGGCAGCGCCCCCGCTACCTATAAACTTAAATAAGGAATTGTTTTGGAATGTTGCTAACCCACAGGTGCTCAAATTGCGGCGGTGGCGCGATAACGGTTGGCCCGCCAGAAGCTGCCAATGTCGTTATAGCGTACCCCGTGCTCTCTCATGAAAGGGATAGCACGAAAGGCTACCATTTGCCTGAGGTAAAAAGGCTGGTTTACCACAAAATGGTGGATACCATGGGTAGTCCCAAAATTAAAACAAAACAGCTGAAACGGCCACAACCACCAGGGCCGTAAAATTTGCGTCTGTTGCACTAAACCATCCTTGCCGGGAGCAATATCGCCGAAATAGTGCATGTTCGATGAAATCAGTTGGATGCTACCTTGGCGGATAAAGTTAGGCAACACATAGGCCCAAAACAGCAAACGGGTATAGGGTTGGATGGCGGTCAGGTAGGGCAGGCTGCTGCCTATGAGCAGCAGGATTTCTATGGCAGCAAAAGCGTAAAGTGCGCCATAGTAAAGCCACATACCGGGAAAAGAGGCCAGCGCCATTTCTTTAGGGTTGAGTTCCGGAGCGGTTTTGGCTACCCGGCGGGCGTTGATAAGAAAGCTCAGGTTCTGGTCAAACATGGTCAAAAGGCGTGCTATTCCAAATTTCATGCCATTGCCAATCATCTGCTCTTCAATGTCGGTTACCTGGCCTGAGTCTTTATGGTGCAGCAGGTGGATTTTTTTGCGGTAGTAGGGGTTGGGCGTATTGCCGCGAAAGATCCACACCCCATACATCATCAGGCGTTCCACCCAAGTATCTTTGAAGTATAGCCCGTGGATCATGTCATGTTCTAACTCATGCAGCAGGGATGCCGCGATACCATTGGTGATGACGAGTGCCACCGGGTGCAGGTAACCCAGCCAGCAGGCATAGGCGCTTAAGATCATTATGGTGGTAGATGAGATAAAGATGGTCAGTCCAATAGCGTTTTGGTGCTTGAGCCAGGAATATTTTTTACGCAGCCGTTCGCCTTCCTCGCGGATGAATTGGGTAATGATCCGCCCCTGTTCGCGGGGGGTAACGGATTGTGGGGAGTCCATACATCCTCCTTAAACAAAAGAGTTTCTGTAACGTATGTTATATTATCGTGGTGGTTTCGTCAAGTTTTTTTCATGGAATATTACGTTTGTGCATGGTTTAACGGAAACAACTTTTCATAATGACAGCCTGGTCCAGTCGGGGTCATGAGAATTTGGTTAGTTGCCTCTGAAGCGGTTCCGTTTGCAAAAACCGGTGGGTTAGCCGATGTTGCCGGCACTTTGCCTAAATGGCTGCGCCGGAGTGGGCATGAGGTTGCGGTAGTTATGCCCCGCTATTATATCGTCGATCGGCAAAAGTACAACCTTAAAAAACTGGCTTTAGCGCTGGGGGTGCCTATGGGTATCATGGGAGAACTCTGGTGTGGTGTCTATGAAGGTCGGTTGCCTGCAAGTGATGTCCCTGTGTACTTTATAGAACATGAGGGTTTCTATGGCAGAGCCTCGCTGTATAACGATGAAAAGGGCCAGGGGTTTCTCGATAATGACAATCGCTTTATTTTTTTATCCCGTGCGGCCCTGCAGTTGGCCAAGGCTGTGGGCTTTCAGCCTGATATTGTACATGCCAATGATTGGCATACTGGTGCGGTTCCGCTCTTTCTTAATACCCATTATGCAGTAGATCCATTTTTTAGTGCTACGGCATCTGTATTTACCATTCATAATATGCAATACCAGGGCAATTTTTATGAAGGTGTGGTGGATGTACTCGGTGTTGGTTGGCACCACTACCATGTGCATGACCTCATGCATGACAACCAGGTCAATTTATTAAAAGCTGGCTTAGTACATGCCACCGTATTAAATACAGTGAGCAAGGGCTATGCCCGTGAGATTATGATGCCTGCTTATGGTTATGGTCTCGACGGGGTTATTCGGGAACGCTTTCGAGATTTCTTCGGTATTGTGAATGGGATTGATTTGGAAGAATGGAACCCGGCTGCTGATCCGGCAATTGCTGCGCCTTTTGATATAAATGACCTTTCTGGTAAATTGCTCTGCAAACGCGACCTGCAGGCGGTGGTGGGCTTACCCCAACGCGATGTGCCGCTTATTGGTATTGTTTCGCGCTTAGTAGAACAAAAAGGCATGGATGTTTTGGCAGCGGCTTTGTACCGCCTGCTCGAACTTGATATCCAGATTGCCTTGTTGGGCACCGGCGACCCCTGGCTACAGACTTTTTTTGAGCAGGTATCACTGCAGCGGGGGAATAGGTTTCAGGCAAAGATCGGTTACTCAGAAGAGTTGGCGCATAAGATAGAGGCCGGCGCTGATTTTTTTCTAATGCCATCCCGTTTTGAGCCTTGTGGCTTAAACCAGCTGTATTCACTGCGCTACGGTACTTTGCCCATTGTACGAGCCACCGGGGGGCTTGACGATACTGTGATAAACTATGATGAGAAAACCGGAGTTGGTACGGGCTTTAAATTTCACGACCTGACGGTTGACGCTCTGTGTAACACGGTTGGTTGGGCAGTTTATACCTGGTATAACCACCCTGACGTCATTACCCGCCTCAGGCAGCAAGCTATGAGCTGCGATTATAGTTGGGAGCGTTCCGCTGCTAAGTATGGCCAGCTCTATCGCTATGCCCGGGCAAAGAAAAGAAAGAAGAATATCTAAAGATTCAGCCGAAAATCAAATGTACTGCCATGAACTACGATGAGAAAGAAGAGCGCATTCAGGAAATATACGCCGCTTTCAAGTCGATCAGAAATCCTAACAGCAGCCAGTTAGCGGAATTCACAAAACATTTTTTTGAGCTGTTCAGCGATGATATCTATGCTTTCCCAATACGTTTCTACAGTTTGGATGATGATGAAGCGGGTGATTTTTATCTCTACGCGTTTGAGCACCTGAGGGATGGCAGAAAATTAAGCCAGTACGAGGGGAAATCCCGTTTTACTACCTGGTTTTTTTCTGTTTTGCGCAATCTTACCATTGATTTTTTGCGTACCCGCAGAAATAAATTGCAATTTGCTTCTTCTATTCGTTTGGATGCCTCGGGCGCTTTAGTAGATGTCATGTCCCAGATTGCCGATCAGCCAGCAAGGGAGCTGCCCGAAGAAGAGTTGCTCACCGGTTTTCAGGAAGAGGTATCAGCCTTGAAAATAGAACAGCGTCTGCTATTAAAGTTGGCCTACCTCCATTATTTTGATTTGATGCCGGATGAGCTGGAATATCTGGCGGTGAAAACCGGCCAGACGCCAGAAGCCGTTTTTGCAGAAATTATCCAATTGAAAGAGACCGCGAGACAGAAAGCCAATGAAGTGCGCGAAATTGAAGATCGACTGACCGCCAACTTTCAGTCTATTATGGTCTTGGAAAGCCGCATTGAGGCATTTTTCAAAGATAACCCTGAATTTGACCGCGAGGCTGATAAATGGGATGAAAATTACATGGGCAAAGGTCTGCCCATACCAATTCTGGAAAGCATTCATGCTCTGGTAAAGAAGAAAAAAAAACAGGCGGGTCTGCTGTTGCAGCAAAAGCGCAGTCTGGCTTCCATCCGATTGCCCTATAAAGACATTAGCCGATTGTTAGGGGTCTCCCAGAGTATTCTGTCGGTACAGTTAGCTCGTATTTTAGAACGTCTAAGCCAAGCACTCCATGAGCGAAAAAAAATGTCGTAAAAAAACTTTCCCTGGCGTCTAAAATAATAACAACTCACCCGAAGTCGCTACAGTAGGCTTCATACTGGGGTTGTTCAGGTAGGTTTACTATGACACATTGTACTTATTCACTATTTGATTCTTTGGCTGCTGCCGGCGGGAGAGAGGAGGTAATGCTGCACGCCTCCCAATGTCTGGAATGCGCTGAAAAACTGGTCACTCTGCAAACAGCTATTCTCCGCAGCCGCCAAGTTGATACTCTTGAAACCACGCTGGGCGATTTAGAGTTGGCTCTACTCGCAGACAAATATCTGGCCCTTGGGGAAGTGGCTTTGAAGCAATCCAAGGAATTTGCTGTTATCAGGCAACATCCTGGCAATTTGGCCCGTTTCCAGCAGCTTGTTGCGTACTTGCAGGCGCCCCATGCTCCGGATGATATAAAAGCCCCGGAATCGCTCAAAAGCTTTGTACGTAACTCACTGGACCAAAGCGTAACTGAGGTGGGCAAGGCGCCGCAGGTCTTTTTGCGCATCCAGAATGGTCTCAAGGTTCTTGCGGATGCCGCTGCTGGTATTTTGGTCCTGCCCGATATCGGGGAAGCAGTGCCGGTGCGTTCTGTCGCCAGTACTGAAGTTCCGCGTACAGGGAGTATGGTACAGTTCTTGACTCCATCCGTCCCGAATGGTAAGATCCAGGAAGGCAGAATTCTCTACCAGGCCGTTCAGGACAGCACCAATACGGTCATGCTTACGGTCAGGTTGCAGGATTGCCTGCCCTTACCCCGGATTATCAATATTAAGCGGGAGGGACGCATCATCTATTCTTATCCAGTAAAAGAAGAATATACGTACTTTCCCCAGCTTGTACCGGGTTCTTATTTAATTGAATTAAAAGACCAGTTTGGGGCAGTGATCCGCCAGCTGCAGGTTGAAGTAATCCTTGGAGATAACTGAACTTAAAGCCGGTCTGCTGCCGGCAATAACCTAGGTAAATTCTTCTATCAAGTTCTTTACGTTTCTTGTGTGGTTGGTCAGATATGGTAGAGGATTTCGGCAATGGTCGGGAAAGGCCAGAGATCTGCCTCTATATTCTCTTCTAAGGCATCAATGGTCTTTCTTAAGTCGTTGGTCGCAGAAAGAACCTGATCCCGGAAAAACACAGCCTTTTCTTTATGGGGTTCTATTGTTTCTGCTTTGGCCAGATTATCCGTCAGTAGGTTCAGTTTTCGATCTAACTCACGCAATAGATGAGAAATTTTCGTTAGGCGCTGTTCCTCCGGTTGGCTATCGGCCCCCAACCCTTTAAGACGACCAATAGCATCGGCTAACAAAGATTTTTGAGATAAAGCTGCTGGAGCAATTTGGCGGTATGCCAGGTCAGCTAAGGTATATCCCTCAATGCGGATGGTTTTGATATAATTTTCAAGCACAATTTCATGGCGGGAGGTAAGTTCGGTTTTACTTAATACGCCAAACTTCTCGTACATGGCTATTGTTTCAGGTGCGATGATGGCATCCGCCGCATCGACTGTATTTGATAAGTTTGGCAGACCGCGGCGGGCAGCCTCTGCTACCCATTCTGCGGAGTAGTTATTCCCATTAAAAATTATCGCGCCATGGTTTTTAACGGTTTCCCGTACCATCGCGCGGATTTCCTCTTTTTTTGAAGCGGCCTTTTCCAGACGTTCAGCAAAGGCATCGAGGGCTTCGGCTACAATGGTATTTAAAGTGAAGTTGGCTGCCGCGATAGATGCGGTAGAGGGCACCATGCGGAATTCAAATTTATTTCCGGTAAACGCAAAGGGGGAGGTGCGGTTTCGGTCGGAGCTGTCGAGGGGTACGGTGGCTAGCGCTGTGGCACCCATATCGAGCATCTTATGTTCTTTGGGTAACCCGCTGTCGATCAGGTTTTCGCCGGCGATACTGTTTAAGACAGCGCTGAGTTCGGCGCCGAGATAAACTGATATGATCGCCGGCGGAGCTTCGTTCGCTCCCAAACGGTGGTCATTGCCGGGGGTGGCAGCAGAAACCCGCAGCAGCGCGGCGTGTTTGTGGACAGCCTGGATAACCGCCGATAGGAATATCAGAAAGATGTCGTTTTCTGCCGGGTTACTGCCGGGTTCAAAGAGGTTCAGGCCGGTATCGGTGCCCAGCGACCAGTTATTGTGTTTTCCCGAACCGTTGACATGGGCAAATGGTTTTTCATGCAGCAGGCAGACGAAGCCATGGCGGGCAGCTACCCGTTTCATGGTTTCCATGATGATCTGGTTATGATCGCAGGCAATATTGGCCGGGGCGAACATCGGTGCTAACTCGTGCTGCGATGGCGCCACTTCGTTATGTCGGGTGCGGGCCGAAACTCCTACTTTCCAGAGTTCTTCGTCAAGTTCTTTCATAAAAGCGCCAATTGGCTCGCGGATGGTGGCAAAATAATGGTCTTCCATTTCCTGTCCCTTGGGGGGCCTGGCGCCGAACAGGGTGCGTCCGGTAAACACAATGTCCGGCCGTTTTTCGTAATCTTCTCTGCGGATCAAAAAGTATTCCTGTTCGGGGCCAACTGTTGGGATTACCTTCTTAACTTTAGTCTGGCCGATTGCATGCAGCAGTCTAACACCGGCTTTGGAAACTGCTTCCATACTGCGCAGCAGCGGTGTTTTTTTATCCAGTGCTTCGCCGTTGTAAGAGCAGAAAGCAGTGGGGATGCACAGTGTGGTACCGGCGCTGTCTTCTTTGAGAAATACCGGTGAGGTCATATCCCACACTGTGTAGCCACGGGCTTCAAAGGTGGCGCGCAGACCGCCAGAAGGAAAAGAAGAGGCGTCAGATTCTCCTTTAATGAGCTCTTTATAAGAAAATTTCATAATGGCTTTGCCGGGTTCTGTCGGGTGAAAAAAACTATCGTGTTTTTCAGCGGTAAAGCCCGTCATTGGCTGGAACCAGTGGGTAAAATGTGTAGCACCTTTGCCAATAGCCCAGGTCTTCATGGCGTCAGCTAAGACCTGCGCTGTTTTTGGGTCGAGCTCCCGCTGTCCGGCAATGGCTTGTTGCACCTGCTTAAATATCTTGGGAGAGAGGTACTCTCTCATTACATCTTCGTGAAATACATTAGCGCCAAACACTGGTGTTTTGGCTACTGTAGCTTTCTGTTTTTTAGGCATAGAGCCTAAAATTACGGGAGGGATAGAGTGAAAAGCAAAACCCTGCCCCTACCCGAGAATTCCTAAAAAAGACTTTACGGTTTCACTCTTGCAAGGTTGTTTCGTGCTACATCAGATATAAGGAATCAACGGTACAGAGTACAGGAAAATGGCGCAAGACGCTCTAGATGAACTTGGGTCGTCTGCTGCTAACAGAGGATAAGTAAATGAGCCCAAACTTGCCAAGATTGCGAACAATGACCCGTCGGTTTATTCTGGCGGCTACTCTGCTACTCATGATCACCACATTATCGGTAGCAATCCAGCTAATTACTGCGCCTATTGAGGCACAGGGTAAAGAAGAACGCAACTGGATTGGCAGCTTACACCGCCCGGCGGGCTTTGCCAGGTACCTGATTATCCCCGATGCTGCCAAAGCGCTGGAACAGGCGCAGCTCAATGCTACCCTGAAAAAAATAACCCAGGGCCGTTCGGGTCGCGATTTGTTAGCCTCACCTCCGCCGCTCGCGTTTGCTGAAGTTTGGCGCTGGCTCGAAGTGGTGCCAGACTCAGTAAAGCCAGCTTTACTGCGCAGTATTTTTCCAGCAGGTATTGGTTATGTCTCTTCTGAAGAAGGGAGTATTTTCGTCGCTCCAGTTTCTGCTGCTGGCCGGGCACTGTTAGAAAAGAAAAAACCGCGGTTTAGTGCATTTAAGGGGGGGGATTTCATCTATGCTTCTAAAGACTCACTATTACGCGCTCAATTAGCCCACCAAGCAACCAACGCAGTGGCTGAGCTGACCCCCAATCCTGGTGAGATTGGTATTGTGTTTGCTCCGCAAGACGATCCGGGTAAAGAAGAAACTAATTTAGTATTTGGCGCCTACCGCGCCTTATTTCCGGCTAGTTTGGTTGGCCCGCAGGCTTTTGTGCTGTCGTTTGATAAGAATGGTGTCATGGTGCGCAGCAAGGCTGCTTACCGCAGTAAACAGGCCGATATCCGCAAAAGTATATCCTCTCTGGCGCCGCTGAAATACCTGGCGCGTTCGATGACCTATGACGGTTTATTACTTGAACTTGCGGCAGACAGTGAGGCAATCGGCGGCTTCCTGCAGGCCAGACCCCGTGAGAGAGTACGGCAGCCAATTGCCATCTACCTAAACCGTTTTGTGCCGGATTTCAGACGTATCCTGCCGGAGACCGCCCTGGTGGCTGACAGTAAAGATGTTGTTATTACAGAATTTTTCAGCCAGGCGTTCCGTAAAGGTGATTATACGGAGCAAGTAAACCAAGGGACGGTGCGTCTGCTCTACGGCGCCCACCAGTACCAAGATCCCAAGGTCGTCTCTTTCTCGCCACACTACCGGACAGATAAAGGTGTTTTTCTCTGGGCTTCTGGTAGTGAAGGTTTTGCTGCCGTTTCTGCGCTTCATAACCTGCCGAACCGGGTAACCAGCGATTATTCTACTGCTCTGCAACAGCATGGCTTTCAGGCCCCTGAGCGGGTATTGGCCGGAGCCAGCGGCAATCTCAAGAACCTGCTTGGCAGCCTCGAACAGGCCCTGTCGTATAGTGAAGCTTTCTATGACCGGGGTTCCTTTGGAGATTTTCGGGATACCCTTAGGGACATCTTAAAAGACGTCGGTAAGGGCAATGTCACAGGTTTTATGTTTGTACATCCTGATTACGTGCGCAGCAGTATAGTGTTGAATTTGTGACTGGCAGGTGTATTGTTGCCCGGTTAGTGTGTGTAACATGGGTATCGGCGTGTGCGAGCGAACAGCAGGTGCGGCAGGCGGAATCCCAAAGTACGGTTGTTACGGCGCGCAGTTTGGCTTCCATTTCCGGGCGGCTGCCGGGATCCCGATGGCGCGAGATGGATCCACCACTTAAGGGTACTTTACAGACCTTTGAAACCATCCACGTGCCGGAACCCTGCCAGCTATTGTTGTATGCCCAGCAGAGTAAGGCAAGCGCCGGTGAATTCATGAAAGCCTTTGCCAGCCGCCTAAGTCAGTCAGGGCAAGATGTCGTTAAACGGGAAAACCTGCACCTGCCCAGCGGGGTCTGGTTAAATTTTACAGCCGTCTCTGCGGGCAGCGTTAGCCGTATTTATGCAAGAAAAGAAGGGGGATGGATTATCTGGGTGATGTTGCTGGCACCGGATGAGAAAAGTTATGCGCTGTTTGCGCCTGACGCCGAAAGGTACCTGGCCCACCTGGCTGTGGAATATGAATGATGCTGTCTGTCAGCAAGCAATAAATAAAGGGATGGTTACAGTAAGTCTCTTAGTCTTCTTCGTGTTCGTCGTCTTCGACAACATGAGCAGTGGTAGTAGGTTCATAGCCATATTTTATGATGCCATCAGCTATTAGACTGAGCGCCTGTACGGCGAGCTTACGGCTTTTCAGCGAGCGCGGGAGATCGATCTTGAAGATATGATCTACTGTGTCAAAGGTGGCGCAGGTAACTTCATATTTTTTCGTGCGGGCCAGGTAGAGTATCTTGGCAATTTCAATATCTTTCATTAGGCTGTTTACCTCTATTCAATCGGTTCCCGTTGCCAAAGAGTTGACAACAGCTACCCTGATTAGGCAGGAGTTTTTATGCTCTCTGTGCTGTCAAGCCTGTTTTCCCCGTTACACAACCCTAAACACTTTAACCCCAGCATCAAGCGCGGGTTTATGTATTCTCGTTTTTACGAAGGATTACCCGAAACAGGCGTTATTCCTGTAAAGAAATATCCAGGTATATTTGAAGCCATCCGCCAGCATCCAGAACTGAAAAAATATCCCATATATAATGTTCCCGCAGGGGTAGGGACCGAAGATCTAGAGTTAGTACACACGGCGGCTTATGTTGACGATCTGCTCAATATGGATATGACCCCAGCGCTGCAGATGTCAGAAATTATGCTAAATTACGATATTCTGGAATATTTTCTGTATGGTACCATGGGCACTATTCAGGCCGTCGAGATGGCATTGGCTTCGGGCGGTACTTTTATGAATTTAGCTGGTGGTTACCATCACGCTTTTCGCGATCACGCAGAGGGTTTTTGTTTTGTGAATGATGTGGCTATCGCTATTGAGCGTGTGATAAAGAAACAGCCGCGGAAGGTGCTGGTCATTGACCTTGATTTGCACCAAGGCAATGGTATTGTGCATCATTTTCAGGGCCGCGAGGATGTCTTTGTCTTCAACTTGCACCAGGCTGACAACTACCCGGTAAAACAAGTGGGCCATTTGGATATCGGTCTGATGTCTGGTACATCGGGAGAGGAATACCTGCGCGAACTTGAGCGGGGGTTGGCGATTGTAAAAGCGCAATTTACGCCTGAACTGGTTGTCTATGTTGCCGGCGTTGATCCTTTTATGGAAGATCGGCTTGGCGGCTTTCTGCTTACCAAGGAAGACATGAAAAAGCGAGAGCAACTGGTGCGCCAGGCGGTGGATGGCTGGGCCGTACCCTGCGCTATTGTTTTAGCTGGTGGCTATGCGAATAAGCTCTCTGATCTCATTGAGCTGCATGTACAGACTGCTGAGGTCATGATGACCTGATCTATTTCTTAGGACCTGTATATAGATTGGCTGACAGACATTCCTGCCCGCGGCATTTTATGAACCGTTGAAAAAGTCTCTTCAGGGAAAGACTTTTTTAGAGATACCCTAAAAGTTTTTAGTTACTAAAAATCTGGATTATGTCACCTGGGGGATGGTTTTAGGTGGGGAATTCCCTATCTGTTCAGGAATTCCTGAACAGGGTATGGCGCTACTGTCATTACGTTGCTGCGATAGGGATTGGTTAGGGAATTAGCTTCAGGATGACATCCAATAAGCAATTGACATTTCAATGTAATGAAAGTTTTTTTACTTTCCATGAAAGTAAGAAGCAAGCTAATTTTGGCTCTCACGGTCATTGTTTGCCTTGCCATTGTACCCATTTCGCTCTATCTTATTGACACTTTAGAAAAATCCAGTATAGCAAAAGCCCGTGAGGCTGGTAGAGCACAATCCGAATTTTTTGCTAAATCTGTCTTGAATTTGTTATTAAGTAATGCTGGTAACCTTAAAGCCACCCAGGTAGATGCCTTAGAGATCATTAAAATTTTTGTTAGTTTAGAGTCCCAGGGATTGAAAGTACTTGAGGCTTTATTTCTTTCCCGGGACCCACAGCGCCATGGTAGTGTGTTGGTAAGTTGGCCCCATAAAACCGAAGGGAAAAAGCCAGTTATAGATCATTTGCCCGAGTATGCAGTAGATGCTTGTTCTATTTCACCTAAGGAAAAGTGTTTGGTGTTTACGGCTAAAGCAGGTTTAGCGAACCAGCCGCCCAATATTGCCGTAAAAATGGAATTTGCCGAAGCCAATATTTTAGCGCCTGTGCGTCAATTACGTCAATCCCTTTTATTTGCTGTGTTGCTTGCGATCGTTGTTGTATTGTTATTAGGTATTATAACCAACCTACTGATTATGAAACCGCTGCGTTCATTAGAGATTGCAACGGAACAGCTTGCACAAGGCAATTTAGATTATCGTATTACCACCAATAGCAAAGATGAATTTGGCCACTTAGCCATGTCCTTTAATTCTATGAGTGCTGCTCTTAAAAAGCATATTTTAGAATTAGAAGAAAAATACCGCGAGCTCAATGCAGCCCGCTTAATTCAACAAGCTCTGCTGCCCCAATCTTTACCGGTTCATCCCCAGGTGAAATTTGCGGCGCGCTTTTTACCTATGGCCGAAGTTGGGGGGGATATTTATGACGTTTTTCAAACACCCAATGGTTTTGCTATTTTAGTAGCCGATGTCAGTGGGCATGGGGTGCCTGCTGCACTCATAACGGCTATGGCCAAGATGGTGATAGCGGGACGGCCTGAATTAGCCGAAAAACCATCCCCCATGTTGCACCACCTTAACCAGTCATTGGTAGGCCAGACTGGTAACCGGTTTCTCACATTAGTATATGCGTATTTTAACCCCCATACCAAGAAACTTATATTTGCTAATGGGGGCCATCCTGACATTCTGCTTGTGAACCGTAATGATGGGTCATTGAAGTCATATAACGCGCGGGGTACCATGATCGGTGTTTTTCCCGACCAGCAATATGAACAGCGCGAGATTGCAGTACATCCGGGCGAACGCATTATCTTCCTTACCGATGGGATTCTTGAATGTTTTTCTCCCGAAGGCCAGATGTATGAAGATGTGCGGTTAGAAAAGTTTTTGCTTGATCATCTTGCCACCGATGCTACAGTGGTATGTGATTTACTGATGCAGGATATCCAGCAATTCCGGGGAGAATCATCCAGCCTAACAGATGATGCTACTGTGGTTGTGGTAGATGTAAACACAGGAGATTCTCCTTGACTTGAGAACGTGTCTATAATTAATGTTTATGATAAGAGCTTTACCTCTGTCGCTGCTTAGCTTTTTTTTACTGGCTGCTTGTTCTGTCGATCTTGAGTCGCAGATCAGCCGGGAGCTCGATATGGAGCAACCTGTGGTTGTAACTTCTATTGCTGCCGGTGGTTCCATCCGCAGGCTCGATGAATTAAAATTAGTCTTTTCGGAACCAGTAGTAGGCGCCGATCGGCGGTCAGCGTATGTTCTTGGGGGCGATGGCATTGGAACTCTGTCGATTGAACAGGTTCGCGTTGTATCAAACACTACCATTATTCTGCAATTCTCGGGAATTCCTTCTGATGGCGAAATCCAGTTACAGATCCGCGGTGTCAACGATATAGTGGGCAATACGCTGAGCAATTCTCTGCTGGTCTGGCAGGGGGATGGTTTGCCCAAATGGCGCTATTTAGGACGCAAGTTATCCCGTGGTTTAATTAGTGTGAACCAAATTCCAATTGCCTTAGATAATGAGTATTTATATGTTGCGTATTCTGATGAGAGCTGCCAACAAAACTATGGCTATTATGATGGTACTTTAATACGGGTACATTTACCCACTAAGGTTGTGGATCCTGTGGGTGAGCCTTGTATTATAAATTCCCAATATGCATCTGCAAATATACAGTCATTGGTTTTAGTCGATGGCAAGCCTGTAGTGGCTTTTCGCGATAGTAGCACTTTGGATTCCAATAAAATTTCTGTTAAGCGTTGGAATACGACTTCTTGGGAATACTTAGGCTTGCCACGGTTTACGCCTAATGCCCTCTCGCCCGAGCTTTATGTTGTGGGTAATGTGCTATATTGCTCTTTTAGGGATGCAACTTCTACGCCTGCCAACCGCCTGAGGATTTATTCTTTTAATTTAGCTGAGCCCAATGCCAATTGGCAAGAGGTACAAAACCTATTACTCAGTAATAATAATGTCTTTACGAAAACGACGTTACAGCAGTACAGCGATAAGTTATTTTTTGCTTTTCGGGATGGTTCGACAACTTTGCTATCTGTCCGCTATTACGACACTTCTACTTCTAATTATTCAAGTATCCTAAATCTTAGCCCTTCTTTTAGTTCTCTCGATACTACCGTGCACCTTACCGACCATCCTGCCCAACCGGTAGTTGCCTTTAGCTACCGGCCTTTTAATACCAACATTGCTTTATATGCTTATGATGGTGATACTTGGGCTGCAACAAATTGGGTTGCTTATGTGCCTGCTACTTTTGATCTTGGCACTACTTCTGCAGCGAACCACCTGCAGTGCCGTTTTCGCAGCAACCAGCCTTTTTGTACTTATGTTGAGGGTTCCGGTTTTATCTATACTGTCACTTATATTGATAGCTGGCAGCACGTGAAAAGTCCTGGTGCTCCTACTTCAGCTATCAATGGGGGCAATCCCAGTTTATTAGTTACACCTTCTGCTTTATATTTAGCTATCCGGGACAAAGAAGTTGGTTATACGAACACCCTTTCTTTGCTCAGCTACGAATGACAAAAATTATTTGGCGTTTCATTGTAAGTAGTGGGATTTTATGTTTGCCTTTACTAACGCTAAAGGCTGAGCAAAGTGTCTCTGTTGCTCCCGTGCTGGGTATTCCCGTTGGTTATTTAGCCGATTATTTTACTTTGGGTTCGGGCTTGGCATTTTGGTATCGCCCTGAGACTAAAACAAAATATTTGTCTTTTTTGCGTGATCTATCTTTAGAGCCAATAGCAGCGCTATCTTTTTCCAGCTATAGTTTACAACAGAGAACAGCAAGTCGGATATTTTTTTTTGAGTCATGGGTGGCAGTGGGCTATCCCCTCAATTTACCTTACCAAATTAAAATGACTCCCCGCATAGGTACAGGTTTGTAC
Organism: uncultured bacterium; assembly: GCA_938038265.1. Taxonomy (GTDB): domain Bacteria; phylum Spirochaetota; class Leptospiria; order Turneriellales; family Turneriellaceae; genus CALHRC01. Next base: position 14,176 of record CALHRC010000038.1, read on the forward strand.
TACGCTGATTTTTTGATGGCCGGTAGAGCTGACTCAATGGCGATCTTAAATTCTCTCGTGCATGTTGGCAATTCTCTACAGTATCCCCTTAACCGGGAATTGTTGGCTGAATTTTCCCAAGGACTTACGGCAAATTATATTGGTAAACCCATATTTTTTTACCAACTGAATTTTTCTTTAGGTATTACCTTAAGAATTGGTCAGCCACCGGTTATAAGTAGCCCCACCTCGGAACTACGGGCTAGTATTATAAATAATTATGAAAAAGGTGATTACCTTCAGGCCAGCAAAGAAATTGATGCCTTAGAGAAAATCGTGCCCGATGATCTCATTATTGAAAAATATCGTTCGCTGATTTACCAGCAGCAGCGCCGAGAGGAAGCTGCCAAGCACCGCCAGGAGGGCAGGTTGTACCGCGCCATTGTTTTACTAAAGCAAGCGCCAGATATACCTGATGCGGTCAATGAATTAGCCGAAATACGGGAAAGTTTAATGCCACAAGTTGACAGTTTTCTAAAAGCTGGTATTGCTGCGTATGAAAAGTCTGATTTTGATGCCTGCATAGCGAATATGGAGAAAATTCTGTTGATAGACCCTTCTCACAGCGAGGCACAGATCTACCTACCAAGGGCTATAAACCGCAGAAAAGCCCTGCAACGGTTGAAATAAAAGGCAGACGTGATGTTTGCAGTTTTTCTATGGCGTGACTTTGGGGCGGTGTAAAAGTTAGCAAGGGCTTTCTATTTGGGGTTCCTGACATGAGTTAAACTATTTATTGACGTTCTGTTTCATTCTCATTTTTCGCTAAAGATACAAATAATTGACAGGGATTAACAGATCTATGGCTGAAAGATGCCATAAGATATATCTTGTTAGAGTAGAGAGGGTGCGATGAACGCAGAGCAAAAGTTAGATTTTTCAGAAGAAAGCCCGCCACAGACAGTCCAGGGCAAAGGTCTATACCATCCTGCCTTTGAACATGATGCCTGCGGCGTTGGTTTTGTGGTGGATATCAAAGGTCGTAAATCCCGGTCTATTGTGGAGCAAGGCCTGCAGGTTCTCGTACATTTAGAACACCGGGGCGCGGTAGGC
>CALHRC010000039.1 GCA_938038265.1 uncultured bacterium
GAGAAAATTACCTTTTTTCAATTGGCGTACTAATTCCTGAGACTCTTCGATATAGATAATCTGCCCGCCATAACCGGTTCGCCGGCGGTGCAATATCCAGTCAGCGTAAGGGTTCGCTAACCTTTTAGCCGCAAAATATGGGTGCATGCCCTGGTGCACGTAAAAAGGGATGGCTAATTCCCAATTACCGAAATGTCCTTCAATGCCGATAATCGCCCCCTCTCGTTCGCGTACTAGATCGATTGAAGACTGGTCATAGATAATATGAGCTTCGGTAAAGGATTTCTTACGAAATTTTCTCGTCTGCATTACCTCCAGAAAAACTCTGATATTGTGCTGCAGGTTATTCTTCACAAATCTTTCAAGGTCGGCCCCCTTAAGATCGGGGTAGGCAAATGCGAGGTTTTCTTTTATACGCTTTTCTGCTTTTTTGAACAGCGGACGAAAAAACCGAACCAAAAATCCGGCCACAGAATGCAATGCTGAAAAAGGAAAAAGATTCACTATGGCCGCGAGCAGCAGCAGGAACACAGTTTCAAAGATATGGGATATTCTCTTGGAAAGTCTGGTTTTATTTTTATACAGCATCACCCCTCCATAGGTCTAACTGCTCGATGATAATCATAACCACGACGCTCAAGAAATTCTTTTTTAGCTTTCTTCTGCTGCGACAAGGGAAGTGCAATTATCTGCGCACATTCAGCCGAACAGCATGAAGATAATTTTTCTCGGCATGCTTCACACTGGATCATCAATTTATGGCAGGCATCATTGGCACAATTCAAATGGCGATCGCAAGGGGTCTGACAGAAATGGCAGCGAGCAATTATTTCATCGCTGACGCGTTCCGCTAAGCGCTCATCAAAAACAAAATTTTTCCCACGAAACTTTGATGTAAGGCCTTTCTGTTTTATTTCATTGGCATAATGAATAATGCCACCGTAAAGCTGATAGACATTTTTAAAACCGTGATGGCGCAACCAAGCGCTGGCCTTTTCACAACGCACTCCACCGGTACAGTACAGCAGCACTTTACGATCTTTTTTATCTTTCAATAAATCAAGAATTAGAGGTAACTCTTCGCGAAAAGTTTCAGCCTGCGGTAAAATTGCCCTCTCAAAATGGCCAACTTCCGTTTCATAGCTGTTACGCATATCGACGGCAATTGTCTGCGGATCATCGAGCAGCCGGTTGAATTCTTCTGCCGACACATGCTGCCCAACGTTAGAAACATCAAATGAAAAATCATCCAACCCATCAGCAACTATTTTCTTTTTTACTTTCACTACCAGCTTCAGAAAAGACCTGCTGCTGTCTTCTATTGCGGTATTGATCCTTAGATTTTGAAATAGTTCATTGGTCTCAAGCCAAGAAAAGAAATTCCCAAGCTGGGGCTCAGGAACCGAAACTTGGGCATTATATCCTTCGGATGCCAGATATACCCGGCCGAGAATACCAAGCTGGTACCACTCGCGAAACAGTTGATCGCGCAGATTCCGCACATCATCCAGGTGGATATACCTATAAAAAGACAGGGTCTTACGTTGGAAAGTTTCGGCGTCAAGCCGAGCGAGTAGCTCCGCCCGATTCAGACGATTACACAAAAACCTGAGATTCTGATCACCGAGATTATTTTTATTTTCAGAGAAAATCGACACAGGTGAAAGAAATCTGCGGGCAGCTACCACGTCAAGGTTAGTCTTATTTCAGAAGCGCGAGTAATGGTAGGCGTAAAACAAGTGTTCGCGCCGATCAAGACGCTCGAGATGAAATGAATAGCCAGCTTTGCCGGTATCCTGCGCACCATAATCGATTTGCGCCGCTGGGGCAATGAACCAAGCATGAGCAATATTCAGCAGCCAAATACCCGCTGTTACATACAGGGACACTTTGGTAATTTCAAGCCATTGGTTGGTCTGTTTTTCCAGATCATCAAACTGTTTGGCTGCCCGGGCAGGGTTATAGAAACCGATGCCGCCATCGGGTGAGACTTCGTGCGCCGGCTTTAGATTATTATAGTCGTCCACCAGAGAAGCAAACCGCAGCCCAGAGACAAGAGAAAATGCCGCAGAGGTAGCAAAAGCTCCGCTCCAGAGATAGCCCCAGGTTTTCTGGCCTTTATAGTAATGACCCCACCCCGGTAATACAGCCGCCCGCCAGACGGCCCCTAAATCAGAGGGGAAGAACAGATCGCGTATTTTATCGGCCAGCACAGTGGAGACATTTTCTACCGTATCGAACATCTTGGGGCTCAAATCGCTTGAACCGCTTTTCGTTGCGATAATTTCAACCACTGGCACGTTCATAATTTTACCTTCGATGAACAGTTCTCCATTCTGCTCATTCACATCGAATTGTCCGAAAATCACGCCATCGGCTCCTAAAGTGCGCCCCATGCGCGCGATTATTTCTTTATTAAAGAGATCTGCCGCTTTCATGCGCCGGTCTTTGTAATATTTTAGCCAAACCTCTCGCTCAATACGATCATAGTCATATTTATTTTTGATTAACTCATGCATGGAATCCCCTATAGAATTCTCAAGCCATTCATAATCTTTTTTGTCAATTTTATTGTAAAAATCGAGAAATAGTAGCCGTTTACGTTTGGCAGACGACTGTTCAGTCTCGGCAGTACGAGCGGCGAAACGCACCGGCGACAAGCCAAAAACAATAACCAAAATAAGTATAATTTTCACATTCTGGCGCATAATGCAAACAACAATTGCGGCAGCATAACCTTGCCATCCATTCTGGCAAGTACAATTGCTTTAGACCATCATCCCCGCAATGGCTGCCGCCATCAGATTGGCCATAGTTCCTACCAGTACCGCACGCATTCCGAGATCGGCTAAATCTTTACGCCGCTGTGGAATCAAAGCGCCTAACCCACCAACCTGGATAGCCACCGAACTGATATTGCCAAAACCGCATAGCATGTAGGTCGCAATCACAAAAGATTTTTCGCTGAGGATTTCTTTTAAAGGCCCAAGCTGGACATAGGCCACAAATTCGTTCAGCACCAGACGAGTTCCCAATAGGTTACCGACATCCACCGCTTCATGAAACGGTACCCCCAGAGAAACAGCAATCGGTGAAAACAAATATCCCAGTATTTGCTGCAGTGACTGCGGCAGCCAGGATACCCAGACCAACGCAGCAGTGCCAAAATTATTTTCTACGAAAGAAAGTAATGTCTCTCTACCGGCGCTCCAGATTCCATTGAGCAGCGCAATCAGCGCAATAAAGGCAATCAACATGGCGCCGACATTTGCCGCAAGAGTCAGACCATTGCCGGCCCCCCGGGCAGCGGCATCCACCACGTTCACCGGCCCTTCTCCATCGGCCTTTTCTTCAGGAATTTTTCCCCCGGCAGTCAAGGGCTGCTCTTTTTCAGGAAACCATATTTTAGCCAGCAGAATACTGCCAGGTGAGACCATCACAACCGATGCGATGAGATGCTTGGGGTCAACCCCCGCCACAGCGGCATAGGCCAGTAGAATACCGGCTGAAACATGGGCCAGACCCGATACCATGATGGTAAATAGTTCACTGCGCGTTGTGCGCGACAGATATGGCAGGATGGTCAGCGGCGCCTCGGTTTGCCCCATGAAGATATTGGCCGCCACATCGAGACTTTCAGCACCTGAGGCCGATAAGGTGCGCTGCATAGCTACACCGAGTACCCGCACCACAGGTTGCATGAGTTTTAAGTAATAGAGAACCGCGAAGAGTGATGCCACAAATATGATTGTAGGCAGAATCTGGAAGGCAAACAAAACAGTAAAGGAACCGATTTTTTCACCCAAAGCCGACGAAAAAATTTCCCGCAGCTGCTGGGACGAGCCCAATGGCCCGAACACAAAAGCGGCTCCTTCGGTCGAGTAAGCCAGCAGCTTACCGGCGCCGGCAGAGAGGGCACTGAAAAACCCGCCAATCAAGTTAGCTTTTAAGACTAATAACACAAACTGGAAGCTGATTACCCAATAGACATGTACCGGCTTTACATACCTTGCTATGGAATTCCATAGCGAGGTTTTTTTCAAAAACCACAAAACAGCCAACTGAACAGCTACCGCCAGGCCAAGCCAGCTATTTTCCACCGGTAACCAGACAAACCAGCCGGCAATGACATCCCCCCGGATAATCGTAGCGGCCAGCAACACCTGGCTCACCAGCCCCACCACAACGGTGCGCCAGGGAATAGCTTTGCGGTCAACTGAAAAATACCAGGAGAGCGCCAGTATCCAGACTATAGCCGAGAGGCCAATGAGACGATCCATGTCAGGCGTGCTCTTCGGGCGGCTCCAGAGCCGCTTTGGTTTTACTCAACACCAGAATAACCAACGCCAAGCAGAGGTAAGCCCCAGTAATCGTATAGGGGTGCGGGCCCACCCTATTATAGGGTATCTGCCAGGGCAGATAAAGGCCGCCTTCAGGCAACACGGAATGGATCACGCCAAAGAAAGAAAACAATGCAGTTACCAGTAGATAACCAATAGACTTGGCATATTTTTTTTCAATAAGATAGACGGTAATTGCCCCCCATAACATCGCAGTCAACACAAAACCATGACCAAGGGCATTGATGGTAACCCAGCTTTCCTGAAAAGGCATCTTGAATGTATCAAGTTTTTCATAGAGAGCCTGCGCCACCTGCGGGGCATTTTCTTTAAGAGCACTATAAATGATCTGCAATTCGGCATAGAGACCTGACATTTGGATGCGCGCTAATTCCGCAACTGAGGGCAGCACTGCCATTGTAACTGCGGCGGCATGGCGTTTACCTGAGGCATGATAGGCCTGCTCGACAATTTCAAGACCCACAAAAATCAGAATTGGCGCCAGAGCAGCTGTCGGCAGCACTTCTGCCATTAGTGAGATATAACCCACCATTCCGCCAATGCCGACAAACAGACCAGTCATCAAAGTATAACCGGCGCGACCACCCATCGCCTTATAGGCCGGATGTCCAATATAAGCTGTGGACTGCGACACCCCGCCGCACATCGCCGCCACTACCGTAGAACAGGCGTCACACAGTAGGATATTGCGCGTGGTATAGGAATCACCGGCCAGGCGGGCGCTGGCTGTCACATTGATGCCGCCAACCACGGTTAAGAGACCAAACGGAATTGCCAGTGGCAGGTATTTTATCGCCAGGGGCATTCCTTCAATAAAACCAAGCGTGGGGGATGGTAATGCCATACGAAAAGAAGGATTTATGTCGGGGGCATGAATAAGCCCCGCCAGCACCAGTATGTAATAGACCAAAGTAGCACCCAATACCGACACCATGACACTGGGCAGACCAAAAGGCAATTTTGTCCTGGCGACCAGCGCATAAAGAATCAGACCCAATGAGACCAGCCCGACTACCGGAATATTAAACGCATGCACAAAAGGAAGAAACCCAAGCAGCGCAATCCCGATGCCGGCAATTGAACCCAATAAACCGGCAGTTGGGATGATCTTCTCAACGATGTCACCAAAAAAAGAAAGAACGACCTTGAGAATACCCATGAAGAAAAGCGTCGCCATGGCTACCTGCCAGGCAACAATGGCGGCCTGATCATCGCTCATATTCTTTCGGGCGTCGAGATATGACGGCCCGATAACAGCAAAAGCAATACCTATGGTCGATGGGGTATCGAGCCCCAAGGGCATGGCCGTAACATCGGTTTTGCCGGTACGCCGGGCAAGGCGAAAAGCCATGATGGTATAGAGGATATCCCCCACCATAACGCCCAAAGCTGTGCCGGGGAACATGCGCGTATAGATGATCTCTGCCGGATAGCCAAAGGTAAAAATCAAAATGCTGGCTAAGAGCACCAGATTGGTAACATTATCAAGCATCAATCCAAAGAAGGCGTTGATATCTCCGATGGCAAACCACTGGTATTTTTTCGTTTGGTTGGTCATGTGCGCATCACGCCACAAAAATCGCCACAGTCAAACAGAAAAATGAAATGACACACTGTCTTATAACCGATGTCTGACCCTGTCTGATCGCTCGGGTGGTGGAACTGGTAGACACGTACGCTTGAGGTGCGTATGGAGCAATCCGTGGGGGTTCAAGTCCCCCCTCGAGCAAAATACTTCTTCATCGTAAAACAGGGGCGCGTTCAATCCCCGCTTTACATCCTGCAACAATCTTAAACAATATCTCATGTCACGCAATCTTTATATTACGTCAATTGAATCCCGCAGCGGAAAATCTGCCATCACTCTTGGAGTAATGAACCTATTGGTAAAAGACAATCCCAATATTGCTTTTTTTCGCCCTATCATAAAGGATTTTACTCCAGACAAACCCGACAATGATATTGAACTAATCCGTGGCCACTTTCATTTAACCATCCCTTATGAGCAGTGTTATGCGTTAACGGTATCGCAAGCGCGCAGGTTAGTCGCAGAAAATAAGCAGGATGTACTGCTTGACATCATTATTAGTAAATTCAAGCAACTGGAATCAACCTATGATTTTGTACTATGCGAAGGCAGTGATTTTGAAAGTGCAACCGCCGCTTTTGAATTTGATATCAACGCGCTCATCGCTGAAAATTTAGGCACACCAATACTAATAGTCTATAATACGCATAACAGAAACAGTGATAGAATCATTGCCGCACTTGAAATGGCGATTGGCTCCTTTGAAGAAAAAGGGATCCGTGTTTTAGGAACAGTGCTTAACAGAACAAATGCACAGAGAAACCAGGAACTCGAAACATTATTCAGAAATTCAGACAAGTTGCGAAATTTATTTTATGCTTTTTTACCAGACAGCGAAATCTTGCACCGCCCCACAGTATTTGAGGCATTGAAAGCACTCGATGCCAGCGTACTTCATGGCGAAAATGCTTTAGAACGCCAGACCACCGGCTATATCATCGCAGCCATGCAGATCCATCATTTTCTCCCGCAGCTTTTTCCCGATGCTATTGTAATTACACCGGGAGATCGCGCCGATATACTGCTTGGCTGCATTGTGGCCCAACTTTCCGAAGCCATGCCGGATATCGCAGGCATTTTACTGACCGGCGGTTTTATGCCAGAGAATATGATACTTGATATGATACGCGGCCTGAAATTTCCCCTCCCGGTTATCTTAACGGAATTTAACACCTACCAAGCTGCCCTCAGGCTTGATAACATACACGCGGCCATTTCTCTGCGCACTCCCCAGAAAATAACCATCGCCCAGGCGCTGTTCGAGCGTCATGTGGATGCATCCGCCTTAAAAAAGCAGATTACCTTGTCGCGCAGCAGTCGGGTAACACCGAAGATGTTTGAATTTGCTCTGCTTGAAAAAGCGAGAATACTACAGAAACATATTGTGCTTCCCGAAGGCGAAGAAGAGAGAATTCTCAAAGCAGCAGATATCTTACACAAAAGGGGTATCGTCAGAATTACCCTGCTCGGAAATCAGGAAAAAATTCATGACAGTGCCAAACGTATCGGTATTTCACTTGACGGTATCGCCGTCATTGAACCTGAAAAATCCCCCTACCTTGACGCGTTCGCTTATGAATATTACGAACTGCGTAAACACAAGGGAATTTCCCAGCAATTTGCCCGGGATATTATGACCGATGTAAATTTTTTCGGCACCATGATGATTTATAAGGGCATGGCCGATGGCATGGTATCGGGATCGGTACACACTACGGCAGAGACCATTAGGCCTGCACTACAATTTATTAAAACTCGTCCTGGGGTAAGTATTGTCTCAAGTGTTTTTTTCATGTGTCTGGAAGATCGGGTGCTGGTTTATGGGGATTGCGCTGTGAATCCTAACCCCACTGCTAAAGAGTTAGCTGAAATTGCTATCTCATCGGCAGACACAGCCGTTGCTTTTGGCATTGAAGCGCGGGTTGCCATGTTATCGTACTCCACTGGCACTTCAGGCAAGGGAGATGAAGTGGAAAAAGTACGCGAAGCGACAAAACTTGCCAGAGAAATGCGCCCAGACCTTTTAATCGAAGGACCAATCCAATATGATGCCGCGATTGATCCTGAAGTTGCACGCACCAAAATGCCCAATAGTCCGGTGGCCGGCAAAGCAACTGTTTTTATCTTTCCTGACCTCAATACCGGTAACAATACCTACAAAGCAGTACAGCGTTCCGCCAACGCGGTAGCAATAGGGCCCGTATTGCAAGGGTTAAATAAACCCGTGAATGATTTAAGCCGCGGCGCTCTAGTTGCCGACATTGTCAATACAGTAGCAATTACGGCAATCCAAGCGGGCAAGTAACCATAACTACAGCACGGCAGTCATTATTTTTTTCATGAGAGAACTATTTAAATAATGGTGGATGGCTTTCTGTGGCACAAATTCAAATTGCGGCGGCAGAATATCTTCTTTTAAGTCTGCCCGTATCACCGTTGCCGTTATTTTATAATGCATTATGGCATGACTGATGTTGCCCTTTACAAGCTCTTTTGCCGAAGTTAAAAAATTTTCACAAAAAGAATATACCGTTTTGCCAGTCTCAGGATAATGTACAGCTGAAGGCAATATCGCCATATTCTTCAGAAATGGAAAATCCTCACCGTTATGCTGCAGTAAAAAATGATTATCTTTTTTTACCAAATAGACCGTCCATTCGAGTTTTTCCCGTACCCGCGCCTGTTGTCTCATCGGCAAAATATTGGACATTCCCTGGCTATAAGCCAGACATGATGTTGACAGAAAACACTCTTGGCAGATAGGCCGCGGAGAACAAACCTTCTGGCCAAATTCCATCAGAGCTTCATTTAATTCTCCGGGATGAGAAGCGGCGGCAAGAATCAGAGGTTCTACTTCAGCCACTTTACGCAAAAAAACCAGAGAGGTTACATCCTCTCGCCAACAAAACCAGCGCGCCAAAACCCTTTTGACATTGCCATCGATAGCCAAAACCGGCTTACCAAAACAGATTGACGCAATCGCAGCAGCAGTATAAGGACCGACAGAAGGAATTTTCAGCAGGGCATGGTAATCAGAAGGAATTTCACAATGATAATTGTCGCGCAGGTAAATAGCCCCACGCCGTAAATTGCGCGCCCGATTATAATAGCCTAAACCAGCCCATGATACCACCACTTGCTGCTCACTCGCTTCAGATAGCGCAGCTACACTCGGAAAAGTATCAAGAAACTTTTTTAGTCGGGGCAGTGCGGCGGCCAAACGTGTCTGCTGCAGAGCAACTTCACTCACCCAAACCCGATAAGGATTTCTATCTCCTCTGAAAAAATAAGACTCTTTATTGGCAGCAAACCAGGCCAATAATGGCTCAAGGAATTCTCTCATGGACTGGCAAAACTATCCTCATAAACTGTCTGACCGGCAATGACGGTTTTTAACACCCCTCGGTTATTTAACCGATAGACAAGGCGGGAAAGTCGTTCGGGTAAAGACATATAGGCTGCGTCAGCCATAGGAATAGCTGGACTATCATCAATAATGACAAAATCAGCTTCTTTACCCGGCAAAAAATTACCGGTAACATCTGCTAATCGCAAAGCTGCAGCACCACCTAACGTTGCATAATAAAATGCCTGCTCAATGCTTACAGGCTCTTTCTCTGTATTGCCCTGCAACCTGTCTAAATGAGTTAACGTTTTAGAACTCTCAAGACATAAACGCATTTCATGGAGCATACTAAGCTCATAGCCCCCAGCGACATCACTGCCAAGAGATACCCTAACCCCAGCTTCTCGCAGACGACGCAAGGGCATAATACCACTCATGAGAAACTGGTTTGACGTCGGACAATGCACCGCCACGGCTTTTGCATCCACCATCATCTGTATTTCTTCACTACCAAGATGGATACAATGACCCAACAGAGACCGTTCATTCAGAAGATCATTTTTGTAATAGACATCAGCATAATTTTTTGCCTCGGGATGAGCTTCAAGAGTCGCACGGATCTCATCGTGATTTTCACTAAGGTGAGTTTGGATCAGCAAATCAAGATCAGCTGCCATCCGCCCCGCTTCTGTCATTAAAGAGGATGTACAACTTAAAGCAAAACGCGGCGAAATAACAAACTGCAAATTCCCCCGACGATGCCATTTTTGGATTAAAGCAAGGCAGTGTTGCAAAGCAAATTTTTTAGGCACCTGTAAAGCATAATTATTACCGCGATCCATTAGGGTTAAACCAAGAAAAGCTCGAATACCACAACGTTCGGCCTCCTCAAAAGCAATATCTGCGGCCTGCTTATGAGTAGTTAAAAAAGAACAAACCGTTGTAGTGCCATTTTGCAACAACGCCTGAAAAAAAGCCCGCGCTACTTTACGCGCATAAACAACATCAGCAAATTTCATCTCTTCAGGAAAGGTATAATTATGCAACCATTGCAACAAGCCCGGCGCCCCTAAACCAACAAAAGCATACTGCGGCAAATGGGTGTGCGTATCAATAAAGCCCGGCAATAACAACTTGCCTTGATAATCATAAATGACTGAAGCACCTGGGGGGATGGATTTTTCAAGCGCGACAATTTTACCTTTATCGATAACAAGACAACCACCAGCAACATACTCAATGGTCAGCTCATCTAAAGGGTGAATAATGTCAGCGCGCCAAACTTCCATTTATTCTATTACCGGAATTGGGCCCACTAAAGAGCCTTCGCGGAATTGTTTAATATAAGGCTCATCGGTATTTTTAAATTCATCAACACTCATGACACTATGCAAACGTCCAGCCACCATAAGGCCAATGCGATTGGCCAGCTTGTAAGCTAAATTAAAATCGTGAGTTACTACAATCGAAGCACTTTTCAAAGACGAACGAATATCTAAAATTAAATCCGCAATTGCATCAGTTAATACAGGATCTAAACCCGCCGTAGGATCATCCATAAGTAGCAATTGCGGATCCATAGCAATTGCTCGCGCAATACCAGCACGCTTCTGCATCCCGCCAGAAAGCTCAGAAGGTAATTTTCCTTCGACATCTTTTAAGCCTGCTTTGTTAAGACATGCCGTCGCATGCGCCATCAGCTCTTCATGACTCTCGTCAGCAAACCGACGTCGGGCAAATACCACATTTTCAGCCACCGACAGAGAATCAAAGAGACCAGACTTCTGAAAGACATAACCGGTTTTTTTCAGTAGTTCGGCTATTTCAATTGGCTGCAAAGAATGGATGTTCTTGCCAAATACATCCACCCGACCCTGCTGCGGTTTAAAAAGACCAACAATAGTCTTAAGCAGCATAGTTTTACCACAGCCATTTTTGCCCATAATCACCAGAGTTTCACCTTCGCTCAGGCTAAAAGAAATGTCTGACAAAATTACTTTGTCATCCACCACAAGAGTTATATTATGACAATCAATGATAAGGCTCATTCAATGTAAAGTAAAGCGGATCTCAATCTCCCCGATATCATTGACTACTGCGCCACTTGCAACAGTGAAACGTGCCTGGCGCACGGCATTTTTGGCAATGATATCCAGCTTGGGGTAGCCGGAAGATTTTATTATGTCAACCTCAACAACCCGTCCCGACGGGTCAACTTCAATGGAGAGCAGTACATCCGCCTGAATACCCTGCTGCCTGTAATAAAGAGGATATTCAATTGCCGGCAAATAAGTCATACGACGATTGTAACCACTGCGCCACTTTGTACCGCCAGCACCCGTCTTGCCTTCCGGCACTTTGACGCTCTCACCAGTTTTCATCTTATCTGTTTTGCCATAATTACCCGATTTGGCATCTTTCTCCCAACTGGTGTCCTGACCCGACTTACCCCCAGGTCGCGGTACCGTACGACTGCTGTCACGTGCATACATGGTGCGCTCAAAGTCGCGGGCAAAACGCTCTTCTTCAGACAACCGCTCTTCGCCACGCACCGGCTCGCCTGCTGCCCGATCTTCAGGACGACTGGCTTCTTCTTTGGCAGTTTTCTTTTTTGCTTCAGCTTGTTTTTTCTCCCGCTCAACCTTTTCTAAAGCCTGCTGGATTTCTTTTTTGGTCTCTTGGGGGATGCGCTTTTCTGACTCAAGTAACTGGATATTAAAAGATAAAATCGTCGGCTCGGGTGGCTGCAGGAATAAGGAAAATAAGAAAAGTGATAGGTGCAGCGCCGTCGAAATAACCAGCGCTTCTTTCATCGGCCCCTGTCGGTCACGCCCCCAAGTCATATCTGTAACCGGACGACAATACCTGTCCTGTCAATAGGAAAATTGGACAAAATGTCGAGTCCGGGGAGATAGGTTACACTTGGGGTAACAGCCTCATAAGCACCAGCGCCCCCAAATATCCTTTTACTAGTTACGGAATTCCTGAACAGACGGCTACATCCCCCCCGCAGGGGCTTGTTGTTACTAAAAAGCTGCATTATATCACCCGGGGGATGGTTATGTTAAAAAAGAAATTACCCATCAAGTTACGGAATTCCTGAACAGACGATGGGTGCTGCGCCGATGTTATTTAAGTTAGCCCCGCCCAGTAGGTATTACTTGGATGGTTACACGAAAAAAGTCTGTACAGCCTGAAAGCAGAGTCCAGGAAACGCGTATGCAGGTTAGCAAAACCGACGAAAAATGGAACGTCACCGTTGAAGAGCAGGATAACCAGCTCGGATTGATTAATACCATACGGTTTCTTGAACGTATCTGTGATGAAATTGCCAAGAAAGCCCTGCCCAATCTGATTTTTGAACTTGACCTCGCCAAATTACGCAGCGCCAATTCTGAACTCATCGCCCAATTTGTCATGCTGCAATCCACCTTAGTGCGCACCGACGGCAGACTGCGCATCATCAACGCCAACCCCGAACTGAAAAGTAACTTCGATGTCGTAATGCTTGATAAAATCATCAACATCACCTACCTTGGCCAAGTTGACGACAGCGAAGACGGCTACTCATACGAAGAAGAATGATCCTGAACGAGCGCCAGGCTCATTTTCTTATCGTAGCTCTTGACCTGCCTGATTTTGATTCTGCAACTCATCTGGTAAAGGCACTGGGAGAGAAAGTCGCATTTTACAAAATCGGTATGCAGCTTTTTTTTGCCGCTGGCGATAAAATTCTACCATGGTTGAAGGACCAAAATAAAAAAGTGTTTCTCGATCTCAAATTAAACGATATCCCCACAACCATTGAAAAAGCAACGAAGGTATTACGCCGCTATGCGCCTGACTTGCTGACAGTCTTTGGCGACGGGACAGTAGTGCGCGCCGCACGTAATGGCAGCCATCCTAACTGCAAAATACTTAACGTTACTGTACTTACTTCACACAGCAGTAGGGCGGATGTCACTGAGGTAGTTTTACAGCGCGCCTATTTGACTAAGGAATTTGGCGGCGACGGTGTGGTCTGCTCTGGCTTAGAGACTTCTCTGCTACGCCGTGAATTGGGTCTGTCATTTTTAATTGTCAACCCCGGGATTCGCCCTGCGGGCAGTGCTGCCGACGATCAAAATCGAGTAGTAACCCCCAGCGCTGCTTGGCAAGCCGGAGCTTCCCACATTGTGGTTGGTCGCCCCATCACGTCAGCCGTTGATCCCGTTAAAGTTACAGAAGACATTTTACAGGAATTGGTATAATGTGTCT
>CALHRC010000040.1 GCA_938038265.1 uncultured bacterium
ATTTCATCTTTAATTATCAGGCGAGGGAATACCTCAACTTTGAAGCTGGCTACTCTTACCTGTACCGCGCCGCTGCCCTGCGGGATAAAAATCTAAAAAACCGCACTGATGCCGACATGCAGTTTTTCTATATCATGAGCATGTTCAGTATCTAAAGCAAACCCCGACGGTTAGGTAGTTACTAAAAACATAACTACCTATAACCAATCCTTGGTGGAGCAATGCAACAGCAGTAGCGCAGGCTTTGTTCAGGAATTCCTGAACTAAAGGCTGCTTCCATCCCCCCGCGGGGTTTGTTAGTTACTAAAAAATCGTATTATGTCACATGGGGGATGGTTTTCTATTATGAATCCCTATTTGCTCTTAAGAATCCTAAGCACAAAACGGAGTGGCTGCTGCGATGTCACCTACCCCTTCGGTAAGGGATTTTAGGGGGGATCTAAAGCCTTAGGTGCCACAGAATGTACGGTAAGGTATGGGGGATGGTGGTGCGGGGTTACGGTAAGGCTCATTTTCCTCTATTTCGAGATAGGGTTGCCGTAGTACCACCAGCAGCCGTTGCAAGGGATATAGCTCTCCCTGTTCGGCAGCGGCCAGGGCCTCTTCTACTTTATGGTTACGGGGGATAATGACGGGGTTGGTGCGCAACACCAGTTCCTGCCCGGCCCGCCGGCCGCCGGGTTGTCTCTCCAGACGGGCAAGCCAGCGTTCCTTCCAGTTCAGGAATTCCTGAACAGATGGGGAAAACCCTATCGGGGTGGCAATGGGATTTTCCCCATCAGACAATCCGGCCTCATAAGCCAAAGCCCTAAAGCCATTGGTGAAATCCCCCCCGCTCTGCTCTAAGTTGTTCAGGAATTCCTGAACAAGGGACAAATCCCCGGCTTCCTCGTTTGTGAATCCCAGTTTGCGCCGGAACAAACCCAGCCATTCTTGTTCATAAAGCTCCTCAAAGTGAGCTATTTCGTTTTGGGCCATCTCTAAGGCCTCTGCTGTGGTGGGGGCTAATAAAGGCAATAGGGTTTCAGCAAAGCGCGCTAAATTCCATCCCGCAATAGACGGTTGGTTGCCATAGGCATAGCGGCCATGGTGGTCAATGGAGCTAAACACCGTCAGGGGGTGGTAGGCATCCATAAAAGCGCAGGGGCCAAAGTCAATCGTTTCGCCTGAAATGGCCATGTTGTCGGTATTCATAACGCCGTGGATGAACCCCACAGACATCCACTGGGCAATGAGCTTGGCTTGGCGCACCATAACCGCGCGCAAAAATTCCCGGTACTTGTCATGTTTTTCTAATAGTTCAGGGTAATGTCTTTCTATCGTATAATCAGCTAAAGCCTTTAGGGGGGATATATCCCCCCGATGGTGGGCTAAAGCGGCGGCAAATTCAAAAGTGCCTACGCGAATGTGGCTATCTGCCACTCTGGTCAGCACCGCCCCGGGCAAGATTTTTTCACGATAGACAGCCTCTCCCGTGGCCACTACAGCCAAACTACGGGTCGTGGGAATGCCTAATGCAGCCATGGCTTCGCTGATAATATATTCCCGCAGCATGGGCCCTAAAGCTGCCCGGCCATCTCCCCGGCGGGAATAGGGGGTTTGCCCCGAGCCCTTAAATTGAATATCAAAACGTTTGTTTTCCGGGGTGACTTGCTCGCCCAATAAAATAGCGCGGCCATCCCCCAACATGGTAAAGTAACCAAACTGGTGGCCGGCATAGGCTTGTGCTAAGGTTGTCGCCCCTTCGGGTAGCAGATTGCCGGCAAACAGGGCAGCTGCATCCTCTTCGGCAAAGGCAGCTACGTTAAGGCCTAAGGTTTTGGCTAACTCCTCATTAAAAAGTACCATTTGTGGGGCGACCACTTGGGTGGGCTTTACCAGACAAAAAAAATCTTGTGGCAAAGATAGGTAAGTGGTATTAAAATTCCAACCAGCTAAGGCAGAATAGGGGGGGATGGATTTACTTAGCTGGGCACTTTTGCTTTTCACATGAGAAAATGTACTTTATTTTAGGCGCTTTGGCGATTATTGCTGAATCTCTGTATGGATAAGCTTATCCCCCACAGTTCACGGTACAAAACATCGAAACGCAGAGGTTTTGACAGTATGGAGTGCACTTCTATGGGGAAAACCTTTCCTTGAAGCGACTCTTCCCCACTAATAAACAGCACCTGTAAGCCGGGCCGCAGCTGCCAGATTCGCTCGGCAACCTCAAGGCCAGTGTAGTTACCAATATGCCAGTCAAGTAGCGCCACATCACAGTTAAAATTGGGATCTCTTAATTTTTCCAGAGCTTCGGTTTGGCTATGGGCAATAGTTAAAGACATGTTCCAGGTGGATGTCACCCGCGACAACAGTTGCAATTGCTCGGGGTCGTCATCTACGGCTAAAACCTGCAGGCCCAACAAATTGCGTTCCTCTTTTTTGTTTTGGCTTACCATATGGAAATGCTCGTTAAATGGCTGCAAGGGCAGGCGCATAACAAACACACTGCCTTTTCCCGGCTCACTTTCTACTGTAATTTCACCTTGCAGGTACTCCACTAATTTTTTAACAATGGTCAAACCTAAGCCCACCCCCACTTTTAAGTCTGAACTATATTTCCCTACCCTGACATATTCTTGAAAAATAAGGGGTAAATCTTCTTGGTTTATGCCAATGCCACTGTCGCGGATGGAAAACTCACCAATGGTTTTCCCTTTCTCTCTTTTTTCTCGGAATGAAATTAAAATGCCACCAACCTCGGTATATTTTATAGCATTGGAGACTAAATTCATCAATATGCGCAGCAGGCGGGGCACATCAGCAGCATAGCGTTGGGGTGCGTCATTTTCAAAGATAAGGCTGAGGCCTTTAGCCTGTGCCTTGGTAATAAATATATTTTGTAGGGGAACAAACAAATCGCGGTCAATATCTAATTCCGAAATCTGGGATATCATTCTGCCTGTTTCTAACCGATCAAAATCCATGACATCTTGCAGGATTATTTCAAGAGATTGAGCTGCATCGGCAATTTTTTGGATAATTTGTTGGGTTGCTGTCTCTTCAGGATGGCGCCGCAGGTGTTCGGCATAGCCTAAAATAACCCCTAAGGGTTGGCGCAGATCATGCCCTACGGCAGAAAAAAACAAGGCATGAGAGCGCGCTTTTTGTTCAATCTTTTGGCGGTGCAGCTCAACTTGTTCATAGCGGTCAGACAGGGCAAAAGAAAACAGTAACAACTCGGCCACGGAAGCAATATATAAAATTTCATCAGAGAGAAAGTGAGGCGGTAGTACTTTGATAATCCGCAGGGTTAAAAGAATTGCTGTTGGTAACAACAACCCATAGGCGAGCATTAAAAAACGGGCCACGCGATTTTTTTTGAGTAGTGCCTGTAATATAATTAGAAAATTAGCTATAACCCCAAAGCAAATGACAAAATAAGAGTATAGATGGGTTTGCTGGGGTGGGATGGTTAAAATAGCGATCAATAAAGTTGCCGATAAGATAAGCTCCCAATAGATCAGCCAAAGACACCAGGTCTTTTGCTGCCACATGCCTAAGATGCTGGCAAAAAACAGCGGCCAAAAAGTAAAAATAATGACCACACTTAAGGGAAAGAAGTAAGTAGCTAACCAAGGTAACTGGGGCCAGATATACTGAAAACCTAAACCTGACATTCCGGCGGTTAACACAAGAAAGCCAAAGCCGTATAACACATAAAATAAATAGCTCACATCACGTAGTTTTAATAACAAAAAAAAGCTATATAGCACTATGCCCAGGGCAGCGCCAAAATACAAGCCATAGAACAGCAGTTCTTTGGTTTGGTTTTGCAGAAACAAAGCATAGTCAGATATGTATAAGGGGGTTTTTAATAATCCGGGATTGTAAGCATAGAGATAGACAGTAAGCCTTTCGTTGTAAGAGAGTTGCAGTGGGTAGGCAAAGGTACGTCCTTTTATTAACCGTGCTGCAAAACCTAACTTTGTACCGCCGGGTATTTCTTGTACTAATTGCCCATCTTTAAGGATATAGACATTTAATTCTTTTAAATTAGGGAAAGCCAGTTCTAAAATCCACGAGCTCTGTTGTACATCCGCCCCTTGCAGCTCAAAACGCAACCAGGCGGGCTTTTCTTTGGGGGCAAAATACAGCACACAAGTAGGGCATGCCTGCGCTGGTTGCCAAAGAGAGTCGGGCAGCTCCCAGGCTTTTGTCTCGGCGTTGCGTTCGGCTAATTGCAAAATTTGGATGTAGGGGGTAAGGTTAAGTCGCTGCCCTGATTTTACGGGGGCTGGGCTGCTATGTACCACCAGGGGCCACAATAAAGCAGTTAATAGATAAAATGGCAAGATGAGATTATTCATATAAAAGTATTATAAATACCATATCTAATGAGATAATTTGCTTTGGCAATAAGGAAATGTATTAATAATTTCACAAAACTTAAAAAAATCCACCCTAAAAATACAAAAAGTAGAAAAAAATTTATTTTTTTTGCCCCAAAACGCAAAAAAATGCCCTGTCGGCGGGTATATATAGGTATGACAGTAAAACTTTCAAAATACTTATTAAAAACCTTAGTACCTCTCTGTGGCCGTCGGGTAGAACTGTGGGAAGCTACCTTAAGTTATGCCTGTGGTTTTGACATAGAACTGCCGCGTTTCTTTTGGGAAGTGGAAGTGTTTTTACTCCATGCCGAAAGGCCCAAGCAGATGACCTTACTTTGCGCGCCGCCGCGCGATTTTGTCGGTTTAGAGCCCGGCCGTGAATACCTGCAGCGGCTCCGCCGCCATGTGATGAGTTCTATTTACCGTCAGGTAAGTTGGTATCATAATAATGGCGCAGCAACCAACGGTAACGGTCATACTCTGCTCTGGTTGCCTTCACGTAATGGTGGGTTTGTTGGATGGGAATCTGTTCAATAAAATAATCTAAGTCTTCTGACAAGGTGCGGCTCCAGGTTACCAAGCGCCCGGGGCCGGCATTATAGGCCACAGCGATTTTTTCAAAAACGGTACTGTAGTTTTGCGTCATGTCAGCGTAAAACTTTGCACCCAATAAAATAGAATGCTGCGGGTTAAACAAATCTAAGTGTTTTATTTTCAAGCGACGGTTAAGCATTTTGGCTGTGGCGGGCATAACTTGCATCAATCCACGAGCATCTGCATAGCTATGCGCTCGGGGATTAAACTGCGATTCTTGTTTCATGAGGGCATAGAGGCGGGCTTCTTCAACACCAAATTGTTTTGCCGCCGCCCTAACTTCCTTAAACCACGGGATGGGGTAGAGGGTTTCAAGAGCACGGCGGTTCATAAAAAAAATATCCAGGGGGATGTTTTTTTCTTTAAGGTATTGCTTTAAGTAATAGTATTTTACCCCCGTGTTATTGGTCAATTCGCCTATACGGTATAGGGCAAGCGATGTGACAGTGGGTTTTGTATTCTTAAAATAGGCCAGCGCGTCACTCTTAAGCCCAAGGGCATAGAGCAAAGCACCTGTTTTTTCTGTTAGGTTTAAAGTCTGGGGTAGGGCTGTGAGTTCCTCTTCTAATTTAAGCCAAACTTCATCAACGGCAAAGGTTTCATCGGTGCGCTTGCGCTGCAGGAATTCACGCAGGGCGTTTTCATGACCGGCATTGGCAGAGAGCCATTCGCGCAGTTGTGCTTGACTGGCTTGCTGGGGCAGCGGTTCCGGTTCGGGGTTTTTCGCGGCCTGAAAAGCCCGTTCAAGAAAATAATCATCAGGGGAGTTGAGATAGACCGAGCGGTACATCCGCAGCGCTGCTTCTGTTTTTCCCTGTACACTGTATAATTTACCTAAGTGGTAGCGGGCATGGCCGCTATGGCGCCCCTCTTTGGTTGCTTCTATAAGTTTGAGCAGGCACAATTCTGCTTGCCCCTCTTGTACAGCTAATAGATATTCGAGGCACTGTGAAAAGGCGGTTTTTTCGGCATAGTAAGAGTCGCGATCGTGGCGGTTTAGGTAGTCAAGTGCTTCTTCAAAGCGATTGGTGTGGTTTTCTTTGTAGAGCGCCTTTATTCGGTTTAAAGCTGCTATACGGTGTATAGATTTAGGGGGCACAATTTCGAGGATTTCTTTATAGCGGTCGGGTTTTATATATCTTTCAGATATATCGGCCAGTAATTTTTCTTGGGCTTGGGTATTTAGCCCGGGCAGGCCACTTTGAACTAACCCTGCCGCTGCGCCATAGCGTTTTAGGTCAATCAATAGCCGGGCATAGTTTTGGTAATAAAAAAACTTCATTTCGTGAGAAAGTTGTTCAACCGCCACTTCTTGGTAAAGGGCCTCTGCTGGTTCATACTCTTTCATAAGGCGGTAACCTTCCGCTAAGCGTACTTTTTGTGCGGGAGTAAATTCTGTGTTTTTATACACTGTAAGAATTCGTCTGGCAGCTTGCAAATAGGTATAGTCAAGCCAAGGATGTTCTAAAACAGCAAAGTAGGCTTTTAAAGCCTCGTCATCGCGGCGGTCATTATAATATGCTTCAGCTAACACCAACAGCATTTCTGGGTCATTATATTTATACGCCTCTTTTTCATAAAAGCGGTAGGCCTTTGCGCGGTCGGTGCTCATGAGTGCCAGCCCTTTGAGTCGCCGGTATGAGGCCGCCAGCGGTGCACCATCAGGTACATCCCCCGCCTCCAGAAACCACAGCATGGGGTGGTATTCATTTTGGGCGTAAGCTAAACGTGCTAATTTTAGTGCGGCCTCGTGGTATAAAGGAGAGCGCCCTTTCGATGCCATCCGTCGCCAAGCCAACATAGCCAACTCTGCGGTGCGCACCTGTAAGTCCAGTGGCAGCGTGCGATATCCCGCCCGCGTCAAATAAGCATAAGCCAGCGCAGTTTCTCTTTCTTTTTCTGCTTCAACTCCCAAACGATAGGCAATTGCATACGAAGGGTTATTGCCGGCCAACTCGCGCATTTTAGCAAACTTCTGTCCTTCATAGGCTTGCCATTGGCGGGCAGCCATTTCAATTTCACTATAATTAAAGTCGCAAGCCAGGGGGGATGTAGCCGCCAGCCACAGAAAAGCAAGTACGCTGGTTTTCTGTGGCGCCAAGATATATCGCAACCGTGGTCGGGATAAATTCATGATGGGCGAACGCATCTCTGCCAGTGAGCACGGGGTAAACCGTTTTATCGCTGGTTTTCGTTGGGTGGTTACCTGAACAAGTTAACTTCTATATACTTGACAAAATGGTTTGATGTTTTACTCTGCAATATGCCTAAAAAGGCGGCAGAAAGAAACGAGTTCGGTGAAAAATTAGCCCACGATTTGCGAGTGATTCCCGAAGTGTTACATAACTTGTTAGCGGGGTACTTTCGTCTGGAAACCCATGGCTGGGAGAATATCCCCAAAAAAGGTAAGGCTCTCATTGTGGCTAACCATTCTAATGCGGTGGGTTACGATGCCTTCATACTGGGCTACACCATCCACAAATTCTTGCGGCGGGTGCCTCGTACAATGGCGCACAATTTCTGGTTTGGTGATGAGTTCCGCAATAGCTTTGCGCGGCGCTATGGGCTGTTTCCCGCTGATCTGAAAGAAGGGTTGAACCAGCTCAAAAAAAATAACCTGGTGGTGATTTTTCCCGAAGGGGCCGAGGGCAATTTCAAAGTGTCTTCTTCCATGTATAAACTGGTGGATTTTAATCCCGGTTTTGTCCCTCTGGCGATTATGCAGCGGGCGCCGGTGGTTCCTGCGGCAATCATTGGCGCGGAAGAGTCGGTTTATAATTTAGCGAAAATTGATTGGTTTAAGGATATCATTGGCTCCTCTATTCCATTACCGCTTAACATCATTCCTTTTCCGGTAAAGTGGAAAATTAAATTTCTCAAGCCCATTGATTTTGGCAAGTACAGTAAAAAAGATATTAAAGATCCCCGCTTTGTCAAAGAGATCAACCAGAATATTCGTTATCGTATCCAGCATGAAATCAATAAAGAAATCAAAGATCGCGATTTAATTTTTAAGTGAAAGAGGTAACTATGTCAGTACTTGATCCTGTTCTTGAAAAATTGCACTGGCGGCTGACCACCATCAGAAATACCAGGGTGGGGGATGTCATGAATAAAAAGGTCATCACCCTCGACGTCAGTGACCTGCTGGCCACCGCAGCCCGCACGTTAGTTGAAAACCGCATTAACGGGGTGGTGATTCTCAAAGAAGGCAAGCCCTATGCGGTATTATCCAGTTGGGAGTTGTTGCACCAGAGTTATTTAGAGAGCTTTTCCGATAAGATGGATTATCTGCGCACCCCTCTTGAACAGTTAATTGAGTCACCCAAATTACATTTCCTGAAACCGACTGATTCTTTAGATTCTGCCGCCAGATTGATTATCCAGCATGGGCAGCGTACTATTCCGGTTATTGAAAATGAACAGCTTGTTGGAGTTATTAGCAAGACAGATTTAATAAAAGCCTACCATAAGCTTTTAATTGAAGCAGAGTCGCGCTAATGAGCCAAGCGATCCCCCCCTTGATTCGTGAAGAGCAGCTGCACGAGAGAATTCGTGAAATGGGTCGGCAGATTTCGCGGGATTATGCCGGTCGCGAGCCGCTGCGTTTAATTGGCGCTTTGAAGGGCTGTTTTGTGTTCATGGCGGATTTAATTCGCGAAATTACAATTCCCGTGCGGGTTGATTTTATGGAAATTTCGAGTTATGGCAATGCGATGCAGAGTTCGGGCAATGTAAAGATTATCAAAGACTTAACCCATGATATTGCCGGTGAGCATGTGTTAATTGCAGAAGACATTATTGACACGGGCTTAACCTTAAATTTTGTTATGGAGATGTTATTAGCGCGCTCGCCGGCTTCGCTTGAAATTTGTTCTTTGTTAGTAAAACCTGCTAAAATGAACTTAAATTATCCTATAAAATACCAAGGTTTTGCCATAGAAGATCATTTTGTTGTCGGTTATGGTCTTGACTATAAAGGTTTTTTGCGCAACTTGCCTTACATTGGCGCTGTCAGTAGTAATGAACAATTATTGTTATTTGACCAGTTAAATTAATGTATTATTTTATTTTTTTATTTGTCATTTTTACTACTTCTATTGCAGCTTTATCTTTTACCACCCTGCATACAGTGGGGGAAGTACCGGCCAATATGCTGCGCTGGCACCATGATCGCATGCAGACTTCAATTGGCCAACCGGTAGATATTGTACGTTGGGGAAATGTCACTCTGCTGGCACTGCCGCAGTTGACAACGGCTAATTTTTCTGCGGGAGAGACTTTGGCGTGGCAGAGTTGGAACGGCCATATGGGCTTGGCGGCTCTCTGGTCGCTCGAAAAGTACAACAGCGAATTTCTGTTTGGTTATGCGCATCGCAGTGATCATGTCAGTGATTATTCCAGCTACCAGAAAAAATTTTTACTTAGTGAGGATGTCTGGTTTGATAACCGCAGTTTACGCAGTTATGAATATTTATTTTTACAACATGACAGATCATGGGCTCTAAACAATAAATTTAGGCTGGATTTTACCGGAAATTTACGAACGTTTACTCCACCTCTGAACCCCTATTCTCCCTATGCACAGAAAGTATCTGTAGGCGCCCGCATCGTTACGGTAAGAAATTTCGGCAGGGCTGAAGTTTTCCAGAGTCTGTATTCCGAATACCTGTGGCTTGATTACCGAGGCTTATTGACGATATATCGCGAGAAATACCGTAACCCGCCAAATTATGCTTGGGGCATAGAAACTGGCTATCGCCGGCCTTTAAGAAAAAACCAGCTATTTCAAATTATTTTGGGGTGGCGGCGGGCTCCAGGGCGTCTCTTTGATTTTGTTGAGACGGTGCAAGGTGTGGATTTTAACATTTCGGTTCTCACTATGCTTGATGAGCCAATTACAGTTCTTGAGGGCTTTTAAGCTTTAAGGAAAGAGCATGTACCGGTCCGTTTAGTTCATCCGCCAGGCAATGGTTTACCAGTCTGTGGCGCGCAATTTTCGCTAACCCGGAAAATCTACTTGAAACCATTTCAATGGTAAAATGCGTCTCCTCTCCCGCCCCCGCATGGCCGGCATGCAGGGCACTGTCGTTGGTAACACGCAGAAAGGATGGTTGAAATTCCCGCTCAAGTTTTTCAATAATTCTTTTCTGTACTGTCATGTTAAACTAAATCTTGATACCAGCTCATAATGTAAAGTATGGGGAAACATATCTAAAGGCTGTAAGCGGTCGCAGCGATAACCTGTTTGAATCAATATGACAGCGTCACGCTGCCACGATATAGGATTACATGATACATAGATTATTTTCCGGGGCTTTATACGAATAATATCGCTTAGCAGTTGTTCACTCAGTCCCCGGCGAGGCGGATCTATAACTAATACATCCACCCCTGTGCCAAAACTATTGAAAAAATGCGCGCTGTCTGATGCATGGGCTTTAAAATTTCGGATACTATTCAGTTTAGCATTCTTCATGGCTTGCCTGGCCGCCGAGGGGTTTGCTTCAATCGAATCAACCTGCGATGCTTTGTTAGCCAGAGAAAGTCCCAACAGTCCGACACCAGCAAAAAGATCTACTATGTATTCGTTTCCGTTAAGATCAGCAAACTGGCGTACCAATAAAACTAATTGTCTGGCTCCCTCTGGGTTTGTTTGAAAAAAATCCTGGGCGCCAATGCGAAATTTTAGCGAAGCAATTTCTTCGACTAAAAATTCTTGGCCTGCCACTAATATATCCTGCCCGCTGGGGTTAAATATGGCATTGCCTTGCTTAGTGTTTATGTGCCATACTAAGCCTAAAAATCCTTCTGTATTAGCAAGGTATTTTAGCAAAAGTTCTTCATTTTTTGGGGGGGATGAACTGCTAATGGTAACTAAAAATTCTGCTTTTTGATTATATCTACTTTGAATGGCTCGTATGCCACAGCCTTCGGAATGTAAAGGCGTTTGGGAACTCTGCAGCCATTGTTCATAGATGGGTTTTAGCTGCTCCATTTTAGGGTGATCTGTCAGGCAAATTTTATGGGGAACAACTTTATGACTGTTAGCAGAAAAATAGCCTAATGTTTCTCTTGTTTTAATGTGATAAATAATTTTATGGCGAAAATGCCATTCAGTCGTTGCCGTAATAAAATTACAGTGGATATACCTTGTTGTTGGGTTTGTATCCAGTAAAGTTTGCAGGTGATCCATTTTATATTTTAATTGTCCTGCAAGGGTTAAGTGCTGTAGTTGGCAGCCGCCACAAGCCGAAAATACAGGGCAGGCAGGTTGTGTGCGTTGGGGGTGAGTGCTTAAGGATTTATATTGTTTTATAATTTCATAAGTATTGTGTTCTTCAACTAACAGAGGTAAAATAACCTCACCCGGCAACGCCCCGGGTACGAAAATCGGCTTGTCGTTTATTGTTGCCTTGCCATTGCCAAAAGCATCTAAGGCAGTAATGGTGAGTTTTGCCGGCATTGTAAAACCGGTGGTCAGTTTTTTCTTTCAAAATCTTTATAAAGTAGGCTTGGCTGAATTCCCTGGTTGTTTTGGTACTTGCCTTTTTTATATTCTTCAAACTCACCTTGTATGGTATGATAAAATATTTGGCAAATTTCTACCCCAGCATAAATACGAATAGGTTGGATACAACTGATTTCTAATGTCCAAAAGCCGCAAAAACCAATATCACCAAATCCAGCCGTTACGTGTACAAACATGCCAAGCCGCCCAATACTGCTGCGCCCTTCTAACATGGGTACCAAATTATAGGTTTCCGTGTACTCTGCCGTTCTGCCAAGATATAGCTTGTTGGTTTCAAGCACCAAACCTTCAGGGGGGATTTCAATTTGTCGGGTAGCGTTAGGTTTTTTCATGTCTAAAATTGGCTCATCATAAACCAGCAATTCTCTGGCCAGTGTCAAATTGTAAGAATTAGGATTTAACCTGCGGCGCTCAAAGGGGTCAATTACAATATCTTTGCCTAAACGCTTTTCAATTTCTAACCCGGAAAGAATCATAGAGCGATTTCGCTAATTCTAAACAGACGGTCAAATTAAGTTCCTGTTAGGTTAAGAAAGGTATAATTGATAAGTAACCCCCCAAGCAATCCCTACTGTAGGGGTAACGAATAGCCACCCATAAAAGGCTTGTTAGTTACTAAAAACTTACGTTATGTCACATTTTTAGGGTTCACTGCCCCATCCGGTAGGGAAATCCATACCTCTGTTCAGGAATTCCTGAACAAAGTAGCTGCCCCGAGTGGGGCTAAACCATCCGGCTTTACCCTTTGCGGGTTTTTTAGTTACTAAAACTTACATTATGTCACATTTTTAGGGTTCACTGCCCCATCCGGTAGGGAAATCCATACCCCTGTTCAGGAATTCCTGAACAAAGTAGCAGAAGATCGCCAGGCCCAGGTTCGTGCCCTACACTGTTTAAAAAAACGAAAAAGAGTTGCTTTTTTATTTATGGGAGTTATCCTGGTTACATTCCTCGTAAAAAAACAATAAACTATAAGGAGAGTCTAAATGAAACTTGAAGTACAGAGACAAAACAGTTATTCTCGTGTGCATTTGCTGCTGCGGTCCTTTTTTGGCCTGTTCTATATCGGCATACCCCACGGGATTATTCTGCTATTTCTGCAGCTGTGGTCAGCTATCCTGATGATGCTGGCCTGGTGGGTGATTCTATTTACCGGGCGTTACCCCCGAAGTTGGTTTGATTACCAGATCAAATTGCGTCGCTATGCCCTGCGTGTGGGCCTTACCATGAGCAACATGAGAGATGAATACCCGGCTTTTGGCTTAGATACACAGGTCCCCTACCTGACCTTCGAGGTCGAATATCCCCCCACGTTAAGCCGCGGCCTGCTGCTGCTGAAAAGTTTTTTCGGCATCTTTTATGTAATGATTCCGCATGGGATTGTGCTGCTGCTGCGTGGTATTGTCGGCGCTATACTCGGTATACTGGCCTGGTGGGTAATTTTATTTACCGGTCATTATCCCGAATCATGGTTTAACTTTCAGGTAGCCACCGAGCGCTGGTCTACCCGTGTCTGGCTCTACATGAGCTACCTTTCTGACAACTACCCGCCATTTTCAGGCGAGTAGTCTTTTTCACTACTGAAGCGGTTTTGTGGCTTACGTTGCAAAATCGCTTTTAATTTACTTCGCGTTCTGCCAGCTCCAGATCTTCAAAACTCAAAATATTCTGGGGTATAGGCAGCAGTTTGTTCTGCTCATCGCGTGGGGGGGGATTTACCTGCACTGTTTCAGGGTAATACAATTCCAGTAAATAATTGCCCACAGGAAATTCCCGCGGTCGCTCCACACTGTACGCTTCTCCCCGGGTAACCCAACCGACAGGCTGGATATATACCTGCAAAAAGCGCTGCTCTTTTCTCTGTCGCATGTCAAAAAATACCGCTTCCCGTGCGGGGATCCCCAAAGAACGCAGGGCAAATATCTCTTCGCTTAACGAAACAAAATCATAATTTTTAAGCAACGGTAAAATGCTTGTTGGATGTCGCCCCTCGTTTTCATTTTTTAACTTTTTAACCGCCGGCTTCATTTTAGAAACAAAATCTTTATTAAAATTTTCTCGGCTTATAAAACGCAAAACCGATTCCGGAAGTTGCATTTTTCGGTGGTACTGTTTAATATTTTCCGAGTGAAAAATGTGCGTTAAGTCAAATAAGCTAACTACCCCACTTAAACGATACTGTGTTGCACCCGATCCACTCTTAAAATCCTTGAGTGAAAAAGACTCGCCTTCCTCCTGTCGCTGGAACCTGAAATCAGTAGGATCTGCTTTTAGACGCTGGTGCCGCTGTCGGGCATTAAAAGGAAGACTTTCAAAAGAAATTTCCAGACGGCTCTCGCGCTGCCGTTGGATTTCTGGCCACGGCAAATGAAACACAATCTTTCCCCGCAGATCAAATTCTTTTTGCGAAGCGGCAACGTAGTTATCAGTTTCAATATAATCGATTGTTCTTACTTCGTTGGGTCGGCTGACGTAAAGCGTGCCGCCAATAAATGAAATGCCAAATGAATCAGGGGGCAGAGGAATGAAGCCGACAATCTCTCCATTTTCAGGATTGATTTTATGTGCCCGGCCCTGTTTGTCGGCCAGCCAGAGATTACCCTTGAACCAGGTCATCCCACGGGGGTTGCTGGCCGATAAGGAAATCCCCCCGTAAAGATTTTTTTCTTTTAGATTATAGCGGTAAATTCTGTTATCGTTTCTGTCGAGAATAAACGCGATATCTCCATTAGTTGCTATAGATACCGGATCCCTTAGAATGCTTACCGATATCCTCTCAACAACATCGCCATTGAGTGGGTTAAGCAGTGCGATAGTTCCCGGATATGCAGTTACCAGATAAGGATACCAAAAAGCCAAATCACGTAAAGAGCTAATCGATATAGGTTTAGGTCTAATGAAAGATTTCTCGTCAAAGTCATAGCCTGCGATAGTCTTTAAGCGGCTATCAGCAACCCAGAGGATTTTGCCGTCAAAGGCCATCCCTAAAGGAACTTGGGACTCCAGAGGAATTTGCTCGGCCGATAAGAATGACACGACTGAAAATAAGACCAGCAGTAAGGCTCGTTTGGTTTTGTACATCCCCCCCATAATTATACCGTACCCTTATGTTTCTTGTTTGTAAAAGAGTAGTGCGGCGCCTGTCAGGGAAGCTGCCGGGGCCAGCATCGGACCCATAATGGGGATCATCAGACAGATAAAGTGCATAACCCCCAGTCCTTCCATTTCAGGCCAGAATTCTCTGGCCATAGTTTTGCGTTGTTTTAATGTATTGGAGTGTTTTTCCAGCAGGTAGTCAAACATGCCCCGACCCAAAAAATAGCCCGAGACGCCGGTCATGATGACTGGCTGCAACGGTCCCAGGGGTATTGTTACCAAGAGCAGAGTAATTTCTACCAAGAGATATTTGACACTAACCCAAATACCTACCAGTGCGTTCATCATATCTTTAGTAATTGTTGTTTGGATTTTTTGCCCTGTGAGGATTATTTCAATTCGTTCAAGCAAGGGCCCCAGAAACGGAATGACAATTACGCCGGCTAAAGTGCGGTATAAAAAGACAGCAATCACTATCGATGCGATCAATACAACCAGTTTTATGACCAACCGCAGGCCAGAGAGGAGCCATTCAATCCAGGCGCTGTCGCTCTGCAGATTTGTGGTTAGGGATAAGAGATATTCTGCAGCAAACAAGTAAACGGCAGTACCAATCACCAGCAGCAAAACCAGAGAGATGATCCCCGGCATTATGGTGTAGCGCCAAAGCCTATGTTCACTTAGAAAGCCGATGCCGTCAAAAAAAGATTGAAAGCCATTAACCAGGCGGCCAATGAAAGCTTTTTTGGGTGCCATAACGGCTTTGTGTAATATTTCGAGGTTGCGTCAAGGGTTTATCTGTGGAGGATGTATATGTAACTACCCACGCAATCCGTGTGGTGGTTCACCTAAACGGCAGTACCGCCACCTTATTGTTCAGGAATTCCTGAACACAATATAGAATCCTGCTGCAATTTAAGGAGGAAGAAGGGAGCTCCCGCCCCCCTCGCTGCGGCCGGGCTTGTCCCCGTAAGGGGGGCATGGCCGCAGGCGGCCACCGGTTCTCGGTAAACCTCGAACCTTGCCGGAGCCTGCCCGGCCTGCGCTACCCCCGGCTTTTCTCTATGTTCAGGAATTCCTGAACAAAGCGGCTATATCCCCCGCAGGAGTGTTAGTTACTAAAAAATGAGGTATTCTG